>CAZHTO010000209.1:0-1507 GCA_964535845.1 uncultured Demequinaceae bacterium | reverse complement strand
CAATTGACTCGGACGGCTACAAGTCGCTCGAAGAGGCGCAGCGCGTCGAGTTCGAAGTGACTGACGGTCCCAAGGGCCCGCAGGCTGAGTCGGTTCGTCCGCTCTAATCGTTGACAGCTACGTTGTGTAAACAACAGCTTTAAACTTTTACAACAGGCCGTCACCCCTCGGGGTGGCGGCCTGTTGCTTTCCCAAAGCCCTGAGCCTGCCCGCTCAAAGCGCCCAGTTGGAGCTCACGCTAGTAGGCAGGGGAGCCGAGGCGGCGTAGCGGCGTAGCGCATCGACATTGACAGCGGCCGATGCGGCGAGCACCACATTCCCTCGCCGGCGGCCCTTCAGTACCGCACCTTCTCCCACCGCGACGACCGCAGGGAACGCGCTATGCGCAGCGAGCACATCCAGTCGATGGGTTGCCTTTCCTGGCACGGAACTGACGTTTGCCACGACTAACCCCCCCGGACGTAATACTCGCTGGGCGTGGTGCCACCACTGATCGTCTGCAAGGCTCACGGGAGTCGCGTCGCCCGCGAACGCATCCCTCACCACGAGATCCACACTCGAATCGTGACGAGACGCTAAGGCCTCCAGGCCGTCTTGTTGACGGATCCTTAACTGCGGAGCGCGCGGCAAATCCCACCACTCGCGGGCCAAGGTTGGCAACGTCGCGTCGATGTCGACGGCGATGTGACGCGAATCTGGGTAAACATGTGCGAGGTGTCGGGGCATGGTGCACACCCCTGCACCTATGTGTAAAGCGAGCATTCGGTTGGGGCGGTCCCATGCCGCTATCACCGCTGCAAAATGCCGCATGTACTCAAAGTCGAGTCGCTCGGGATCATGTCGCATTACGGAGCTGGGAACATCATTGACCCATACAGTCGTTGACCCATCAGGATCATCAGTTATCTTGACGGTTCCGGTAGATATGGGCATCGGAGTGTCGCGAGGCACACCGGGAGCGATCGTAGCGGTACGTGCGCGACGGGTCATTGGCTCTCCATTTATCGGGCTGGCTAGTATCTGTGGTCTTGTCGAACTAGACTAGGGACATTCGCGGATAGCGACTGAGGAGGTCACCATGCCGCTGTCGGAGTATGAACAGCGCGTGCTTGAGCAGCTCGAGCACGATTTAGGGCAGGATGCGTCTCTTCACCGAGCCATGACGCGTGGCCCAAAAACCCCCGCTCGAGTTGTCGCTGCCGCGACGGGAGTCCTGGTGGGGCTCACCGTCGTTGTCTTTGGCGTAGTGACGCAACTGCCGCTGCTAGGTATCGCGGGTTTCATGATCATGGCAGGTGTGGCGCTGTGGGCGTTGCTTGCGCCGAATAAGAATAACCCCGAAGCCGGATCCAAGGGCACGTCACCTGCTCCTGACCGCCCCTCAGGCCGGGCTCAGCAGCCCAAGTCGAATAAGGACTTCATGAGCCGCATGGAGGAGCGTTTTGACCGCCGCCGTGACCAGGGCGAAATTTAGTCAATCCCGGCACAGCTCAATCCCGGCACAGTT
>CAZHTO010000208.1:0-1610 GCA_964535845.1 uncultured Demequinaceae bacterium | reverse complement strand
TTTAACGGCACCGGGGCAAACGTGGTGTCGCTCATGGCACTGTCGCCTAGGTGGGGCGGGGTGGTGGCCGCTGAGCTGTCGCACATCAACACCGACGAGAACGGCGCTCCCGAGCGGGTAGGCGGGCTCAAGATCTTGCCGGTACCGGCGCCCGGCGGGAAGGTGCAGCTCGAGTCGCTGAGCGCATACGTAGACAACGTGGGCGACGAACACCGCGCGCAGCCGCTGGTGCTGTCGCTCACGCAGTCGACGGAGCTTGGAACCGTGTATTCGGTTGACGAGATGCGCGCCCTCGTCGACGCCGCGCACGTGGCCGGCATGCGGGTCCACGTGGACGGGGCACGCATTGCTAACGCTGCCGCCACGTTGGGCGTCTCGCTGCTCGAGGCCTGCGGCGGCGCGGACGTGCTCTCTCTTGGCGCCACCAAGAACGGCGCCATGGGGGCGGAGGCGGTCGTGGTACTCGCCGAGGATCTCGTCGACCCACTGTCGAAGGACCTGCTGCACTTGCGCAAAGCGACCATGCAATTGGGTTCCAAAATGCGGTTTATATCCGCACAACTGGTCGCGTTGCTCGAATCCCGCGGCCCAGGCGGTGAGCAGGGCGGGGACCCCCTGTGGCTACGCAATGCACGCCACGCGAACGCGATGGCCACTGCGTTACGGGAGGAACTGTCGCCGCTCGTGCGAGACGGCGTGGTCCGCTTCACCCAACCCACTGACGCCAACGCGGTCTTTATCGAAATGCCCCGTTCACTCGCAGCGCGCGTGCGCGAGAGCTACAGCTTCTACGACTGGCAACCAGGGAGTAATCCAGACACAGTCGAGGTGCGACTTATGTGCTCGTGGGATACCCCACTGGACCACTGCAAAACGTTCGCTACCAGGATGGTTGCCAGCGCATCGGCCGTGTGAAATATCACACTTAACCAAACGCGCACCAATCTGTTAAGAGTTTGGTCACCTGGTGCCCAATTTTCGGTCACAATAGTCTGCGTGACTGACCCCGTGCTCCTTGGCGTCGTCATTGCGACCGCGCTCGCTTTTGACTTCACTAACGGATTCCATGACACCGGAAACGCGATGGCAACCTCCATTGCGACCCGAGCCCTCAAGCCCAAGCAGGCAGTGTTGCTGTCCGCATGCCTCAATATGGTGGGCGCGTTCCTCTCGCTGACCGTTGCGGCGACCATTGCGACCGGCATTGTGGACGCAGACATCATCACGCTCAACGTGGTGCTGGCGGGTCTCGCAGGCGCAATCGTGTGGAACCTGCTTACCTGGCTCTTTGGCATCCCGTCCAGCTCCTCGCACGCGCTCGTGGGCGGTGTGGTGGGCGCCGTGCTCGCTGCCGCCGGCAGTCAGGGCGTGCTGTGGTCTGGCCTGATCGCCAAGGTGATGATCCCCGCGCTCATCGCGCCCATCGTCGCCATCCTGGTCGCCACCATCGGCACCGCGCTCGTGATGCGCGCCACCAAAAACGTAAAAGAGAAAGACAACGACCGCACCTTCCGGTGGGGCCAAATTGGCTCCGCCTCGCTGGTCTCGCTCGCGCACGGCACCAACGATGCGCAGAAGTCGATGGGAATCATCCTGCTCGCGCTCATTGC
>CAZHTO010000207.1:0-1626 GCA_964535845.1 uncultured Demequinaceae bacterium | reverse complement strand
GCGTTGCGATGGCTAACGAGTCCACTACCTGGGTATCCATGACGCTGGCGGTATTCGCGATACTTCACATGGTGCGTCACACCCGCGCACAGGAAGAGTCGGGCCAGTCCGAACTAGTGCAATCAGCGGTGGTGGGCCGGCACGCGCCAGCGTTCGCGGCCGCGAACGTCCTGGTGATGACGCAGCTCCTGATCGCCGTCCTGGGGGCATGTGCCATGGCCGCGGCGGGCGAACTTAGCATCGTCGACTCGCTTGCGGTATCGCTCGGCTCCGCGCTGGTCGCGTGCGTCTTTGGGGCGGTGGCACTGCTGGCTGCCCAGCTCAGCGAGCACGCCCGGACGGCCACGGGGATCTCCCTCGTTGCGTTTGGCCTCGCGTTTGTGTTGCGGGCGGTGGGGGACATACAGGCCACGGGCGGTTCGCCGCTGTCGTGGGCTTCACCAATTGCGTGGGCTCAGCAAACGCGTGCCGTTGTGGATCTGCGTTGGTGGCCGCTGTTCTTGACGGTTGCAGCCAGCGTCGTGCTGGGCGCCATCGCGGTTCGGTTGGCATCGAGACGGGACTTTGGCGGTGGCTTGGTGAGTTCTCGTCCAGGAAGGGCCGATGCGCATGCCGGCTTGCGTAACCCGCTTGCCTTGGCTTGGCGGCAGCAGCGGGGCGCGCTCATGTGGAGCTCGCTCGGGCTTGGCTTGCTGTGGCTTGGTAGCGGCTCCATGATGCCGGACATCTCCGGGATGATTGGCGACATGGTCGCCGACAACCCGGCTTTAGGTGACCTCTTTGGGACCGATAGCGCAAGTATGGCCCTGGGGTTCCTCATGGTCATGATGCTGTATGTGGCGCTTAGTGCCGCGGCATTTGGCATTGTCATGGCTGGGCGCGTGCGGGCCGAAGAGGACGAGGGCCGCGCCGAGGTCGTGCTCGCCAGCCCGGTGTCGCGTACGCGCTGGCTTGGCGCACAAACCGCGATCGCTGTGCTCGGCATGTTCGTCCTCATGGCCGTCAGTACCTACGCCATGTGGCTGGGCGCCGCCAGCGCGGGGTGGGATGCGCAGTCCTTTGGTGACTACTCCGCGGCTCTGTGGTCGTACTTACCTGCGCTCGCGGTTCATCTGTTGCTGGTGGTCGCCATCTACGGGTGGGCGCCGCGGTTCACGGGTCTGGCCTGGGCCCTGGTCGCCTACACGTTCGTGGTGGGGATGTTCGGCTCGTTATTTGACCTTCCCGCGTGGATGGTCCGGCTGTCGCCCTTTGACTGGGTCCCGGAGCCGTTTACTGACACGTTTGCGGCGTCAGATGTGGCGGGCCTGTGGATCATCGCCGCCGTGCTTGGGGCGCTTGGCCTCGTCGGCTTTCGCCGGCGCGACCTCCAGTCGCACTGATGGGTGGGTTACTCGTGGGGGCGCTCTAGGCGTAGCACCCGGAAGCCCTTGGCGCTACCGACCTTCTCGATCGACCCCCACGCACGGCCGTCGGCGTCACACTGCTGGGCAATCCACCGGGCCAGCGAGTCCGCGCCCAGGTTCTTTTGCACCACGAGCCACGCCTCGCCCCCGTCCTTGAGACGGGGAAGCCACGCCCCAAGGTGCTCATGCAAAGCCTTCTTGCCAATGCGAATAGGCGGGT
>CAZHTO010000206.1:0-1671 GCA_964535845.1 uncultured Demequinaceae bacterium | reverse complement strand
CCAGCTTGGCGAGCTTGCCCAACTTGGGGAACTGGAAGGCGCGCTTGCGGACGTCGAAGAACTTCTCCTTCAGGTCCGAGAACACCACGTCTGGGTGCTCGTACATGAGCCACATGACCTTCGCGGCATCCATAGGCGAGCCACCACCAACGGCGATGATCGTGTCTGGCTTGAACGCGGCCATGGCCTCAGCGCCCTTGCGCACGGTGTTGATCGACGGCTCAGGCTCAACGCTGTCGATGATCTGGACCGAGACCTGGTTAGGCCTGCGGTGCAGCACGTCCAGCACCCGGTCGACGATGCCAATCTGCGTCATGGTCGGGTCAGTCACGATGGTGACGCGCTCCACCTCCTGCATGGAACGCAGGTAGCGAATCGAGTTGGGCTCGAAGTACGTCTTCGCCGGAACCTTGAACCAGTGCATGTTGTTGTTCCTCCGGCCAATGCGCTTGACGTTGATCAGGTCAACTGCCGTCACGTTGTTGCTCACCGAGTTGCGTCCGTAGGAGCCACAGCCCAGGGTCAGCGACGGGAGGAAGGCGTTGTAGATGTCGCCAATGCCACCGTGGCTAGAGGGCGAGTTGGCGATAATACGCACGGCCTTCACGCGGCGACCGAACTCCTGGACCAGTGCTTGGTCCTCGGCGTGGATGACTGCGGAGTGGCCCAGTCCGTGGAACTCGACCATCTGCTCAGCCATGGTCACACCCTGGTCGGTGGACTCTGCACGGAGCACAGCGATGACGGGGCACAGCTTCTCGCGAGTCAGCGGCTCAGCCTCGCCCACGTGCGACACCTCGACCATGATGATCGATGTCTTGGCGGGAACCTCAAAGCCTGCCTGTTGTGCGATCCACTGCGGGGTGCGCCCCACGACTGCGGGGTTGAGCTTTGCTCCAGCGCAGTTTTCACCGTTTGCGGTGACTCCGAAGATGAACTCTTCGAGCATGGCCTTCTGCTCGGGCGTCGCACGGTGTGCGTGCAAAGTCTCGAACTCAGCCATGGCCTGGTCGTAGATCGAGGCGTCCAGAATGGCTGCCTGCTCAGAGGCACACACCATTCCGTTGTCGAACGCCTTCGACACCACAATGTCGTTGACAGCGCGCTTGAGGTTCGCAGACTCGTGCACGTAAGCGGGCACGTTACCTGCGCCCACTCCGAGCGCGGGCTTGCCACAGCTGTAAGCAGCCTTCACCATCGCGTTGCCGCCGGTAGCCAAAATCATGGCCACACCGGGGTGGTTCATCAGGGTGTTGGTCGCCTCGAGCGACGGGGTCTCCACCCACTGAACACAGTGCTCGGGAGCACCAGCTGCGATTGCGGCGTCGCGAACGACCCGTGCGGCCGCAACGGAGGATTCTTGTGCGTTCGGGTGGAACGCGAAGATGATGGGGTTACGGGTCTTCAGCGCGATCAGCGCCTTAAAGATCGCGGTGGAGGTGGGGTTGGTGACTGGCGTGATGCCGCACACCACTCCGACCGGCTCCGCAATCTCCGTGATGCCCAGTAGCTCGTCTTCGTGAATGACGCCTACGGTCTTCATAGGACCCATCGAGTGAGTGACGTGCTCACAAGCAAAGATGTTCTTCACGGCCTTGTCCTCAAACACGCCTCGGCCAGTCTCTTCGACTGCGTGGGCGGCAAGTACGCCGTGCTGGTTGAGCGCTGCTA
>CAZHTO010000205.1:0-1688 GCA_964535845.1 uncultured Demequinaceae bacterium | reverse complement strand
TCGGTGGCCGCGCCCACAGCCGCCAAGAGCACCGCGGGGCTACCGCTCGCAATGCCTGGCACGCCGTGATGTTCGGCGACCCAATAGCGGTGATAGCCCAGTGACTCGGCGTGCTGGGCGCGAGCAATCGTGCGGTGGAGTGCCGTCGCCTCTGGCTCACCTGTGCGCGTGCGCGACCGGTCGAGGAGCGAGAGGGGAATGGACGTGGGCATCGTGTGGGCAAACGCTGGGGTGTTGGGGTTAATTCCGGACGGACTGGGGTGAGTGCTACGCGTGACCCGGCCCGCGCATCGGCCCTTCTTGGGTTATCTGGCTAGGGGCTGTCTTGACGGTGATGGTGGCCGCATCGCTGGGCCGTGTTGCGCGATACCAAGCCGCGCCCAGCAACACGAGCAGGACCACGTCTACGGCATCGCCGCCGTAGTACATGAGTTGCGAGCCTGCTTGGGCGTCCGCGGCCTCGACGCCTGCTGGCGGGTGCGCGTAGAGCCATTTCGCCAATATTGAATGAGCGGCGATGAAGATGAACAGCACCACGGCGCGCATTCGGAACGGTGCCCTGTGCGGGTCCGGATCCACTCCCACCAGCGCGGCCGTGAAGACGTAGCCGGCGAGGAAGACGTGCGCGTGAACGAGGGCGTGAAGCAACACAGAGCCGTGCATCGCCTGGTAGAGCCCGGTCGTATACAGCGCCCACAGTCCGCCGGCGTTGAGCACTCCCGCCGTCACCGGATGGGAGACGATGCGCACGAAGGGTGTGCGCAGCAGACGTGTCAGCCTTCGCGCGTGAGTGGCGGGGAGGGCTTGCAGTGCGAGCGTCACCGGCGCGCTCAGCACCAGTAGCAGGGGAGCGAGCATGCCCAGCAGCAGATGCCCCAGCATGTGGGCGGTAAAGCTGGAGTGTGATGCGGCGGCGACCGGACCTGTGAGCGTTAGCCCTACGCACGTGAGCCCTCCGTACCAGGCGGCTGTGCGAGCGGCAGGCCAGGGGCCGCGAGCACGCGCTGACCATAGTGCCCAGGCATAGCTGAGGGCGGCGACGATCAATATGGCGATGACGAGCGCGTCGAAGATTTGCCAGGCGGGGTCGCTGAGTGTGTGGCCTTCGCTGTGGTCGTTGCTGTGGTCGTGGTCCATGGCTGTTGCTTAACTGCGGGCGCGGGAGGGCTTGGTTCGCCAGAGCATGACGAGGCCGACTATCAGCGCGATTGCGGCCGTTCCCAGCCACACCACGTCGTACATCAGCAGGTCCACGTCGTAGCGGATCTGGTGAATGCCCAGCACTTTGTGAAACAGCACGCCGTCGAGCAACTGGAACGCGCCCAGGCCGGCGATCACCGCTCCGGTCCAGCGCTTCCACGCCATCCGGGCCCGGCGGCGTACGTCTGCGAGCAAAAATAGCCCGCCCACGGTGATGAACCAACCGACTGCGTGGAAGATCCCGTCGGTAATCAGCGCCACCTCGGTGGTGGACAGGTCATAGAAGTGGTGCCACTGCAGCACCAGGTGAAAGATGAAGAGGTCGATCACGGAGGCCGCGATGCCGCATCCAAAAAGAAAGCCCGAGAGCACGGTGCGGCGGTCCAGGTTGCCTGCTCGCTTGTGGTGCGGATCGGTGTTTGCATCCTGGCTCCCGCGTGGATTGGCCTGAGGCATGGGCGACCTTTCGCTAGGCGCGGGACGGTACC
>CAZHTO010000204.1:0-1727 GCA_964535845.1 uncultured Demequinaceae bacterium | reverse complement strand
GTTGATCATGGTCTGGCCAATCATCGCGCAACCACCCATGCCACCAAAGAACCCGGTAATGATGTTCGCGGCGCCCTGACCCCACGCCTCGCGCGTTTTGTTCGAGTGGGTGTCCGTAATGTCGTCGACAAGCTTCGCGGTCAACAGCGACTCGAGCAGCCCCACAAGCGCGACGCCCAGCGCGAACGGCGCCACAATGCGCAGGGTCTCGAAGGTCCATGGCAAGTCAGGCATGAACAAGCTAGGGAGACCATCAGGCAACTCTCCTTCATCACCCACGGTGGGCACCGCGATTGCGGCCACGACGGTGACCACGGTCAGCACCACAATGGCAATCAGTGGGCCCGGCAGCACCTTGGTGAGTGTGGGGAACAACGCAATAATCACCAAGCCAGCCGCCGCCAATGCGTAAACGGCCCACGGCACCGAGGTGAGGTGCGGAATCTGCGCCATAAAAATCAGGATCGCGAGCGCATTCACAAACCCGATCATGACCGCGCGCGGAATGAACCGCATGAGCCTCGCGACCCCAAGCACTGCCAACAGCACCTGAATGATGCCGCCCAGAATGACCGCCGCTATCAAGTAGTCCAACCCGTACTCACGCGCGAGCGGCGCCACCACCAACGCGATCGCCGCCGTCGCCGCCGAGATCATCGCCGGCCGTCCGCCCATAAAGGCAATCGCGACCGCCATCGTGAAGCTCGCGAACAGCCCTACTCGCGGGTCCACGCCAGCAATGATCGAGAAGGAGATCGCCTCTGGGATGAGCGCGAGCGCCACCATAAGCCCAGAGATCAGTTCCGTGCGGTAGCGCTTGAGCGGCATCCGCCAGGTGCGCAGTTGCCATAGCTCGCCCTCATACGTGGCCTCTGGTACGCCCGTGGCTGTCTGGGCAGGCGTAGGTGTAGGTCCCGAATTCATTGTGTCCCTATCTGAGCAGGCGTTCACCCCGGTGCTTGGCGCTTTCGCACGGCTTCATTGGGCCGATGCGCGCGCACGTTGACATCGGACCGCGCCAGGGCGGGGCTTCAGTGGTGGGGCCATGGGTGGCCGTCGTCAGGTTACCGGAATCGCACAAGAGCCGGGCTCCCCGCTGTCGCGGGTGCCCGGCTCTTGCTTTCTACTAATGAGGTTTAGTGCGTGTAGCTCATCAGGTTGGCACGCAACTTGGCGCCAAGGTCGGCGTCCACGTTGGTCCAGTACTGGATGGCCCGCTCGCGGATCTCGGGCGTCTTGACGGCACCAACGTGACCGGTGATGGTCGCGAGGAGGCCTTCCTTCTGCTCGTCGTTGTAGACGTCGCGGTACAGCGTTCCTGCCTGACCAAAGTCGTCATCTTCAGCGCGCAAGGTCGAGGCCTCGCGGACCAACTGGCCATCGTGCTCCCACCCTGCGGAGTCAGCGGCCCGTGCGGGGTCAGCGTGTGCGCCACCACGTGAGTTGGGTGCGTACACGGGGCTGTCGGCCTGGGCGAAGGAGTAGCGCATGGAGCCGTCCTTCGAGTACGAGTGACCGTTCGAGTCCGCGTTCTTGGGTGCGTTGACTGGCAGGTCTGCGTGGTTGGTGCCCACGCGGTAGCGGTGTGCATCTGCATACGAGAAGATGCGCGCCATGAGCATCTTGTCGGGGCTTGCCGCGATGCCAGGCACAAAGTTGCTCGGTGCAAACGTGGCCTGCTCGATTTCCGCAAAGTAGTTCTCGGGGTTGCGGTTGAGCTCCATGAC
>CAZHTO010000203.1:0-1731 GCA_964535845.1 uncultured Demequinaceae bacterium | reverse complement strand
GAAGCGCGCCCTCGTCGACGAGGAGGTGCCACGAAGCAAGTACCAGTTGCTCGCCCTTGGGCTTGACCCCCTTGGCAGCTTTGGCGGTGGGACCACTCACCCGCTCACCCTTGGCAGCTGCACCAAGCGCCGCGAGCTGAGCGTTGACGTCTTCTACAGTTCCCACCCGAAGATCGTGGCCAAGTTCACGTGCGAGCACGTCAATGGCACGGTGATCAGAGATCGCGTCAGTGCGGATCGCCGGCGCAAAGCCACGCAGACGGCCTTCCCAGTTGACGAATGTGCCAGGCTTTTCTGACGGCGGAGCGACAGGGAGCACCACATCCGCGTATTCGCTGGCCTCATTGCGTCGCACCTCGAACTGGAGGACAAAGTCAACGGCCTTGAGAGCACCCACGAGGTCGTGAGTGAGGTCAGACGGCGTGACACCGCCTAGCACTAGTGCCGACAGTTGCTTGGCTGCCGCAGCCTCAATGATCTCGCTCGCGTTCCGGCCAGGAGCTCCGGGCAACTCCGCGACTCCCCAAGCCGCAGCGACGCTTTCGCGCGCCTTGTCCTTTGCCACATCACGGCCACCTGGGAGCAAGCCAGGCAATGCGCCAGCCTCAACCGCTCCACGCTCACCAGCACGGCGCGGAATCCACACAAGCCGAGCACCGGTGCGCTTAGCCAAACGACGCGCCTCAGACAGCGCGCCAGGAGAGCCAGCCAACCGCTCTCCGACGATGATGACGGAACCTTCTGCGCTCAAAGCCTCCGCCGCATCGGCCGATCCCTTGATATCTGCCAAAGCAGCAGCCTCGTGCCCCGGAACCGTCTCAATGAGAGTGGCGCCCAGCTTTTCGGTGCCACGCGACAACAACGGAGCAACCGTCAAAACCTGCTGACGGCCCGCTGACTTGTACATGCGCAAGAAGACGACGCCGCCTTCGTCCTCAGGCTCAAAGCCTGCGAGCAACACGGCGGGTGCTTTTTCGAGTTCGGCAAACGTCACACCTAGACCAGTGCCCGCGACAGCTGCGCCCAAAAACGCCTGCTCTTCGTCAGAAGCAATGCGCGTTCGCACGTCCACGTCATTGGTGCCCAAGGCTACGCGCGCAAACTTTTGGTAAGCGTAAGCGTCTTCCATCGTGATGCGGCCACCCGGCAACACCCCTACGCCCTTAGCCTTCTTGTCCGCCGGAGTTCCCGTGCGGCCCGCAGCCTTACGCAAGGCAGCAGCGGCCACAGCAAGCGCATCGGGCCACGAAGCCTCGTGCAACTCGCCGTCCTCACCCCGCACCAGCGGGCGCTCTAGGCGGTCAGACAGGTTCTGCCATGCGAAAGCAAAGCGATCCTTATCCGTGATCCACTCTTCGTTGACAACCGGGTCGTTGTCCGAGAGGCGACGCAGAATCTTGCCACGTCGGTGGTCCGTACGGATAGCCGCACCGGACGAGTCGTGCTCAGAAATACCAGGCGAACTCACCAAGTCGAACGGACGAGCCCGGAACCGATAAGCCGCCGACGTCAACGCGCCTACCGGGCAAATCTGCACCGTGTTACCGGAGTAGTACGACGAGAACGCACGCCCCGACTCGTCTTCCGCAGCCACGCCAATAGGCTCATAGCCATCGAACTCGAGAACATCCTCGTTAAACGTACCGATCTGCTGCATCGCGCCACGGTTTTGCAAATCAATGAACGCGTCGCCTGCGATCTCCTTAGAGAACCGCGTGCAACGCTGACACA
>CAZHTO010000202.1:0-1735 GCA_964535845.1 uncultured Demequinaceae bacterium | reverse complement strand
CGCGCATCGATGCTCGACACCATGAATCAGGACTATGTGCGCACTGCGCGTGCCAAGGGACTGTCTGAGCGCAGCGTCATCACCAAGCATGCGTTCCGCAACGCGCTGATCCCCATTACGACCATCATTGCGTTCGACTTTGCAGCGCTCATCTCAGGCGCGGTGATCACGGAGACAGTGTTTGGCTGGAAGGGCATGGGCGAGTTGTTCCGTAGTGGCCTGGATAATGTGGACCCACCTCCCGTCATGGCGTTCTTCCTTGTCACAGGCATAGCCGCCATTGTGATGAACATGTTGGCTGACATCAGTTACGCCTATCTAGATCCACGGATCAGGAGGTGATGGCGATGACATTGAACGTATGGTTGCCACATTCCACGCAGGGAGGCCGTCATGGAAGATAAGCGCGAAAAGGCCACCGGGCAGCAGGTTCCAGGGCCCGTGCCCGAGCAGACCTTCGTTCTCGAGGACGTCACCGTACTTCCTCCTGAGGAGAAGTCGTATAGCCAAGGCCAATTGGTGCGCCGGCGGTTCTTCCGACACAAGGGCGCCATCGTCGGTCTGGTAGTGCTGGTGGGGATCGCGGTGCTGGCCTTCAGCTCGATTGGCTTTGGGCCCGTCCCAGGTTGGTGGAACAAGAGCTACTCGACCACCGGCCCCAGCATTGATGGCGGTAGCCCCACCTTGGGGTGGTTCAAGTGGGGTGAGCATCCCTTCGGACAAACGCAGACGGGCCAAGACTTCTTCGCATTGACGATGCGCGGCACTCAGATATCGCTGATCATCGCCTTCGTAGTGGGCATAGTTTCGACCATCATCGGTACTTTTGTGGGATCGATCGCGGGTTACTACCGCGGCTGGCTCGAGTCGTTGCTGATGCGGGTGACGGACTTGTTCATCATCATTCCGCTGTTGGTGCTCGCCGCCGTGCTTGGAGCGATTGCGGGCCGGCAGGGCATCGTTGCCTTGGCGCTGGTGCTGGCGCTCGTGACGTGGACCTCGCTTGCGCGTTTGGTTCGCGGTGAGGTGCTGTCGCTACGTGAACGGGAGTTCGTGTCTGCAGCTCGCGCCATTGGTACGAGTTCGCCGCGCATTATCTTGCGCCACATTTTGCCCAACACTGTGGGTGTGATCATCGTGGCAACTACGTTTGCGATTGCTGCGGCAATTCTGCTCGAGACGTCGCTGAGCTTCCTCGGATTCGGTGTGAGGCCCCCGGACGTGTCGTTGGGGTCACTGATCAGCCAGTACCAAACTGCGTTTATGTCACGCCCGTGGCTGTTCTGGTTCCCAGGCATGTTCATCCTGTCGATCGCGCTTAGCGTCAACTTCATTGGTGACGGTCTTCGAGATGCCTTCGATCCGCGCCAGAGCAAAGGTGAGAACTGATGACGACGGTCGATGACATGACGTCTGCCTCGTTGGACCGCGGCGGCCCAGTGCTGTCGTTCACCAACCTCGACGTGCGGTTCCGTACCGAATTTGGTTCTGTCCACGCAGTCAAGGGCATATCGCTGGAAGTACATCCTGGCGAGGTGCTCGCGCTGGTGGGGGAGTCCGGTTCCGGTAAGTCGGTGACGTCGATGACGGCGCTTGGGCTACTTCCGCGTAATGCCAAGGTCTCGGGTGAGATCACGGTCGCGGGCAAGCCGGTGCACTCGATGTCCGGCAAGCAGTTGCGCCGCATGCGTGGCAACGATGTGGCGATGGTGTTCCAGGAGCCCATGACGGCGCT
>CAZHTO010000201.1:0-1811 GCA_964535845.1 uncultured Demequinaceae bacterium | reverse complement strand
TGAACACCTGGCCATTGTCGATGGTGACGGGGTAGACGGCCAAGTCGCCACTCAGGCCCAGCACAGGTTGACGGTCCATTGCAGCCAAGCACTCACCCGTAATGAGCGAAAACACCTGCTTGTAGACCGGTGACGCGATGGTGGGCTCATCGCCGCGCGAACCCGTGATTCCCCGCGACATTACGTGTGCTCCCGCGTAAGGGCACAAGTTTTGGACCGCGTGGACCGTGCCGTCCCCCAGCCGGAAAAGCGCCACCTGGGTGTCGCCCACCAATGCGGCCACCCCCAGCTCCGCGGTCAAGTCGTGCAGGTCGCACACGGCGAGGCGGGTAGGGGCAGATGCGGTGGCTGAGTTCATGAACGAACCTCCAGAGTAGATGGGGCGATGAGGACGGCGCCGCTGGCTTTCTCGTCAACGCTTGCGGGGCGCCGCTGGCCGCGCTGGCCCACGTACGCGAGCGACGGGTCAGCCGTGTCTGGTGCGTTCACAAAACTGGTGAACTGGCGCAAGCGGTCAGGATCGTTCAACACGGCCGCCCACTCGTCCTCGTAGGTGTCGATGTGCCTTGCCATATGGGCATCGAGATCGGCGCAAATCCCCAGTGAGTCATTGACCACAACCTCCCGAATCGCATCGAGCCCACCCTCGTGTTCAGCCTGCCAAGGCGCGGTGCGCTGCAAACGGTCAGCGGTGCGGATGTAGTACATGAGGTAGCGATCGATCACCCGAAACACCTCCTCATCCTCAACGTCCTCGACTAGCAATTGCGCGTGCGCCGGGCTAAAGCCACCATTGCCGCCTACGTAAACGTTCCAGCCCTTGTCAGTAGCAATCACGCCCACGTCCTTACCGCGAGCCTCAGCGCACTCACGAGCGCAGCCGGACACCCCGAGCTTGATTTTGTGGGGACTGCGCAGGCCGCGGTAACGCAGCTCGAGAGCGATCGCCATCCCCACTGAATCTTGAACCCCGTACCGGCACCAATCAGAACCCACACAGCTCTTCACGGTTCTGAGTGACTTCCCGTAGGCATGGCCGGACTCCATGCCCGCATCGACCAGCCGCTTCCAAATGCTCGGCAACTGCTCCAACCGAGCCCCGAACAAGTCGATGCGCTGCCCACCGGTGATCTTCGTGTACAGGCCATACTCCTTGGCAATCTCGCCAATGAGGATCAGGTGTTCTGGAAGTATCTCGCCGCCCGGAACGCGCGGCACCACTGAATAGGTGCCGTCCTTTTGCATGTTCGCCATGACCCGGTCATTCGTGTCTTGCAACGCGGCCCTGTCGGCCGCAAGCACATGCTCGTTATACAGCGACGCGAGAATTGACCCAATGACGGGCTTACAGAGGTCGCAGCCGCGACCCGCACCAAAACGCTCGATAATCTCGGAGAACGTGCGCAACTGCGACACCTGCACCATCGTGAACAGTTGGGCACGCGAGACGTCAAAATGCTCGCACAGCGCGTCAGAAAGTTGCGCTCCTGACTTCTCGAGCTCCGTGCCCACGAGCTTTTTGACCAGCGGTAGGCACGAGCCGCACGACGTGCCTGCCTTGGTGCACGCCTTGACCTCCGCCAGGTCGTGACAGCCGTGCTCAGTGACGGCCGCCCGGATGGTGCCCGCGCTCACGTTGTTGCACGAACACACTGACGCGGCGTCCGGAAGGTCAACCCCCGGGCGTTCGACCTGGCCCTCGGGCAGCAACCAGCCTGCAGGGTCGCCACCTAGATCCGAGCCCACCAGCGGGCGTAGCGATGCGTACGCACTCGCGTCGCCCACGAGAATGCCACCCAACAGCGTGCGCG
>CAZHTO010000200.1:0-1868 GCA_964535845.1 uncultured Demequinaceae bacterium | reverse complement strand
GGCGGTGCTGAAAGTGATCCAGCAGCATCGAGCACTATCGGTCGAATACACGCCCGACCTTCAGGACGGCATGGATCAAATGGCTGGCGATATCGAAGTTGCCGTCACCAAGGCGCTGGGGGTAGACCAGTGAGCCGCCACCTACGCCGGATTGAGCGCATGGACAGCGGACGCAAGAACCGCGTCGTACCCGAACACCGTGCGTGGCCGGGAGGTCTCGCGAGCCTGAAGCTCCATGTGAATATCGCAGCATTCACGGCCTCCATGGCGAGGTTCGCAAGACCAGCACCTGAGGCCGCCATTCCAGACCCCCGACTCGAGCCCCTAAAGCGCTTGGGCGCTGACATCGACAGGCGACTCGACCACGCCCGAATGCTCGAAGCGGCTGGTGTCAGTGACGAGCTCGTGATGTGGCTCGTGAAGGTCGCGGCGACTATGCAAATCACCGGACAAGACCTCAACCAGATCGCCTACCACGGCATCGGGCTCAACATCCGAGACGCCACCGACGCAGGCCACGCGGTGGCTTTGGAGCGGGAGGCCGTGGCTGTGTGGCTGGAGCGGCGACTGCCGCCCGCCCTGATCGAAACCCTCGGTGACTACAGCGCCAACTTCGACCGAGGGGCACTCGTGGCAAGCATTCGCAACGGACTGCACCACGCCAACACCCCGCCAAACGCTCAGGAACGGGGCCAGGAATGACGAACGCGCCAGAAAGCATGCCCAGTGAGGCTCAAGCGATTACAGGCCCGCAAACGCCAGATTACGACCGCACCCAATCGGCCCACGACGCCGTCAACGATCTGATCGCCCAACAAGCTGAGGAGCACAAGTGACTAAGCCAGAGCATGCAGCAGTGACAGCCCAGCGCCACCTTGCCGAGATCGCCACGATGTTCCCCGACCTGATCTACGGGCTGGGGCGCAACGGCAACTCGGGCGGGCCCAAAATCACTGGCTCCAAAGAGCGCCCGCTACCCATCCGCGAGAACGTGTCCGAGGCATTGCGCACCGTCCGGGAGTTCGCTGGCTACCTGGCGGACCGCGTGTACTGGGAGGCTGGCGAGACGCTAACGGGGCTGATGGATGACGACATTCTGACCACAGTGGCGCGGCGCTTCATTGGCGTCTTCGCTCCCGAGGATGACCACGATGGCCGCGAGTTCGCCAAGGAGTGCAAGCGCCTGGCAGGTCACGTGCGCTCAGTGGCTTACCCCCACGGCGCGCGCATGGTGGACGTGCCCAACCGGGCCGATGAACACGCCCAGCGACGCGAGCCGATGCCATGCGCAGAACCTGAGTGCGAGGGCCGCTACCAGATGCGCATTGAGCCAAACGGGCGCTGGTTCGTCAACATTGCCGACCCGAGCAGTTGGCCGCCGCTGACGTGCAAGGCCGACAATCGCCACGTTGTCACGGGCGTCGAGTTGGCCAGGGCGATTGCGTGGGCAAGAATGAATAACACGACGTGCCAAGAGGAGCTGAGGTCATGGCGAGCGAGCGCTTGAGGGGTGGGGTGTGATCACCCACGAGGGCGTCCGGTACTGGACCACGGATGAGTTGGCCGCGTCGCTGATTGCGCGCGGGTTGATCTCGGGCGGCACCACCCGCCACAACGTGCGGCGACAGGTGAAGCACTGGGCGGACCGCAACGCCCTTCGACCACGTGCGCGCACCAAGGCTGGCGGCTATCTGTGGTCCGAGGATGAGGTTATTGCGACACTCGATGTCGAGGTGCTTGCAATAGTCCCGTCGTAGGGGTACTTTGGCATCGTAGGACAACTGCCTCCAGGCCCCACGGACTCTCCAGCCGAGGGGCTTTTTGCTTGCCCCACACCCAACCCCCGCACCCACTCAAAGACGATGCAG
>CAZHTO010000199.1:0-1922 GCA_964535845.1 uncultured Demequinaceae bacterium | reverse complement strand
GAGCTGATCTCTGGCCTGATGGTGGCGCTCGCGCTTATCCCTGAGGCGATTTCCTTTTCGATCATTGCTGGCGTGGACCCGCGGGTGGGGCTGTTCGCGAGTTTCACGATGGCGGTCGCGATCGCGTTTTTGGGTGGCCGGCCTGCGATGATCTCGGCGGCCACGGCAGCGGTGGCGCTGGTCGTGGCGCCGCTGGCGCGCGAGTACGGGTTCGATTACCTGATTGCGGCGGTCATTTTGGGCGGCATCATTCAGGTGCTGTTGGCGGTGCTTGGGGTCGCTAGGCTCATGCGGTTCATTCCGCGGGCGGTGATGATCGGGTTTGTGAACGCGCTCGCGATTTTGATCTTCATGGCGCAACTCCCGCACCTCACCTCGGTGCCGTGGGCGGTGTATGCCCTCGCCGCGGCGGGGCTGGTGATTATCGCGCTGTTCCCCAAACTCACCAAGGTGTTGCCGGGCCCGCTCATTGCCATTGTGGTGCTGACGGTTGTGACCGTCGTGGCAGCGATTGCTGTGCCCACGGTCGGTGACGAGGGAGAGTTGCCTGATGGGCTCCCGAGCCTGTTCATGCCTGACTTGCCTTGGACCTTTGAGACGCTCCGTATTGTGGCGCCGTTCGCGCTGGGGGTCGCGCTCGTGGGCCTGCTCGAGTCGCTACTGACCGCGAAGCTTGTCGACGACATTACGGACACTCACTCGAACAAGACCCGTGAGGCGTGGGGTCAGGGGGCCGCGAACGTCATCACCGGGTTCTTTGGCGGCATGGGCGGTTGCGCAATGATTGGCCAGACCATGATCAACGTGAAGGCTGGGCGGGCGCGCACGCGGCTGTCGACTCTTGCAGCGGGCATTTTCTTGTTGGTGCTGATCTTGGTGCTCGGGGACTTTGTGGCGTTGATTCCGATGGCCGCGCTGGTCGCCGTGATGATTTACGTCGCGTGGGCCACGTTCGATTGGCACTCGGTGCGGTGGTCCACGTTGCGCCGCATGCCCCGCTCAGAGACCGCGGTGATGGTCACCACTGTGGTGGTGGTGGTGGCCACGAGCAACCTCGCCATTGGTGTGGGTGCGGGCGTGCTCCTTGCGAGTGTGCTATTTGCGCGCCGGGTCGCCCACCTGGCGCACGTGACGGGTGGCGAGGTTGTGGACGGCACCCGCCGTTACACGGTGACGGGCGCGCTGTTCTTTGCCAGTTCGAATGACCTTTATAGCCAGTTTGATTACGCAGGCGACCCGGAGCACGTGATTATTGACCTGTCGGCGTCGCATGTGTGGGATGCGTCGACGGTCGCGGCGTTGGATTCAGTGGTGTTCAAATACGCCCAGTACGGCAAGCGAGTTGAGATTGTGGGGCTCAATGAAGCCTCGGCGTCACTACACGGTCGTATGTCTGGTCACCTGGGTGCGGGCAACGGGTAGTAGAAACCGCAGGCATACGGCCGATGCCCGGGGCACTATCGCGCTCCCCCGCACGTTCGCGTACAGTGGGCGCAGCGTGCTGAGCGGTCTTGAGGGGCGACTCTTGCCACCGGCCAGTAGCATCGCTCCAGTAAACTTGACCCCATGCCCGTGTAATCGCGCGGGCCAGGAGGAGACGTCATGAACGCGGACAATCGCGCGAACCCCGCGGCCGGCCAGGCACCGCGCTCACCTCAGCGCTCGTCGCTTAGGCCTATTACGAGTGACGTTCCTGTCACTGGCCAGCAGCGCGCACCGTACGGTAGTGCGCCCACCCCCGCGCCGGCATCAGGTCAACCGCCGGTGTCGGGCCGACCGCCAGTGATTGGTCAACCGCCAGCATCAGGCCAACCGCCAGTCCGAGCACAGCAGCCCAGTTCCCACGCGGGTGCGATGTTTACGCCGGTCTCGGCGCCACCTCCAGCGAGTTCTCCCACGCCGCCTCCGACGGGTGGTCAGCC
>CAZHTO010000198.1:0-1931 GCA_964535845.1 uncultured Demequinaceae bacterium | reverse complement strand
GCGACCGCCGCTGGGGAGTTGCGCCACGTGAAGTGGATGGCGAGGGTGTCGCGCCCATAGGCGCCGGATAGCCATAAGGAATCGGCGGCAACCGTCCGCAACTCGGTAATGAGGAGGTGTGGCGCGATGTCTTCGCCCAGTTCTCGGACTGCCCGCAAGGCGTCGGCGCCATCGGCGAGCGCAACAAAGTATTCGGTCTGGATCTCGTCGCCATTGGAGGGCGTCGAGTCGAGCCTAAAGTGCGGCAACCGTTCGAGCCACGGGCCCGGCACCCCCTCTTTTGCAGTGAGGTTAGCCGGCGGCACGTCGACGAGCCCAGCCTCGGAGGGCGTCTCAAACCGGGCGCCCCGCCAGTCCCCGAGCGGCTCTTCGCCCGTGTCGAGGCGGGTTTTGCGCCATACCTGCTGGAAGGTGTGTTCGGCCCACATGGTGAACAGGCTTACCGAGTAGCCGGAGGACATCACCCCGTGTAGGTCGTCGAGGACTGCGCTCCAAGGTAAGTCTCGGTATACGTCTTGACGTACTAAGTAAGTTGGCTGAATATCTAGAGTGACGCGCACCGTGATGCCGTACGCACCTAGTCCCACGACTAGGCCGTCAAAGCCATCGTCGCCGCGCCGGATGGTCACGAGTTCGCCCGCAGCGTTGACGTATTCGAGAGCCGCCACCGCATCTGACAGGCATCCATTGGTGAGTCCCGAGCCATGCGTGCCAGTCGCGATAGCCCCGCCAATAGAAATGTGGGGGAGCGAGCCCATGTTGTGAAGCGCCCACCCGCGGGCCTCTAGCCACTCCGCGAGCTCGCCGTAGCGGGTACCCGCGCCCACCGTGACGGTGCGGCCGGCCTCGTCGATCACCGGGTGTGCCGGGATACCCATGACCGTCACGAGGGTGCCGGTCGAGTCCGCAATGTCGTTGAAGCTGTGGCGCGTGCCGAGCGCGTGTACGGGGCCGTCGGTAGCGGCAACTGCGTGCTGAACCTCGTCAATGCTGCGGGCTGCGATCACGTGCGGCGCAGTGAACGTGTGGGTCCCTGCCCAGGTGGCTCCGATGCTCATGCCCGCCAGCCTACGGTTTGTGGATCAGGCGGCTGCAACAACTGAGGCCCGCAAACCGTACGCATAACGTCCGCGCAGCCCATCTGCGTACGGTTTGCGGGCCTCAGTTGCGGTGAGCCCCGGCAACCCAATTACGCAACAGCCGAATTGCCGCCGGCGTGCTCAGCGGCAGGTTTTTGGCGTGCAACACGAGTGCAGGAACACGCGTACCCTTGAGGGCGTGCAAACGGAAGCTGATGTGATTGTCGTGGGCGCCGGCCCCGGTGGCGCGGCGGCGGCCTACTATCTGGCTCGCGAAGGCTTTAATGTCATCGCTTTGGAGAAGTCATACTTCCCGCGCGAGAAGGTCTGCGGCGATGGTCTTACGCCGCGCGCGGTGCGCGAACTTGAGCTCATGGGCCTACCGACTCCCCGCGAAGAGGGCTGGATCCCCAACTGGGGCCTTCGCATGGTGGGGGGCGGCCACCGCCTCGAGTTCCCGTGGCACGAGCAAGATTCGTTCCCCGACTACGGCCTGTCACTGCCGCGCGCGAGCTTTGACCACAAGCTCGCTGAGCACGCCCGCTCTGCTGGTGCAGATGTGCGCGAAGGCTGGTTCGTGACGGGTTCTGTGCGCGACGAGCACACCGGCCGGGTCACTGGTGTCACGGCAAAGCGCACGGACGAGAAGGGCCGCAAAACGGGCGACGAGGTCACGTATTCGGCGCCTGTGGTCCTTGCTGCTGACGGCGTGAGTGCCCGCATTGCGCTCGGCCTTGGGATTGAGCGCATGGAGAACCGCCCTATCGGTGTCGCAGTGCGCACGTATTTTGAGACGCCCCGCCACGATGAGGAGTGGATGGAGGGCCACCTCGAGATTTGGGATGGCGAGCG
>CAZHTO010000197.1:0-1977 GCA_964535845.1 uncultured Demequinaceae bacterium | reverse complement strand
GGAAAGCGTGTTGGGTGAAAGCCCTCAGGGGTTCGAATCCCCTATCCTCCGCCAAATGTCCTTGCCCTTAGCCGTGATGGGTGTTCAGTGAGCCAAGCGCAAACTAGTGCTGATGCCAAGCGTCGTAAGGCTGTACGCAGGCGCCGTCGCGAGCGCCAAATCATCGTCTTTGGCGTTGCCGCGATCCTGATCGCGGCGATCACTTTTGCGGCCGCAGCCGTATATCGCGGGGAGGCCGAAGGCCCGTTTTCAAACGCCTTCCACACCCCCGCTGGCGAATTTGAGTCGGACATCACTCTTGCGTGCCCGCCCAGTGGTGCCGTGCCGCTCGCTTACGAAGAAGTAGTGGTGCGCGTAGCCAACGGCGCTGGCGTGTCGGGCCTCGCAGGCGATATCGCGGAGACCTTAGAGTCGCGCGGCTTTGTAGTCGTGGGCGCCATGAACGCCCCACGAGCCTACGGTGACCATGTGCGGATTCTTTATGGTGAAGAAGGCTTACAGCACGCCTACACCGTCGCAACCCAGTTCGACCAGGTCGACATGGTTCTGGACACACGCGAAGACATCACCGTTGACCTGGTCCTTGGTGAGCAGTTCGCTGAAGAGCCGCGACTGCGTGAACTCCTATCACCCGACTTGAGCCCGGACCTTGCGCTTGTGGCGCGGGCCGAATGCTTGCCGATCAACTTGATTGTCGCGCAGCCTGCACCGCGCACTCTTCCCGAGAACCCACTTGCTGAGGCGAGCCCGTCGCCATCACCTGAAGCCGAGGGTGAAGCAGACGAAGAGGCGAGCGACGGCGAATAGCCGCCCGCGCATCGGCCCTATTGGGCGATAGCCCGGTACCGCCTTGCGCACTGCGGTACCATTCGGAGGCCGGTGCCGGAAGTTATATCCACCAACACCAGGCATAACGCGTTGTTGGAGGACACGTGGAGGACGAGCAAGCGACTCAACGCGTGACACTGCGGGATATCGCGCGCGAGGCCGGCGTCTCCGTCGCGACCGTGTCCAAAGCGCTCAGCGGCCGTAAAGAAGTGGCCGAAGCGACGCGCCAGCGAGTACGCGAAGCCGCCCAAGCCCTTCACTTCACACCCAACCCAGGCACGTGGCATTCGCTCGACCGCCGCACCCGAACGCTCGGTTTACTCACCGGTGACCTTGAGGGCCGGTTAGTGACCCCCATCCTCATAGGGGCGGAAGATGCGTTTGGGGTGGGGCGCAACAACGTGTTTCTCTGCAACGCGAGGGGTGACTCCGTTCGTGAGGGTCACCATGTGAAGGCTTTGCTAGACCGGCCAGTCGACGGCATCATCGTGGTGGGCGAGCAAACTGACCCGCGGCCGTCATTGGGGAGCCTGCCTGTTCCCGTCGTATACGTGTATGCGCCTTCCGACGACCCTCGTGATTTGTCTTTCACTCCGGACGACGAGGAGGGCGGGCGTCTTTCGACCGAGCACCTACTGTCTTTGGGGCGCACCCGGATCGCTCACATCACCGGCGATACCCGCAATGCCGCTGCTCACGACCGGGTGCGGGGCTTTGACGCTGCAATGGCGACGGCCGGAATCGAACCGTGTGGCTCGGTGATGTTCGGAGCGTGGACCGAGCAGTGGGGCCGCGAGGCCTGCCTCACCGTGCTTGAGCAGTTCCCAGACGTCGACGGCATTGTGTGCGGCTCAGACCAGATCGCTCGTGGCGTTCTCGACATGTTGCGCCGCCACGGACGGGCAGTGCCGCACGGTGTGGCGATTGTGGGCTACGACAACTGGAACGTGCTCACGCTCGGCGCCGAGCCACAACTGTCGAGCGTGGACGCCAACCTCGAACAACTGGGACGGTTGGCGGCCCGCAAACTCTTCGAGGCGCTGGCCGGTAAAGAGCTCGGTGCCGGTGTCAATCGCTTGCCCGTGAGCCTGGTGAGGCGCGGCTCGTCCGTAGCTGAACGCGACTAGCTGCGCTCGCGGCACCGTCCCG
>CAZHTO010000196.1:0-2043 GCA_964535845.1 uncultured Demequinaceae bacterium | reverse complement strand
CAATGCGGTCCTGCCCGCCGTCGTCGGGGTTGATGTACCACGTGAGAACTGGCGGGCCGTCATCCGCCGAGCAGCCGGCGAACACCACGACCAATCCCAGCATCGTTGCCAGACTGACCATTCCCGAACGTCGCACGTTACCTCCGGGCGCTGCTGGTGATTGTCACCATCGCACCTTCCGCGCGATGGGAGAAGAAGCAACGCATATTTGTGACTTTACGTGAATGGGGCGGTTTGGGCGATATGTAGAGTAAGCGAAGTATGTGGCGAGGGAAACGCGCCATTGTTCGCAGCCACTTGCTGGCGGCCCACCGGCGGGTGGGGGCAGATTCGCGCACACCATATGCGGCTTAGGCTTATCGAATGAGTGTGCAAGCCGCGACGCCGGGACCCCTCACAGTCCGCACGGTCTCGATCGACTCCCCAGACGATCTGCTGGCGACCCTGCCAGAGCAAGGCATCTCGTGGGTGCGCCGTGGCCAAGGCATGATCGCGTGGGGCGAAGTCGCGCGCTTTGACAGCCAAGGCACCAGCCGCATCGACAAGGCCGACGCATGGTGGCGGCGCGTGACCCGGCATGCGGTGGTACGCGACGACGTGAATTGCCCTGGCACGGGCCTTATCGCCTTTGGCTCATTCGCATTCTCAGACTCGTCCGATGCGGGCGGCACCCTGATCGTGCCGCGTTACGTCATTGGCGTGCGGGGGGACGATGCGTGGCTCACCGTCGTCTCCGAAGACGGCTTGGGTGACGTGCCCAGTGTCGCCCAGCTTGTTGCCAACGCGTCAACCCCGGCGCCGTTACCCAACGTGACTAGCAACCCCTCTGACCGTGAACAGTGGGACCAAGCGGTCGCATCGGCCGTAGAGAGAATTACTGGCGGCGAGCTCGACAAGGTAGTGCTTGCACGGGCGGTTACGGTGACGGCCGATGCGCCGGTCGACGTTCGTACCATCCTCACCACCCTCGCGGGCGACTATCCGAGTTGTTGGACTTTCCACGTAGACGGCCTGGTAGGCGCCACGCCTGAGATGCTGGCCCGGGTGGACCGTGGCTTGGTGACGTCACGAGTGCTCGCAGGGACCATTAGGCCGACGGGCGACGAGACTGCCGACCTCGCCCACGCGGCCGCACTGGCACGATCCTCAAAGGACCGCGAAGAGCACGAGTACGCGGTGCGGTCCGTCACCAACGTGCTCAACGCGCACTGCGGATCAGTGAATGTCCCCGACGAGCCGAGCGTGCTGCACCTACCCAACGTGATGCACCTCGCCACCGACGTCACCGGAGTGCTCAGCCACAACGCGAGCGCCCTCGAACTCGTGCGCGAACTCCACCCGAGTGCGGCCGTATGTGGGACGCCGACCCTCACTGCGGCACGCGTGATTGACGAGCTCGAGAACCTCGACCGGGGCCGCTATGCAGGGCCAGTGGGATGGATTGACGCCGCCGGCGATGGTGAGTGGTGCATCGGGCTACGTTCAGCGGAAATCTCTCGCGAGGACCCGTCGCGGCTGCGACTCTTTGCTGGGTGCGGCATTGTTGCTGCGAGCGAACCGAGCTCCGAGTGGGCCGAGTCCGAAGCCAAGCTTGAGCCCATGCGGCGTGCACTCGCTGTGGACGCTTAAGGCATCAGCGCCGAAAATACGGAATCGCGATTCGGGGGTTGAACATCCCGCCACGACCCGCCACGATGGTTCCTCTGATGGTGACAAAAGCGTGCGCCAACACCAGCACAAAGTACGCAACGACGGCGGCGCCAAGCGGGAAAAAGCCTTCTGTCGACGTTGGGACCAGGGTCCAAACTGTGACGCCATACAGCACACACAGCATCACCATCGTGAGCATGGTCAGCCCCCAGTTCGCGGCTCTGCGCGTGTTCTCAGCACACACGGCCGAGCCTTTAAGGCGGCCCGTCTGTCGGACAGAGGCCATCGCCGCGGCAGCAAACATCAGCCCAAAGAAGGGAATGGGGATCCAGCCGAAAAAGCCCAACACCCAGGCGTAGCGCCCCGTGGGCAACCCGGCTGACCCTACGCGCT
>CAZHTO010000195.1:0-2099 GCA_964535845.1 uncultured Demequinaceae bacterium | reverse complement strand
TCAGCGCTAAAGTGTTGCCCGTCGGAGCCGGACAACTGGTGGATCGGCCCGTCATTCCTACGCGCAACGTTGCGCATGAGAGGGACACGTGGCCACTACAACTGAGCGGACCGGGATGGCCGGCCGCCTTGATAGTTACTTCGAGATCACTGCACGCGGCTCGACCTTTGGGCAAGAGATCCGCGGCGGTCTGACAACGTTCTTCACGATGGCTTACATCGTGGTGCTGAACCCGCTCATCATCGGCACCGTGATGGATGGGCAGGACAACTTCTTGGGTGGCGTTGCCAGCCCTGAGGAGGCGATACCGCTCGTCGCGGCGGCCACTGCACTAGTCGCTGGTCTGATGACCATTCTGATGGGCATCTGGGGGCGGTTCCCGTTGGCTGTTGCCGCCGGACTGGGCATTAACGCCTTCCTTGCCTACTCCGTCGCGTCGTACACCGGAATGTCGTGGCCCATGGCTATGGGCTTTGTGGTCATCGAGGGCATCCTGGTGCTCATCCTTGTGCTCACCAAGTTCCGCCAAGCGGTTTTCAAAGCCGTTCCCCTGTTCCTCAAGCAAGCAATCGCCGTCGGCATCGGCCTGTTCCTCGCCTTCATCGGCCTGTTCGATGCTGGAATTGTGCGTCAGGGAGCAGAAACCCCCACGTCGTTCGGTGACGGCGGTTACATCACCACCTGGCCCATGCTCGTCTTCGTAGTCGGGCTGTTCACCGCGATTGTGCTGATGGTGCGTAAGGTGCGCGGCGCTCTGCTCATCTCCATCCTTGTGGCCACGGTGCTCGCGCTCGTGATCGAGCTCGTCGCCAAGCTTGGCTCGAGCCAGACCAACCCCGATGGCTGGGCGCTCGTTGTTCCGGAGGCGCCCAAGTCGTGGGCATCTTTGCCAGACTTCTCGCTCATTGGCCAGGTTGACCTGATCGGTGGCTTCACTGTCATGCCGGTGCTCACCGCGATACTGCTGATCTTTGCGCTACTCATCACCGACTTTTTCGACACCATGGGCACCATGACGGCCGTTGGCGCCGAGGCCGGGTTGAACGACGAGGAAGGCACCCCGCCCCGCACCCAGCAGATTCTGCTCGTCGACTCAGTGGGTGCTGCTGCAGGTGGTCTCGGTTCAGTGTCCTCGAATACGTCGTACATCGAGTCCGCAGCGGGCGTGGGCGACGGCGCGCGTACTGGCCTGGCCTCTGTGGTCACCGGTATCGCGTTCTTGCTATCGACCTTCTTGACACCGCTATATGCGCTGGTGCCCTTCGAGGCAGCTACCCCCGTGCTGGTGGTGGTGGGCTTCTTGATGGTGTCCCAGGTTGCCGGCATTGACTGGAAGGACTACCGGATTGCGATTCCCGCGTTCCTGACGTTCATTCTCATGCCATTCGGATACTCGATTTCGGTCGGTATTGGTGTGGGCTTTATCAGCTACGTTCTCCTCCAGGTCGTCTCGGGCGGTACCCGCAAGGTGCACCCGCTCATGTGGGGTGCCGCAGGCGCGTTCGTCATCTACTTCGCTCTGGGTCCCATCCAGGCGGTTCTCGGATAGATTGCTCGCCAGCTTTGGGCGCATCCGTCACTCTCGGATGCGCCCAAAGTCGCGTCTTAGAGAGCGCACTTCGCTAGGCTGGGGCGCGTGCCAGTGAATATTGAGACAGTGGGCCGCAGTTACGGTCCCTTTGAGCCTTACGAAGTTACGCGAGTTAAAATCCGTGAATTCGCCGATGCGGTTGATGCCTTTTCAGGTGCGCACCGGGACGTTGCGGTCGCGCGAGCGGAGGGGTACAGCGACTTGGTGGCTCCCACTACGTTCGCGGTCGTTATCGCGCAGCGTGCCGAGTTCCACGTGGTGACTGACCCTGAGGTGGGTGTGGACTTCTCCAAGGTCGTGCACGCTGACGAGCGCTTTACGCACGTGCGGCCTCTCGTTGCTGGTGACGTGATCACCACCACGGTGCATGTTGACGACATTAAGCAGCGCGCAGGGATCTCGATGGTCACTACGCGATCCGAATTGACCGATGTGGATGGCGCTCCAGTGTCAACCGTGATCAGCACGCTTGCTGTGAGGGAGGACGCATGACCGAGTCGACTAGCCC
>CAZHTO010000194.1:0-2146 GCA_964535845.1 uncultured Demequinaceae bacterium | reverse complement strand
GATGCCAAGGTCTGACACCGCCGAACCCACCGTCGCTCCGACGACGAGTCCCACATTGCCCATGGGTTGTGCTCCATGGTTGAATTCCGTTGCTGCTCGAGCGATTTCACCCGCGACGGATTCGCCGTCTGGCGTGCGCGCGTGCTGCACGGTTTTGCCGTGCGGGTTCGATGTGAGGGCCAACACGAACAGCCCCTTGCCGTGTTCTGCGGCAAGCACCACTGCGGGTTCGAGCGAGTCGAACCCGAGGAACGGCGACACAGTGAGCGCATCACATTCGAGTGGTGCGCCGGGACGTAGATACGCGTCTGCGTAACCCGCCATCGTGGCCCCAATATCGCCCCGCTTGGCGTCCATGATCACTAGCAACTCGTGCTCGCGTGCGCGACCCAAGATGTATTCGAGGGCCGCGAAGCCACGTGCACCATGCCGTTCAAAGAACGCCACGTTGGGTTTCACTGCTGCCGCGCCATCGTGCGCGGCTGTCACTACAGTGTCACCAAAGGCGGCGAGCCCTTCGGGGGTGTCTTCAAGGCCCCATGCGGTAAGTAGTTCTGGGTGCGGGTCAATCCCCACACACAGGGGGCCAAGACGCGTCATCGCCTCGGCGAGCCTGGCTCCGAATGCCATCCGGTGCTCCTTCCAACTGTTCGCCGTATCTACGCCATGCTACCTGCGATGACGTTTCATGCACGGAGGTTGGCCGCATTCTGCAAACTCAGCACGTCGAATGGGCCTTGGCGGCGTGCCTCAATGGCAAGAACCGCTGCGGCCAGTTGTTGCGTCGTGGTGATGATTGCAGCATCTGCGGCAGTGGCGGCCGCGCGGATGGCATAGCCATCGGCACGCGAACCCTGACCTGACGGGGTGTTGATCACGAGCGGAACTTCGCGTTCGTCGATCAGTTGCACGATCGTGGGCTCACCGTTGGGGCCCACGCCTTCTGAGTGTTTGCGCACTACGGTTGCGGGGATGCCGTGGCGGGCAAGTACCCGTGCGGTCCCTGCGGTCGCGAGAATCTCGAATCCCAACTGGTGCAACCGCGCTACCGGGAACACGAGCGAACGCTTGTCACGGTCCGCAACGGACACGAAGGCTCGTCCCTCGGTGGGAAGTCCGCCAAAGGCCGCGGCCTGTGACTTGGCGAAGGCCAGCGGGAAGGTCGCGTCAAAGCCCATGACCTCGCCGGTTGAGCGCATCTCGGGCCCCAGCACCGAGTCAACGATCTGGCCTTTAGCGGTACGGAACCGCTTGAACGGCAACACTGCTTCTTTGACCGCAATGCGCTGGCTCATGTCGAGGTGCGCCGCATCGAGTTCCGGCAATACGCCGTCTGCTTTCAGTTGCGCAATTGACGTTCCAGTCATCACTTTGGATGCGGCCGATGCGAGGGCTACGCCAGTCGCTTTAGCAACGAAGGGCACGGTGCGGGAGGCCCGGGGGTTGGCCTCAAGCACGTACAGCACGTCTGAGAGCAACGCGTATTGGACGTTCATGAGCCCGCGCACGCCAATTCCACGCGCCAGTGCCTCTGTCGAGTCGCGAATTCGCTTCACTTCTTCTTCAGACAGCGTGATGGGGGGCATCACACACGACGAGTCTCCGGAGTGAATTCCGGCCTCTTCGATGTGTTCCATGACGCCGCCCAGGTATAGCTCTTCGCCGTCGTAGAGCGCGTCGACGTCAATCTCGATGGCGTCGTCCAAAAAGCGGTCGACGAGCAGCGGCGCATCGGTCTCGTGGTCTCCGACGCCTTCCATGCGGGTGCCGTAGTCCTCGAGCTGTTCGCGCGAGTACACAATCTCCATGCCACGCCCACCTAGCACGTACGAGGGGCGTACGAGCACGGGGTACGTAATGCGTTCGGCAATCTCGATGGCCTGTTCGATGCCGTGGGCGGTGCCGTATGCGGGCGCCGGGAGGTCTGCTTGCTCGAGCACGCGGCCAAAGGCTGCGCGGTCTTCAGCGTTGTCAATCGCCTCTGGTGAGGTGCCAAGAATAGGTACGCCCGCATCGGCCAATCGCTGTGCGAGGCTCAGGGGTGTTTGCCCGCCTAGCTGGACGATCATGCCCTTGACGGGGCCTGCAGCCTTTTCTACCTCGTAGACAGCCATGACGTCTTCAAACGTTAGCGGTTCAAAGTACA
>CAZHTO010000193.1:0-2158 GCA_964535845.1 uncultured Demequinaceae bacterium | reverse complement strand
CGGTCACGAACGCGGCACGCCTCACGGTGAGGAGTTCGCCCACGTGATCCGTGGTCACGACATCGATGCGCACGTTATCTGACTGGGACATGGGTCAATCGTGGCACGTATCGCCGGTAGTGGGCACCCGACTCGCGTGTATAAGCCGCGTTTGAGACCTAGAAGTTAGGTGTGAATGACCAGATCCATGGGGAGTGACCGCCTACGACTCGGCTCCGAATAGTCTCTGGCCGCGTAATCGTCGACTTTTGCCCAGTAGAGGACGTCGCCGTCACCACGCGTGCCGCTGCCTGCGGTGAGCTAGAAGTACGCGCTGTCACCTGGATTGACACGACGTCGCTGAGACCAAACATGCTGCGCGCCTGAGCCTGCGTGATGGTGCGCGTCCATGCCCGGTTGGGGTTGCGCGACTCGAGTGACCAGCGATCATCTACCGCCCGCTCATGCGACAGGGTGGCGGTCCAAATATCCTCAGAGTTTTCTGTGCGGCCACCCGAGGAAGAGAAGTAATGGGTGACGACAATCGATCCGCCTTTGGTGAGGACTTTGCCGTGAGTTCCGTTAGACGAGGTGGTGCGATTCACCCCATCGACCCAGCGCTTTCCGTACTGCGCGTTCGCACCTTCGTTCTCTTTACGCCAACCACTGAACTGCTGGTCACGAATATCGTCGTAAATGTGGCAGTTGCAGGTTGCTTTCAGGCTCCCCATGTTCTTAATGGCATAGCCGCGAGCAACAATTGCCTGCGCTTGGAGCGTGTCGATGTGCCATGAGGACGGCACCTCTGCGATGCCATACAGGTACTCGGTATTGAGCTTGAGTTCGTTTGCCACAATCAACCGCGGAGTGTTGAGCTGCGATGGAACGTTAATGAAAATACGGCCGTGACGGTATGTCCCGTGAGTGACGCGGCTGCTGGAGTTGCGGGCATACAGGTCGACTGTTGCGTTCCTCGTGGAAGAAGGCTTGTACGCCCGCGTATTCTCCCAATCGAGCACTACATCCCGCGTCGCCGTCTTACTCGATCCATCGGCACGAGTGACCTTGACCGAGTACCCAGACCTGTCAATCTTGAGGCGCTCCCCCGCCTTGCCTTCCCAGGTGGTCCAGGCCGTTGGGCTGGTGAAGAACCGCATGCGCCAGTCGCCGGTCACGATGATGTCGAAGGCATTGCGGTTGTCACTTCCGGAGCCAAAGATCTCCACTCGGAGGTCCCGGTTTGCATCCACAGTGGAGACCTGTGTGCCGGTGTAATAGTGGCGCAGAATTTCGCCTGCGTTATAGCCCTCAACAGCCATCCCCTGGGCACCGTATTGCGACATCCCCACACCGTGGCCAAAGCCAGCGCCACTCATCGTGAACGACTTGGGCACCATCGAGGGAACGTCGACCGGCGGCTTACCTGCCATGCGGTAGAAGAATGCCGCGGTCGCTTCGCGGGTCACTCCGTTGCGGGGCTTAAACGTGCCGTCCGCGAAGCCGGTAGTAATGCCCGACTGCGACAGCCACGTCACCTCTTTGTAGAACTTGGAAGACGGTGTCATGTCTTTGAAAGGCGATGTGGACGGCGGTGAGAATGAGGGCCGGCCTTGGGCGCGATAAAGGAAGGCTGCCATCGCGTCACGGTCAATAGTGGCCTTGGGACGGAAGGTGCCGTCGGCCCAGCCGGTAGTGATGTTTTGCTGCGAAAGCCACACAACTTCTTTATAGAACTGTGCGCTCTTGGGAAGGTCCTTGAACGGCGAGTTGGAGGGCAGCGTCACGGCAGGGCGCCCGGCGTCGCGGTACAGAAACGCTGCGAAGGCCTCTCGTGACACTTGTTCTTTGGGCTGGAACGTGCCGTTCGCGTAGCCGGTAGTGATCCCTGACTGCGCCAGCCAGGTGATCTCTTTAAGGAACTGGTGCCCGTTTGGTACATCGGTAAAGCGAGCAGCCTGCGCACCGCTGGCCAGCACCGGGATCATCACTCCACCTATGGCAAGCGCGGCGACGATGCGGCGCAACCAGGGACTCGTGCGTGCTTTCACTTACAACCACCTCAAAAAACTGGGCCTTGGTGTTCAACGAGGGCTTCGTTGCCGCGGTTCCCACCACCCAAAGCATAGTGACAGATGTGACTAGTGTGACACAAGTGACGGGTGATGCAAGTAAACAACGG
>CAZHTO010000192.1:0-2251 GCA_964535845.1 uncultured Demequinaceae bacterium | reverse complement strand
CTGATGGCTACTCGGTGGCTGACATGTCGCGCATTCTGCACCTCGCGCAGGGCACAGTGCGCAACTACTTGTCGAGTGCGATTGGCAAGACCCATACGACTACCCGGCATGATGCTGCGAGGTTTGCTCGTGAGCAAGGGTGGATCTAGACCACTTCTCTCACGTCAAATCAGGTACCTGGCCATGGTTGTATGTCGTTCAGCGTCACCTCTGACGCGGACGGCTCAAGTACTACCCCAACCCGTCCGGTAGTCGCGGAATCAAACCCCGTGACGACGCCACGTTCACTGGCCGGCTACGACTAGTGGAAGATCACGCCGAGTTCGCTACTGTCAGGCCCCGCTGTGTGAATCGCCTCGGGTTTGGTGGAGGGTCTGATTCCCCGAGAGGATGATGGCTATGCCAGCACCAAGGAAGTACCCGCAGGAATTGCGGGAGCGGGCGATGAGGCTCGTGATGGAGGCCCGAAAAGATGACCCGGATTTGTCGTTGAACGCGGCGGTGAACCGTGTGGGTCAGCGCGTGGGTGTGAACCCGGACACGTTGCGTGGATGGCGTAAACAGTCCGCGATCGACGCTGGTGAGCGTGCCGGGACCACGACCAGTGATGCTCAACGTGTCAAGGAACTTGAGGGCGAAGTGCGTGAACTCAAGCGTGCAAACGAGATCCTGCTCGCCGCGTCGTCTTTCTTCCCGCGGGAGCTCGACCCGCGTTTGCCCTGGTAGTTGCTTTTGTGGATGACCACAGGGACCGGTTCGGTGTCGCGCCGATCTGTCGCGTGCTCACTGAGCATGGCGTCAAGATCGCACCGTCCGGGTACTACGCCTTCAAGCAACGCCCGCCGTCCAAGCGGGAGCTGCGCGATGGCGAGTTGATCGTCGAGATCGAACGAGTGTTCTTCGATCGCAAGCTCGGTCGCGGGATCAGTGGGGCCCGCAAGGTGTGGCGCCTGCTCAGGCGTGAGGGCGTCGTGGTGGCTCGTTGCACGGTGGAGCATCTCATGCGCGAGCACGGCCTCAAGGGGGTGCGCCGCGGCAAAGCGTTCGTCACCACCCGGCCTGACACCTCTGCTCCCAGAGCCGAGGATCACGTCAAGCGTGAGTTCCACGCTGAGCGCCCCAATGAGCTTTGGGTGGTCGATTTCACGTATGTCCCCACCTGGTCGGGGATGGCGTTCACTGCGTTCGTGACCGACGTCTACTCACGTCGGATCGTGGGCTGGACAACCATGTCGAAGATGCCGACCGACCTACCCCCAGACGCACTCGAGATGGCGCTGTGGGTCCGCGACCGGGCCGGTCAAGACGTCACCGGCGTGATTCAGCATTCGGACGCCGGAGCGCAATACACCGCTTTGCGTTACTCGGAGCGGCTCGCTGATGTGGGCGCGATCGCGTCGATCGGTTCTGTCGGCGACAGTTACGACAATGCCCTCGCCGAGACCGTCGTGGGGCTCTACAAGACCGAATGCGTGAGAATCGACGGTCCATTCCGCACCGCTGACGAGCTCGAACTCGCCACCTTGTCATGGATCCACTAGTTCAACGAGAACCGCCTGCACTCCTCGATCGACTACCTCACACCAGTCGAGAAAAAGAACCTGTACTACCGTGTCAACAACGCCCAGCACCAGCCGGAGCTGGGACAACTCGCTCTCCACTAAACCCGGGGCGATTCAGTACGCGCAGCCCGAGCAGCGGGATATCAACAATCTAACGGTTGCTACTACTGCGCCTACTCATGCCATACGAGTTAGACCGTTAGCCATGGGTGGTGGGTGTGAACTCTCATCCACCACCCATGGAACTACCGCAACGCTGCGCCAAAGCGTTCAGCCGCCTCAGCGATGATCGCCTCCCGGACCGCAAGCACTTCATCAGCCGACAGGGTGTGGTCCGCAGCACGCATCACCACGTTCACAGCGAGCGACTTCTTGCCGTCTTCAACCTGTGATCCCTGGTAGACGTCGAACACGCGTGCGTCTTGGACCACGTCTCCCCCGGCGGCGCGCACCGCACGCACCAGATCGGCCGCAGCCACAGAAGCATCGACCACAAACGCGAAGTCTTCCTTAGCGAGCACCTGCTGTGAGACCGGCGATGCCGACTGGATGCGACCCTCAGCGGCGGCGATCAGCGGATCAAGCACCACCTCGAACGCGACCGAGCGAGCTGGCAGACCGAGAGCCTCGCACACCTTGGGGTGCAACTCGCCCGCGTGACCGACGAACACGTCGCCGAGCCAGTACGT
>CAZHTO010000191.1:0-2254 GCA_964535845.1 uncultured Demequinaceae bacterium | reverse complement strand
GCGCAGGCGTAGGCATGTTTACGTCAGGAGCGATCGACCACCTGTTCGAGAATGCCTCTGCGGGCTTTGCGTCCACCGTGGAGGCTGGCTGGAACGAAGTCACAGACACACTCTCCGACGTGGGCGACCTGGCCAAAGGCGCCTGGAACGCGCTGTTCGGCTAATGGCCTCGAGTCCGCGCACGCAAACTGTCCCGGGAACCTACGCAGAAACAACTCGGGGCCGCTGGTTCTGGTGGCTGACCGTCATCATCAATTCTTGTATTGCTGGGTTCTGGACCTTCGCGGCCGTGAGCGACGACCTGGAGTGGGAGTTCTCAACTCACATCTTCTCGGGCCTGGCTCTTGCGTGGTGGGCGCTGGTCGGCTGGACCTACGTGGTCATCCTGTTCAGGCCTCGACACAGTGCTCTCAGTCTCAATGACGCGTTCCTCCATCACCCAGACCCCACCAGTGCAACGCGCACCGGGTTACCAGCGCAGGCTGGGGCACTCGTTCCTGGGAGTTCGCGCATCAGCATCGCCATCGCCTGCTTGGCTACTTCTTGGCTGGTCGCAATGTCACTATTCGCTATTGCGGCAGAATCCGGCTGGCGCATTTTCTGGATAGTGTGCGCCCTGCTGCTTGCCGTTGTTGCCGTGGACAAGACACTCAACGTAAAGCCTCGCTGGCTACTGCTCACCCCCGAGCACATCTATGCAAGCGGATCCCGCCAGACGGCGAGCCTGAGGTGGTCCGACGTAGGAGTCATGGAATTCGTCCAAGGGCATGACGGTCTCATGGTGTTCCGTATTCACCCCCAGCCGGACACCAGTCTCACAGTGACGCGCCGCCATCCGTTCACGCTCACACGCAGACAAACTATCGATGTCGAAGCAGCAACACTCGACCTCGACCCCCTCCTGCTGTTCTTCTCCGTTGTGGCGTACGCGCAGTTCCCGCATCTTCGCGCAGAACTTCAAGGGCCTATCGCTCCAGACCGGCTCACCGATCCGTCCGTGATGCTCGAGGGCGTGGACCTCAGGACGGACCTCAAAGACTTCCGCCCTGAGCAACCCAAGCGCCCCAAGCGCTGACGGGCACGCCTCAGGTCACCGCTACAGACCAACCCAGCCCGCGCATCGGCCGTACTTAATGGCGGTTAGTAAACGAGCAACCCGCGAGTAGCGAACTGGCTCTTCACGCGGTCCACCAACTCGGGACTGGGTGGCTCGGTGTCTTCGAGCGCGTAAGGCTCGTTGAGCGCCTCCCACTTGTCGCGGCCCATCTGGTGGAACGGCAGCACCTCGACGCGTTCGAGTGATTCGAGCGATGCGGCGTACTCGGCGACGGCCTCGACGTTATCGAAGTCATCGGTGAGGCCCGGCACCAGCACAAAGCGGACCCATAGCGGAATCCCCTGGGCGGCCACGCGCTTACCGAAGTCGAGCGTGGGCTGGAGGGGCCGGCCGGTGGTCTTCTTGTAGGTCTCCGGGTCTCCACTCTTGACGTCAAGCATCACCAGACTGGTGTTGGCCAGCAACCGGTTCGAGGCGCGAGCTCCCAAGAAGCCAGACGTATCGAGCGCGGTGTGGATGCCCAGTTTGCGGGCCTCGACGAAGATGTTCTCGACGAACGCAGCCTGGAGCAGCGGCTCGCCACCAGAGATGGTGATGCCACCGTCGGCCGCGTCGAGTATTGGCTTGTACCGGCGCACGCGCTTCATCAGGTCGTCGACGCTCGCCCGGGTGCCACGGCGCATCTCCCACGTGTCGGGGTTGTGGCAGTACAGGCACCTGAGCGGGCAACCGGCCAAGAAGTACGTCAGGCGAGTGCCCGGGCCGTCCACGGCGGTCACGAGCTCCCACGAGTGGACGGACCCATGCTGCCCCGGCGACCGCACGCTGTCGCGCAGGTCGTTGTTTGCCGGGGCGAGCGAAGGGCTTGCGGCTGTGGTCTTGTTGGCTGAGGCTACGGGGACGGTAGTCATGTCAGTTCCTTGAGAGTTCCCTAGAGCCCACCGTGGAAGGTCCGGGACAGCACATCCAGCTGCTGTTCCTTAGTGAGCCGCACAAAGTTCACGGCGTAACCAGAGACCCGGATGGTGAGCTGCGGGTACTTGTCCGGGTTCTCCATGGCGTCTTCGAGAGTCTCGCGGTTGAGCACGTTGACGTTCATGTGGAAGCCCGATGCGATGTTGTAGGCATCCAGCACACCCACCAGGTTCTTGATTTGCTCGGGCTTGTCGCGGCCCAGTCCCGAAGGCACCACCGAGG
>CAZHTO010000190.1:0-2301 GCA_964535845.1 uncultured Demequinaceae bacterium | reverse complement strand
AGAAGCCAGTCCTGTCATTGATGCAAAGCCCCCACCCGTCAGGAAGCTCATCGCGCCGGTGGTACCAGGCCACTATTCCCAAAACCCATGCGTAGTGACACTTCTCTCGAATGGCCGCGTACGCTTCCGGGCGAGCAGTCAGGTCTGCTAACTCCTCGTCGGTGACGGCAACCACCCACGCTTCGACTACTTCGTTGTCGTCTCCGTCACGGCTTGCACAGAGGTGGGCTGTCACGGTGCTTCCGTCCGCGGCGGTGAGCCGCGCATCGGGAAAAAACTTAACGTCGCGCCTAGTGTCTGGGTAGTGCTTGAGCTGCCACTCGATACCTGTTGACAGGGATGTGGCCCAGTGTTGTTGCGTGATTGAGCGTGCGCCGGTGGGTTTGTTCATCGAACGCCTGAGCTGCCGGTGCTATCCGTCAGTGTTTGGACTCTCGATACCGAGTTGGATACGGAGCGCCTGGGCGGCGGTTCGCTCGCCAATCTCGCTGCTGTTACGGGCCTCCCAGTAGGCATCTTCGTCTGCTGCTTCAGCCATGCCCTGGACGTAGGCGATTTCGTCGGCCACTTCTGTCACCACGGCATCGACGTACGGTGCAATGCTTTCAGGCCATTCAGCACTTTCCAGTTCGCTCTGGAAGGTCTCCAGGTGTGCGGCGTAGTCGGAGGCAATCACGGTGTCCTCCTCCCAGGTCTCGATATCGCGCGACTGGTCCATGAATGCGTTCACCGGGGCCGTGAAGTCGATGTACTGCTGAGCTGCCGCCTCGATCTCGCTGTCGTTAGCGATGTCGTTGTCGGTGGCCGGGTCGCTAGGCGTGGGGCTCGGTGCTGGCGCTTGGGTTGCGGCCGGGGGAGCCTGTGTGGCGGTGGGATCTGACTCGGCTGCGTCAGATGAGCAACCGGCGAGCGCCAGGCTCGCGGCGACTACGACGGCGGTGATAGTGGTGGTGCGGACGAGCATTGTGGCCCCCTTGGGCTATGTGTGTGTGAAAAACGTGGGTGCGACTCTGGTTCACTGGCGCTAGATGTCTTCAGGACGGGGCGGCCGACTGATCAAATCTGGCGGTGCGGGCATTAAGTAGTGCTCAATAGCGTCGAAGCTGTCGACAGGGACGTCGCATCGCTCAGCCATGGTCGCCGTCCTTGGACGAGTTCTCATGATCCCCCTACGGTCTGTGTGCGACGGCCACCAGTGTAGGGGATGGCATTTTTCGTGGGGCGCGGGCAGTAGCCACTCATCGAGTGGGGGAGAGGGTGAGCCATTCTTGGTCAACCACATACCCCATGCGCAAGTTCGAACCGAGAATGGCGGAGTTCTCCGCAGCGCCGCCTGTGCGGAAGGCTTCCACGCCCTCGCGAAGAAGAGCAAGCACCGAGGCCGCTTTCACTGCTGTTGCGAGACCAAGCCCTCGAAACCCGGCCGTTACAACCGTGAAGTCGGTCTCAGCACGCTGCTGATCGATGTCGACGTATGTGATCGCAAGTGCCCGGCCATCGACGGCAAATACGCCAAAGCCGCGCCTCGTGGCTGTCACGCGGGCACTCGACGCAGTGAGGGGCTCGTGCTGAGTTGCGATGCCACCCGGGTAGTCGGCCCGCGTTGCCCTGTCCAGTGCCAGCACCGAGTCGCGATCTGCGTTGGTTATCTCGCGAACGTCACCGTGATGCCGACCGCGCTCAACGAGCACCCGCAATGCTTCTACGTTGGCATTCGACGCGGTGAGTTGCGCGGCCCAGGAGCGCGACGTCACCACCCACCCGTCGGCTTCGAGCGCGACCCGTCTGGCGTCGCTGGACTGCATGACTATCTGCTCACGTTGCACTCATCCAGTGTGGCGCACATGGCTGTACGGCCGATGCGCTGGTGGGGTTGGGGGCGGGCAACCCAGTATTCGTCTTCGAATTCTGCGTCGGCCATGCCCTTTGTGTGGGCGGTATCTCCCGAAACTGTGGGGACGACATCGTCGTTGTGCGACTTGCTCGAGTCTCACCACCGTGTCATGAGATGCCGGTAGGCCACGCCTCCCATTGCGTGGGCACAGCGGACACTGCCCAGCCGTTCAACTGGTCTGGTCACTAGCGTGGAGTTTGTCTCACTCCCGGTGCCAACCGGCCCGGTGCCAGGGGTCTTGTGGAAGGCTGAGCGTGAGCAACGGGGCTCGATGGCGAGGTCGCGGGCGCGGTCGAGGATGTCCATGGGGCTCACGCTAGCGGCACCCTCTGACGTTGGGGCTTGCACAGGACCGCTGCGGTGGCTGGAATATCCCCAGGCTGTGCGTCCTTGGGCTGACATAAATG
>CAZHTO010000189.1:0-2323 GCA_964535845.1 uncultured Demequinaceae bacterium | reverse complement strand
TGGGTGAGGTTGAAGGCCGCACGTGTGTGCTGGTCGACGACATGATCGACACCGGTGGCACCATTGTGCAGGCGGCGGAAGCGCTGTTCGAGAACGGCGCAAAGGACGTCATCGTGACAGCTACGCACGGCCTGCTATCTGGGCCAGCCGCCGAGCGTCTGAGCGACTCACACATCTCCGAGGTGGTTATCACCGACACGCTGCCTACTAGCGAAGACAAGAGGTTTGACAAGCTCACGGTGCTGTCGATCGCCCCGCTGATCGCCCGCGCGATCCATGAGGTGTTCGAGGACGGTTCGGTCACCAGCCTGTTCCAAGGCAACGTTTAAGACCTTGCCGTGCCCTCGCGGGGCTCGGCCCATCGCCAGGCGATAACGGCGCACGTCGCGCCGACAATGAGCCCCACGATGACGTCGGTGGGGTGGTGCATACCCCGGTATATGCGGGTCACCCCAATGCTGAGCGGCATCACTGCGCACACAACGTAGATGGCTATGCGTAGCCCGGCGTGACGGATACGGGTCGCGCATAGAGCGACCGTGACGTAGATGGCCGCCCCTGCACCTGCATGGCCACTGGGGAAACTTGAGGTGGGCGCGGGTTCGTCGAGGTATTCGACGTCTGGTCGCGCGCGGCCTATGGCAAGGGACGATGCGAGAAACACCAGCGCTTGGATGTTGAGCGCGAGAGCGGGCAGCATTGCGAACCACCATTGTCGTGACTGCCACCAGATCACGGCGACGGCGATGAGGCACGTCGCAATGAGTACGGTTGTGCTTGACACTATGGCGGTGACGGTGTCGAGCGTGGGGGTGCGTTTGGCGGCGAGGGCGTTGTTCCAGGCGCTTTCATCGAGTGCGATGACGTGGACAACCAACAGCCCTGCCACCACGACCCCCACCCACAGAACTGTGAGGGGAACAAGCACCCGGCGTACCACTGAGCCTCGCATCTGCGAGGTCGTGGGTGCAAACGCTCCCGGGCCGGCGCCGATCATTAGCAGGTTACATGCGCGGGCAGGTCACATGCGCGCGTAGCGTGCCCTTGCAAATGAGTACACGCCGTATGCCGCAAAGCCCACGCCTACGAGAATCACGAGCACGGGGCCTCCGGGTGCGTCGAGCAGGCTCTCGATGGCTCCGTCGATGCCTTGTGCCTGGTCAGGGTCCGCCGAGATCGCGGCGTAGGTAAATAGCACGCCCACCACGCCTAGGGCTACACCTTTGGCAATGTATCCGACAGTGCCGGTGATGGTGACGCCGCGCGACACTTTGGAGCCTGAGGGAGTGCGCAGGTTGTCGAGGAACTTCTGTGTCCAGCCTGCCCACACGTGGAAGCCGCCTGCCACGAGAATGCCTAGTCCGACTGCTCCGACAAGCACCCGGCCGGCGGGCGCTTCCATGAGTGTGGTCGCGAACGATTGCGCGCGAGAGTCTCCGTCCTCACCGTCCGAACCGGTGGCCACTGACCATGAGGTGACGGCGAGTGCGAAGTACACGCCTGCTTTTCCCGCCGCCTTGGCTCTGTCCTTAGTATCCGAGCCGCGTACCGCATCGGCCGCCTGCCATGCGCCCAACGCGAGGAAGGCGATGACGGCGCTCCATAGGACGATGCCGCCAAATGTGGATTCGCCGATGCTCGACAGCGCCGCTGTTTGATCGGCTTCTTCACTGCCGCCTCCGGTAGCGACGCGCACAATGAGGATGCCTACGACAATATGTAGGAGGCCCGACACTGCATATCCGGCACGAGCGGCGAATTCCCACGCATCCCCCGTCCGCCCGCTACGAGCGCTGGAGTTGCCGCTGATGCCGCCGCCTGTGCTGGTGGAGTAGCTCATGGTGTTCCAACACAGGCCGCGGGGCTCGACATTCCCCGCGGCCTATGTGAGGGCCAGATTTCTCGGTGAAAAACTAGCGGGGCTACCCGTCCGGCGCGTAAGGAGTGGGCATGATCAGCCCTTGACCGCGCCGGTCAGTCCTCCGACAATACGCCGCTCGAAAAGGCTGAAGAAGATCAGCGCGGGGATCATGGACAGCGATGTGAACGCGAGTACGCGCGCCGTGTCGACCGAGTATTGCGACGAGAACGATGCGACGCCCAGCGGGAGAGTGAATGACGCCTCGCTGTTGAGAATGAACAGCGGCAGGAGGTAGGCATTCCAACTTCCCACGAAGGCAAGGATTCCCGTGGTGATCACACCAGGCATGGAAAGGCGGAGCACCATGCGCCAGAAGAAGCCGACACGTCCTAATCCGTCGATGAACGCGGCTTCTCGGAGTTCCGAAGGAATCGCGCGTAGGAACGGAACCAGGATGATGAC
>CAZHTO010000188.1:0-2468 GCA_964535845.1 uncultured Demequinaceae bacterium | reverse complement strand
ACCACCGGCATTGGCTTTAGGGCGTGGATTGAAGCAGCCGATGCCGCGGGCTTGGCCGAGCCACTGCTTGCCACGATGAAGAACGCACGCATGATCGCGCGCGGGCCCAAAGCGCGCGGAGCAATCCAGCAAAACGGGCTCACTGCGGACTGGGTTGCCGAGGGCGAAATGGCAGTCGAAGTAAAGGACTTTCTGCTCGCCGAAGGAGTGGAGGGTTTGCACATCGCGGTCCAACACCACGGAGCCGGCTCGGACGGACTAGACCAAGCATTCGAGCAGGCTGGCGCAACAGTCCAGTCACTTGTGGTCTATGGGTGGGGACCGCCCACTGATCCTCAAAGGCACCTGGACGGGATTGCCCACACAGCGGCAGGGAGAATTGACGCAGTTCTCTTCACCTCCGCTCCGGGAGCCCAAGCGTGGCTCGCAGGTGTCAAAGAGGCAGGTGCACTCGAAGATATTCGGGCGCTCACTGCGGCAGGGGACTTACTGCTGGGATCGGTGGGCCCGGTGACGTCAGCGCCGCTCGAGGCCGCCGGACTGCCTGCACCCCACCCCGATCGCTGGCGACTGGGAGCGATGGTCCGTGAACTGGTGGCCCACTACGGGCCTGGTGCCAAAGAACTACCCACGGTCGAGGGGCCGTTGGTGATGCGCGCATCGGCCGCTGTATTGAACGGCCGGGTGCTTGACCTGACCCCCACAGGGTTTCAATTGTTGCGGGCACTCGCACGCGCGCAAGGCAAGGTCCTCACCCGCGAGCAGTTAGGGGCCGTTTTGCCTGGAGAAAGTAATGGCCCTCATGCCGTGGAGGCAGCCGTCAATCGCTTGCGTGAGAACGCAGGCTCACGGTCGCTTATCCGTACTGTCGTTAAGCGCGGCTATGCGCTCGCGGTGACGGCATGAACCCCGTTCTGATTGGTTGCGCACACGGCACTCGCGCGCCCGAGGGGCAGCAGGTGATCCGCGACCTGTTGGCGGATGTTGAGCGCGCGCTGGGAGTCGACGTACGGGAAGCCTACGTTGATGTCCAGGACCCTAAAGTTGACGACGTCGTAGCGGGCATTCCGGTTGCGGGCGAGGGTACGGCAGCTGTTGTTGTCCCTTTGCTACTTGCGGGTGGCTACCACGTGTATGTGGACATCGCCCAGGCGGTGAAAGGCCGCCCGGACGTGCCGGCCGCGCCGCCGCTTGGGCCAGATGTGCGACTCATCGACATTGTGCGTGAACGGCTTGCCGGCGTGGGCGCCCCGAGTGATGCGGTGGTGGTGCTCGCTGCTGCCGGGTCGTCAGATCCGCGCTCCCAGGCCGACACTCACACTGCCGCGGCTCAGCTGCGCGAACACTGGGACGGTCCCGTACGTATTGGCTTTGCTGCTGGACCCAAGCCGAGCGTGGCCGATGCGGTGGCGGCCGCCCGCGCCGAGCACCCCGGAGCGGTGGTTGCGGTGGCGTCATACCTACTAGCGCCAGGGCTTTTTCAGCGCCGGCTTGACACTGCGGGCGCCGATTACGTGACCGCGCCGCTCGCACCGCACCCCACGATTGTCGAGATAGTTGGAGACCGGTACCGTGGCGAATGTGCAACCTGACGCATATGTTCGCCACCGTGCCCTCGAGGGCTTTGGGCATGCCGGCCAACAAGCGCTAAGCGACGCCCGCGTGGCCATGGTGGGGGTGGGCGGCTTGGGTTGCCCCGCCGCGCTCTACCTTGCGGCATCTGGCGTGGGCCACATCACGCTCTTTGATAGCGACACCGTGTCCGTCACCAATCTGCATCGCCAAGTACTTTTTGGCCCCGACGATGTGGGGACACCCAAGGTTGATGCCGCCGCCAAGCGCCTGCGCGAGCTCGCGCCGAACGTGCGCCTAGACCCACGCAACGTCCGGCTCGGCGATGGCGCTACTGAACAGCTGGCTGGCTACGACCTCATTTTGGACGGCACCGACACGTGGCCCTCACGCCTTACGGTGGCCGATGCGGCCGCTGAGTTGAACATCCCGCTCGTGTGGGGTGCGTTGTCGGGTTGGTACGGCCAGGTCACCGTCTTTGACGAGGGCCGCTCGTTGCGCGACCTGTTTCCGGTCGAGCCGCCCCCGGACTTTGGGGTGTGCGAAGGCGGGGGAGTGCTTGGTCCCCTCTGTGGCCAGGTGGGGACCGCTATGGCGTCGCAGGCACTCGTGCTGTTGGCCGGCTCCGGGCCGGGTTTGCGTGGGATCTTGTCAATACTGGATGCGCGTGAAGGGGTGTGGCGTTCGCTACCCGTAGGCAAGAGCGCGAATGCGTAGCGCCGACGATCACCTCGCCCTGGTATTGAGCCTACTCAAGTCGCCTGTTCCCGTTAACATGCCGTTGGCCAGCGCGCTCGGAATGGTGCTCGCGGTAGAGGTTCGCGCGCAAGGCAACATTCCTCCGTTCGATAACTCAGCCATGGATGGCTATGCCGTGCGCCAAGCTGACCTCGCCC
>CAZHTO010000187.1:0-2477 GCA_964535845.1 uncultured Demequinaceae bacterium | reverse complement strand
ATTATCATTGGGGGGCCGTGGATATTTAGCTTGGCATTCGGGGAAGAGTGGCGGGAGGCAGGCGTCTATGCGCAATGGCTTGCCCTTATGATGTGGTTCGTTTTGTCTAACAGGCCAGCAACACTGGCTTTACAGACTATTGGTGCACACCGGTTCCAACTGGCGCATACATTGATTTCGACATTCTTGCGTCTCGGTAGCTTGGTGCTGGGTGCATGGCTATTGAGTAGCGCTGTCTATGCGATCGCGCTATTCAGTGTGTTCGCAGTTTTGTCTAATGGTGTACTTATTTTCAGTAGCATCTATATCTGCAGAAAAAGGGATCGCCTGCTCGAGGTGGATTAGACGAAACTACGAGTGAAGAACGGGCCGGGACGCCGGGTGCGAACTAGATTCGGCTTTCGAAGTCCTGGACCGCCCCACTGAGCGCTGGCCAGTCGACCAAGAAGCTGTCGTGGCCGCTCTTGGCCTCGAGCACCGTGGGACCGTCGGCAAGCCCCAGAGCAGCAGCAGTGCGCTCCGCGTCCTCCACCGGATACAGCCGGTCCGAGTCCACCGCAATCACCAGCGCCTTGCCTTTATATGCAGCAAGTGCGGCAGCAGTGCCTCCGCGCCCGCGGCCCACATCGTGCGTGTTCACCGCGTGGACCATGCGCAGGTACGAGTTGGCGTCAAAGCGGCGCACCAGTTTGTCGCCGTGATGCGCCAAATAGCTTTGCACTGCGAACTGGCCCTCAGGCGTGAGTACATCACCGTGCTGAACATCGCGCCCAAACCGGGAGTCCAGCTCTGCAGACGTTCTATACGTGGTGTGCGCGATCTCGCGTGCGAGCGCCAGTCCTCGGTGAGGCCCTTCGCCGGGCGCGGCATCGTAGTAGTCGCCGCCGCGAAAGTTCGGATCCAACTGGATTGCCTGGGCCTGCAGGGAGCCCCACGCAATCTGGTCCGCCGTTGTCGCAGCAGTCGCGCCAATCACGCCAATGCCCTGCACGCGGTCCGGGTAGGTGGCGGCCCATTCAAGTGCCCGTAACCCACCTAGCGACGGACCAAGGACCAGTCGCCAGCGGTCAATACCAAGCGCATCGGCCAAACGCGCCTCTGCTAACACCATGTCGCGCACCGTCACCCACGGATACCGCGAACCCCACGGCTTGCCGTCTTCCGGGTGCGGGTGCGCCGGGCTGGTAGTGCCTTGACACCCACCCACCACGTTGGCGCACACAATGAAATGCCGCTCAGGGTCAACTGCTTTGCCGGGCCCCACAATCCCCGGCCACCAGCCAGGCCCAAGATGCCCTGGCTCAGCCGCACCATACACATGAGTATCACCAGTAAAAGCGTGCGCCACATAGATCGCGTTATCGCGAGCCTCGTTCAACTCGCCCCACGTCTCATAGGCGAGCGTCACATCGAACGTGCCCAGCGCATCGGCCTCAAGCGGGAAGTCTTTAATTTCCAAAAACTGCCTACGGCCCACCGGGTCGCCGGGGCGCCAGCCAGCAGTCACAGGCAGCACATCGCTACCCGCATTGCTCACTGGCGCACCCGCCGCCCCGGCATGAGTCATCGGTTAAGCACCGGCGCCTTCACGCACTGCCGCCGCAGCCGCAAAGCCCTTATCCAGGTCCGCCAAGATGTCATCGATGTGCTCAAGCCCCACAGCCAAACGCACCAAGCCAGGCGTCACACCGGCAGCGAGCTGCTCCTCATCGGTGAGCTGTGAGTGAGTGGTCGTAGCCGGGTGAATCACGAGCGAACGCACGTCACCAATGTTGGCCACCAACGAGTGCAACTCGAGAGCGTCCACAAAGGCCTGACCGGCCTCTTTGCCACCCTCGATCTCGAACGCCAGCACAGAGCCACCACCACGAGGGGCGTACTTCTTTTGCAGTTCATTCCAAGGGGACGATGCGAGGCCTGAGTAAGCAACGGATTCGACACCATCGCGCCCCTCAAGATAGTCAGCAACCTTCACAGCGTTCTCCACGTGACGCTCCACGCGCAGGCTCAACGTCTCAAGACCCTGAGCAATAAGGAACGCATTGAACGGCGATACTGCCTGGCCCAGGTCACGTAGCAACTGCACGCGCACCTTCAAAATGAACGACAAGTTGACGCCAAACAGGCCGTCCTTGCCCAGGTCACGGGCGTAGACCAGGCCGTTGTAGGACGCATCGGGCTCGTTGAAGCCAGGGAAGCGCTCAGCGTCCTTGCCAAAGTCGAAGTTGCCCGCATCCACAATCACGCCACCAATGGACGTGCCGTGGCCGCCAAGATACTTCGTGGCGGAGTGAGTGACAATGTCTGCGCCCCACTCGATGGGACGCACCAGGTAAGGCGACGCAACGGTGTTGTCCACAATGAGCGGCACACCAATCTCGTGCGCCACGTTCGCTACAGCCTCAATGTCCAACACGTCCGACTGCGGGTTCGAAATCGACTCCGCGAAGAACGCCTTCGTGTTGGGCTTAGCCGCT
>CAZHTO010000186.1:0-2506 GCA_964535845.1 uncultured Demequinaceae bacterium | reverse complement strand
TCTTGCATCTCGCGCGCCGGGTGGTCCGGGTCAAAGTTGAGGGCATCGAAGTTGAGCCACTCGGCTTCGAGCTCGGGGCCTTCCGCAACTTCCCAGCCCATGGCCACGAACGTGTCGCACATGAGTTCTTGCATGGTCTCGAGCGGGTGGCGTGCGCCCTTGAGTTCACGACTCACGGGCAGCGTGACGTCCACGGTCTCTTCGACAAGCACACGCGCGTCGCGCTCTTCTTCAAGCTTGGCCTGCTGCGCCGCAATCGCCTGCTGCACCTTGCCACGAGCAGCACCCATGGCCTTACCGGCCACAGCCTTGTCGGCGGGTTCAAGCTGGCCGATCTGGCGGTTAGCCAACGACAGCGCTGCCTTGTCGCCGGTGTGCGCCAAGCGCGCTTCTTTTAGTTCATCGAGGGTAGTGGCCGCCGTGATCGCGTTAATCGCGTCAGTCACAGCGGCGTCGACGCCAGCAGCGTCGAGTGGTGACAGGTCAGTCATCAGTGCCAATCCAGGGGGTTCGGGTTCCAGGTGAGTCTACCGGCGCGCGGCTTCAATACGGCCGATGCGGGGGCGGGCTTGCGCACTTGAGGCCCAGGGGTTCTCCCTGGGCCTAGATAAACAGCGAAGGTGCTGTGCTGCGATTCAGAGTCGCGCGGCTGAGCGCTCCCGACTCCGGGCACATGGCGGCGCGCGGCGTGATGCCGTGCGTGCGCTCGCTTGTGCTCATGGGTGCCAGTCTAGCGAGTCCTTGACGGCGTGTGGGGGCGCATCTCTGGGCAGAGGCTGCCATACCGGGTTAACGTGGAGGAATGATCGACGTCGGACACGTAGTAGTGAGCTCATCTGCCCCTCCCGAGGCGTTCTTTGAGCGCTGGGTGGACCACGAGACCCACCCCGAGTGGGCCGCGAGCATGGAGTGGTTCCGCATGAGTGAGCCGGTGCAGATTGGTGCGCGAGGCGAACTTAAGTCGAAGACCGGCGAGCCACTGCCGTTTCGCGTCACCGCGCTCGAGCGTCCGTATGTGTATGCGGACACCACGGAAATGGACGGCGCAGAGTTGACGGTCCACCACGAGGCCCGACGTACCGACACCGGTAGCCGGGTCGAGTTGCGTGCATGGCTTGAGGGACCGCGCGCAGCTGACCTTGAACTCGAGTTCCGTGCGAACGTACAGCGTGCCCTCGAAGCGGATATCGCGGCACTCACCACGCTGGTCGAGTCACAGCTCGCCGGGTAGTTAACCTGCTGGCTCGCTAGGTAGTTCCACGCCAAACAGTGCGGGCAACATGAGCAGAATGAACACGCCCGCTACCGAGTTTGCGATGGGTAGGGCAATGCGGGCAGCGCGCGGCAAAATCAGATTCTTCACCGCCATGATGTTCATAAAGAACACCAGTAGCGCCACGATCACCCCTGGGAAAGCCAAGCCTGGGTACAGCAAGGCGATGTAGAGAATGGGCAGCGACATGGCGACGCGCTCAGGCGTTCCCACGTAACCCGCCATCCGGAATACCTCGCGGCCCTCAAAGAACAGGCGCTGAAAACCAGGAATGAAGCCGCGCGCGCGCAGCAAGCCGGTCTCGCCACCCTTAAGCGGAATAGTCCATGTTCCACGCTTACGCAGAATGGGGTGATCGTTCAGCAAAATCTTGTAGAAAATGCGGTCTCCACCTGAGACGCGCACCGTGCCGTCGGCCTCAGGAATCTCGAGTTCTACCGCATGCTGGCTCATTGCTACCCTCTTAGCTCTTTTGTCTGTGCGCTCGCGCAGATGCGTACAAGCACACCGATGCGGCAGTCGCCAAGTTAAGGCTCTCTGCACGCCCATAAATAGGAATACGAACTACCAGGTCGGCAAGCGCGAGTTCGTTGTCCGTGAGACCCCATGCCTCGTTACCGAACACCCAGGCCGTAGGTCCAGCGAGTTCCTCGTCTGAGGCGCCGATTCCACCGAGTTCAGCTTCACCACTACCGTCAGTGGCAAGAATGGTCACACCAGCTTGATGGAGCGCCTCAACTGCAGCGTCGAGCGGTGCTCGCACTACGGGAACGTGAAAGAGCGAACCCGCCGTGGCGCGCACAACCTTGGGGTTGGTGATGTCGACGCTGTCGCCCGCGAGGATTACCGCATCTGCACCAGCAGCATCCGCGACTCGAATGGCAGTGCCGGCGTTGCCAGGGTCACGGACGTTGCTCAGAATTGCGACTAGACGTGGCTTGCGTGCAAGCACGTCGTCCAGTGACTCACCAGCGGTCTCGACGACAGCAACGATGCCTTGCGCGTCACGGCTGATCGCCGCCACAACCGGGTCACTTGCGAGATGAACCCACAAGTCCCCTGCCAACGCATTGGTAGCAATGTCACGGTGCCGTTCAAGCGCATCGGCCGTCAAATAAATATCACGCACGCGCTCAGGCGCGAATGCGACCACTTCGCGCACTCCTTGTGGGCCCTCGACCAAAAACTGGCCGGCCCTGGAGCGTGCAGAACGCCCCGCGAGTGCCGCGACCT
>CAZHTO010000185.1:0-2509 GCA_964535845.1 uncultured Demequinaceae bacterium | reverse complement strand
ATGACAGCGTCCCACAGAGCTGTTTCTTACGCGCTGTGCGTGGCCGCTGGCGCTTGAGCGCAACATAAGGCAACATAGAGACACACCCGGTGCAGCTGGGTTTCCTTCGAGGTCGTAGGGGAAGACGTACCTCAACAGGAAGGAAGGGTCATGGCTGCGATCACCCGAGGTGTACTTTTTGTGCACTCAGCCACTCGAGCGATGTGCCCACACATCGAGTGGGCCGCCCAAGCAGTGCTGGGTCCGCGCGCGTCCTTCGAATGGACGGACCAGCCGGCAGGCACGGCACTGTTTCGCGCCGAAGTAGCGTGGCAGGGCACTCCAGGCACAGGCGCGCGCCTGGCGTCCGCTTTGCGGGGCTGGGAACACGTGCGTTATGAAGTGACTGAAGACCCCTCGTTTGGCTCCGATGGAGGTCGCTGGTCACACACACCTTCACTCGGCATCTTCCACGCTGTCACTGACGTCCACGGCAATGTTGTGGTGCCCGAGGACCGCATTCGGTCAGTTCTTGAAGCCGGAGCATCGGTTTCCGAGTTCCGGCGGGCAATGGACCTCGCACTTGGCGCCGCTTGGGACCAAGAGCTCGAGCCGTTCCGCTATGCAGGTTCGGGTGCGCCGGTTCGCTGGCTACACCGTGTGGGCTAAACCCGCTTAAGATACCGGGGTGCAAGAACTCACTCGCGAAGAAGTACTGACCCTCCAAGCAATGGAGGAGGCCATGTGGCGTCAAGAGACCCGGTTCGACGGACGGTTTATGAACGCTGTGCTAGCGCCAGAGTTCTCAGAAGTAGGGCGCTCAGGCCGTATCTATTCTCGTGAAGAGACCCTCGCGCTCGAGTTCAGTGACATCGACATCCAGTTGCCACTGCGCGAATTCACCGCTGTTGCTATCTGTGAGGACGTAGCGCTAGTGCGCTATCTGTCGATGCCTGCGCATTCGACCCGGGGCGCGACAGAGCGCACGTCGGTATGGGTCAATGACGGGAGCTGGAAGTTGCGCTTCCATCAGACCACGCCCACCAATATGTGAACGTGGTCTGACGCGTAGTTAAGGGACTTATGGCGTGGCGAACGTCAGTGCGACGTTGTGACCACCAAAGCCAAACGAGTTGTTGATCGCAGCCAATTGACCCTCGGCAGGTAGTGCCCGCGGCGTATTGCGCACCAGATCGAGTTCGAGCTCAGGGTCCGGGTTGTCAACGTTGATGGTCGGTGGGGCGGTTCGGGTTTCGAGGGCCTTCACCGTGAAGACTGACTCAAGGGCACCTGCGCCGCCCAGCAAGTGGCCAGTCATGGACTTGGTCGCACTGACGAGCACCTGATCTGCTTGCGCACCCAGCAGGGCACGAATGCCACGGGCCTCGATCATGTCGCCCACAGGAGTGGACGTCGCGTGTGCGTTGACGTGCACGATGTCGGCAGTGCTGAGCCCGGCACGCTCAAGGCTGAGCTGCATCGCACGAGTTTGGCCGGCGCCGTTGGGTTCTGGTGCGGCAATGTGGTGGCCGTCCGCGGTCTGACCCACGCCAAGCAAGCGAGCGTAGATGTGCGCTCCGCGCGCACGGGCATGTTCTTCAGATTCAAGCACCAGCACACCCGCACCTTCACCCAGCACAAAACCATCACGCGTGATGTCGTATGGGCGAGAGGCTCCAGCAGGGTCATCGTTGCGCTTAGAGAGTGCTGCCATGGCTGCGAAGGAGCTGATGGGGAGGGGGTGAATCGCGGCTTCAGTTCCACCTGCCACCACAATGTCAGCTCGGCCAGATTCGATCATCTCGAACGCCATCCCAATGGCCTCTGCACCGGACGCACAGGCGGACACTGGGGCGTGCGCGCCTGCCCGGGCGGTGATTTCGAGTGAAACGTATGCGGTGGGGGAGTTAGGCATCAACATGGGGACTGTGAGGGGAAGTACGCGCGCGGCGCCCTTCTCTTTCATGGTGTCCCACGCACTAAGAAGCGTCCACACACCGCCGATGCCCGAGGAGACCACGGCGCCTAAGCGTTCGGGGTCTACCTCGGGCGAGCCTGCATGTGCCCAGGCCTCCCGAGTGGCGATTACTGCCATTTGGGCGCTGGGGTCCATGCGCTTTGCTTCGGGCCGCGAGAGTACCTCACTGGGGTGCACCGCAAGCTGACCGGCGAAGTTGACGGCCATGCCGTAGGTCTCCGCCCAGTCATTGTCGAGCGTGCGCACGCCGGAGCGTCCCGCGAGGGCGCCCTCCCACGTGCTGGCAACGTCTCCGCCAAGGGGGGACGTGGTGCCTAGTCCGGTGACAACGACAGTCATAGGTGTACTCCAGTGTGGTGATTCGGGGAACTGAGAAAAAGAGGTGTTAGCCCTGAGCGCTTTCGATGAAGTCGACAGCGTCGCCCACGGTTGCGAGGTCCTTGACCTTCTCGTCGGGGATGCGCACGTCAAACTTCTCTTCAGCCAGCGTGACGATGGTCATCATCGACAGCGAGTCGATGTCGAGGTCGTCGGTGAAGGACTTGTCGAGCT
>CAZHTO010000184.1:0-2552 GCA_964535845.1 uncultured Demequinaceae bacterium | reverse complement strand
TGCGGGCTTTGAACGCCTCGAAGTAGTGCCGCACGAGGCCACGGACACTGCGTACTTGACGCGTGTGGGTTACACGCAAGCGGGCGACCGCTGGGTACGCGACGTCACGGTGTCAGCGACATGAGCGCACCCGCCCAGTTCGCGTCTGACAACTACGCCTCGGTTCACCCTGAAGTGTTCGCCGCCATGGCGGCAGTGAACGTCGGGCACGACACCGCGTACGGGGCCGATGCGACCACGGCAGCCTTTGACGCGGCCGTCACCCGGGAGTTTGGTCGCCACGCGGTGGGCTTTCCGGTTTTTAACGGCACCGGGGCAAACGTGGTGTCGCTCATGGCGCTGTCGCCGAGGTGGGGCGGCGTGGTCGCCTCTGAGCTGTCGCACATCAACGTGGACGAGAACGGTGCACCGGAGCGGGTGGGTGGGCTCAAAATCTTGCCGGTGCCCGCGCCCGGCGGGAAGGTGCAGCTCGAGTCGCTGAGCACGTACGTGGACAACATGGGGGACGAACACCGTGCGCAACCGCTGGTGCTATCGCTCACCCAGTCCACGGAACTGGGCACGGTGTATTCGGTCGAGGAGATGCGCGTGTTGGTGGAGGCCGCGCATGCGGCCGGCATGCGGGTCCATGTGGATGGGGCGCGCATTGCGAATGCCGCCGCGGCGCTTGGGGTGTCATTGCTCGAGGCGTGTGGGGGCGCAGATGTGTTGTCGTTTGGCGGCACCAAGAACGGAGCAATGGGCACGGAGGCAGTGGTGGTGCTTGTCGAGGACCTCGTCGAGTCGCTGGCAACCGATCTGTTGCACTTACGTAAAGCAACCATGCAGCTGGGGTCGAAAATGCGCTTCATGTCTGCCCAGTTGATGGCGTTGCTCGAGTCGCAAGACCAAGCGGGCGACCCGTTATGGCTACGTAATGCGCGCCAGGCCAACGCCATGGCAACCCGGTTGCGGGCCGGCCTGGAGCCTTTGGCGGCCGACGGGGTGCTGCAATTTACCCAACCCACGCAGGCCAACGCAGTGTTTGTCGAAATGCCGCGTTCGCTCGCGCGCGAACTGCGGCACACGCACAGCTTCTACGACTGGCAAGTAGGGTCCACCCCGGACCGCGTCGAAGTGCGGCTCATGTGTGCGTGGGATACCCAATCTGGAGACTGCGATCGGTTGGTGGACGCCGCTCGTTCAATGAGCTGACTGGCACACCGTTACCCGAGCACCGCATAAGCCAGATTCACGAGGAATAAGCCGTTCTGACGTGCATTGAGTCACATCTACGAGGAATCTTTCCCAAAGGGTAATCAGACGCTCAACTTTCCGCCACAATAGTCAGCGTGACCGAGCCACTCCTCCTTGGAATCGTCGTCGCGACAGCGCTCGCCTTCGACTTCACCAACGGTTTTCACGACACCGGGAATGCCATGGCGACCTCCATCGCCACGAGAGCCCTTAAGCCCAAACAGGCGGTGTTGTTGTCTGCGTGCCTCAACCTTGTAGGCGCCTTCTTGTCGCTCACAGTTGCGGCAACTATTGCGACTGGAATTGTCGACGCCGAAATCATTTCCCTCAATGTGGTGCTGGCCGGTTTGGCAGGCGCCATCGTGTGGAACCTACTGACGTGGTTATTAGGCATACCCTCGAGTTCTTCCCATGCCCTCGTGGGTGGAGTCGTAGGTGCGGTGTTGGCTTCTGCAGGCACCAACGGTGTGCTGTGGACCGGCCTTGCGGCCAAGGTGCTGATCCCCGCCCTTATTGCCCCAGTGGTCGCCATTCTGGTGGCCGCCATCGGTACGGCATGGGTGATGCGCGTGACCAAGGATGTGCCCGAGAAAGAGAACGACCGCATGTTCCGCTGGGGCCAGATTGGATCGGCGTCACTCGTATCGCTCGCACACGGCACCAACGACGCTCAAAAGTCGATGGGCATCATCCTGCTCGCGTTGATCGCTGCAGGCGCTGTGCCAGGAGACTCGAAGGTGCCTTTCTGGGTCATCCTGTCGTGTGCCGTGGCGATGGCCCTCGGCACTTACATGGGCGGCTGGCGCGTGATCCGCACCCTCGGTAAGGGCCTAGTCGAACTCTCCTCCCGTCAGGGCATGGCTGCCGAGACATCGTCGGCCGGAGTGATCTTGCTCTCGAGCTACTTTGGCTATTCGCTGTCGACCACCCACGTCGCTACCGGATCAATTCTCGGGTCTGGCGTGGGCATGAAGGGCGCCGCGGTGCGCTGGGGCGTCGCCGGCCGCATGTTCATTGCCTGGATCATCACCGTGCCGGCCGCGGCCCTCGTAGGCGCAATCTGCTTGTGGATCGACCACGCCTTCGGTGACGGGACGCTCGGCTCCTACGTCGTGTTCGGCCTGCTCGTGACCGCATCGGCCATCATCTTCGTTCTGTCACGCCGCAAGCCCGTTGACCACTCCAACGTCAACGATGACTGGGACCCGCACGTGGACCGCGAGGCATACATCGCCGAGTCCGTGGCTCGCAAGGATGTCTCCGTCATGCAGGTCAAGCGCAAGGACCTCCGCAAAGCCAAAAAGCGCGCGCGCAAG
>CAZHTO010000183.1:0-2631 GCA_964535845.1 uncultured Demequinaceae bacterium | reverse complement strand
CAATCACCACCCTTTGCTTGCGTCCAGGTTTACGTTTTGATGTGCGGGCAGCCCAATGGGCAAAGATTGCAGACTCGGCCGACGTGGACTCCCCGCCCTCTTTGGGCTTGAGTCCCCAGCCGCCGGCGGTGCCGATGGTGCGACGAATTGAGGCGTTGAAAGAATCAAGCAACGTCGCCTGGCCGTCGTGCTTGAGCACCGACATGGTGCCGCGCGTAACGGCCTCGAGGAACATTGAGTGAGCGGTCGTGACCTGATCGGGCTTAACGCCGATGATCGTTGCCTGACCGACGCCCTCTTCTCGAAGGTCAGCAATGAAGCCCTCTGCGTGCGACTTGCCGTCCACCGCGATCTGAGCCGCCTTGCGCCAGCGTGGCTCATCGCCGCCCGTCAGCCAGTCAATGAGCCAGCCAGTGCCGGAGTTCATGGAGCGGCGCTCGATGAGCTCGACGTGAATCTTGCCGCTGGGGGTCTTGCGCGCAGCGGACAGCGCCACCGTGGTCCCATCCGTGGCGAACTTGACGCCATAGGACACGATGCCCTCGGTGGGGGCTTGTTCGATGGCCAGGGCTTCGAGCTGAGAGCGGGAGACCACGGGGGGTTCGCCCACGGCCTCATCCCAGATACCAAGCGCCTCACGCTTGAAGTCGCCCTCGGTCAGTCCGTTGCGCAAGCGCTCTATCGACTCGATTGGAGTGCGATGCGGGTAAGACGGGTTCGCCTTCGCCCACTGCTTGCGGTCCTCGGGCTTCGCGTCGGGATCTGCGCCGAACTCGACCCAGCCGCCCTTTTCGAGCGTGCCCGCATAGGCCTGGGTGCGCATTCGGGTGAAGAACTCGGACTTGCCAGCATCCTCAGGCTTAGGCGGCGTTCCCATGTACAGGTGCAGCCCCAGCCGGGACGTGTTCATTGTGGCCAGCATGTTGGACAGCGCCTTGTCAGACATAATCTGGGCCTCGTCGAAGATGAGCATGTCCACGCCCGGAATGCCTCGACCAAAGCCGTGCTCACGGGCGCCGAACAGGATGCGCGACCCGTTGTGGAAGCGGATCTCTTCGTCACCCGAGCCGGTGAACACCTGCTTGATGTGAGGCTTGACGCGCGAACGCTTGGCGAAACCTTGCAAGGCCAGGAACGTCTCATCCGACGTGCCGCTGTGCTGCGCGGTCCAGATGACCAGCAGGCCCGGAGTGTTGATGCACAGGGCGAACGTGACGGACGCGATCAGGTATGTCTTGCCAACCTGACGAGGCAGGGACAGGCCCACGCCGTCGATGGTCGAGGCGAGCCACCCGTCTGCTCGCTTGGCAAAGATGAGCGATCCAACCTGGTCCTGCCAGGGGTCCAGGCGGACGCCCATCTTTTCCCGGCAGGTCTTGCGGACTGCGGGCCAGCCGGTAGCCACCGCACCCTGGGGTGCGACTACCTTCCTCGCTATTTCAGAGAGCCTCGGCGTCGAAGGTTTCATCGTCAGCGACGTCATCGGCGTCAGCACCCTCTTCCTTGGCGCGAAGGTCGTACTGCTCGATCTCCTTTGCGATGTCCTGCAACCGGCGCGACAGGGCGGCAAGATCGCGCGGCGGGCAGTCGGGATCAGACACCGTGCGAGCGATTCGCTCACGCATCGCCACCAGTAGCGCGCGGTGATCGCCCGTAGCCGCGGCCTGGGCGACCGACTGCTTCTTGGCGGTGGAGTCGGGCTTTTCGCCGGGAGTGACGGCTCGGAGGTTGCGCTTGGGGGAGGGCATCTAAACGGCCTCCCTCAAGTCGGCGTCGGTATGGAAAGACAGGTCGCCACGCACTGAGTTGCACCACCTGTGCGCCGTTCTCAGATTTTCAGGATCGTCGGAACCTCCCTTGGATCGAGGAACAACGTGGTCCAAGGTCGGTGCCCAGTCGGTCAAGTAGTCGGCCTCGAGGTCCACGGGCTCGGAGCAGATCTGGCAAGTCCAGTTGTCGCGGACGTAGATGGCCAGTCGGTCGCGGTCGCGGATTCGGAACCGGCTCGAATGGACAGTGCCGCGTCGCGATTCGTTGGCGCAGGTCAGGGAGCAGAAGCGAGTGGGGCGATCCTTGCGAGTCTCGAACTCGGAGCTGCACTCGTCGCAAGTGCGAGCTTCCGTGCGGTAGCCGCGCCTCTCCACGTAGGCGCGGTTCTCGCGCGCCTTCGCCTCACAGCAGGGGGCGCAGCGGCAGCCAGTGCGCCAGCGGCGCGTGGTGCCGTGACCGGCTCGCGGAGGCGCATGGCCCGCACGGCGGCAGGTAAGGCAATAGATCGCCGCTGCCGATGTGCTCGATCGCTGAACAACCTTGCCGCACGATGCGCACGAGACCCTGCGAGACGGGGGAATGCGCCACTCGTGCGTTGCCGTGGCTCCACGCCTGCACTCGTGGCACGTCGGCTCAGGGAGGCTCTTGGGCGTAACTCGTAGCGGCTTGCCACAGACAGAGCACGGTCGTTTCGATTTACTCACTGTTCAGTTCTCCTGGAGATGCGGAAGGCCCACCGCAGGAGAACGATGGGCCTTCCTAGCCCCGTGGATCAGACGGGGTTGGCTTTGATGCGGTGCATGGTTATGCAGTCGCGGTCGGGGTGATGTGTGGAAAAAACGTTATAAATACCTCGGTGCT
>CAZHTO010000182.1:0-2668 GCA_964535845.1 uncultured Demequinaceae bacterium | reverse complement strand
ACCACTGGGCCCCATGTGGCACCAAAGAACACGACGAACGCGTTGGCGCCCACGATCGCGATGGTGCCCCACGAGCCTTCGAAGCCGGTGACTTCGCCGTCACCGTCGGTAATGGCTTGCGAGAACGCGACTGCCATCAAACCTAGCGACAGCGTCATACCTGTAGAACCGATCAGCAACAGTAGGCGGCGACCAATCTTGTCGACCAACAGGATCGCGATGATGGTCACCACGATGTTTGTCACCGACGTGATCGTGGACGTCAAGAACGCTTGGCTTTCTTCGAGCCCCACGGACTGCCAGAGCGTGGTGGAGTAGTAGAAAATCACGTTGATGCCCACGAACTGCTGGAAAACCGACAGCAAAATGCCGGTCCACACAATGGGCTTGAGCCCTAGCGCACGGCCGCGTAGGTCCCTCAAGGTCTGCTTCTCTTCGCTCTCGAGCGTCTTTTCGATCTCGGCGATGCGCTTGTCTACGTCGTCTTCACCGCTGAAGGTTCGCAGCACGGCGGCGGCGTCTTCGGATCGCCTGACCCCCACTAAGAAGCGCGGCGACTCGGGCAGTCGCCAAGCGGCGACACCGTAGATCACAGCGGGAATGGCCTCGGCCATGAACATCCAGCGCCAGGCTTCTAGACCAAACCAAAGTTCCTCTGCGGCTCCGCCAGCGAAGTCGGCAAATAGTTGGCCGGTGAGTAGCGCCGCAAAAATACCGAGCACGATGGCGAGCTGTTGCAACGACCCGAGCCGTCCACGGAACTTCGCAGGTGACACCTCTGCGATATACGCAGGTGCGATCACGGATGCGGCACCGACGGCGAGACCGCCGAGCACGCGCCATGCGATCAGATCCCAGACGCCCACCGCGAGGCCGGAGCCCACTGCCGAGGCGAAGAAGATGATGGAGGCAATGATCATCACGCGAATACGCCCATACTTGTTCGCGATGGTGCCGGCGAACCACGCACCGGCCGCACAGCCCAACAAGGCAGAGGCGACGGTAAAACCGGTGAGGACCTCGGAGAGGCTGAACTCATCTTCAATGGAGTCGACTGCGCCGTTGATGATTGATGAGTCGAAGCCAAAGAGAAAACCGCCGAGTGCCGCACCAATACTGATGCCGACAACGCGACGGTTGATCTTCGCTGGTAAAGGCGGGTTGGAAGTCTGGGACGACATTGCGGATCCTCTCGTACGGGGGTCGAGGTAAAACGCCGCTCGGGAACCCACCTGGGCGCCTTTGCTTACCTCGGTAACCGCACATCAATGCGGATACTTCCCGAGAAGGTCAACTACCCCTTCGCGCTGATCACGCCTGCAAGGCTTGCCGCCATGTCCCCTCGAGGGGCAATCACGATGTCGCTCAGGCCAAGCCACGTCGCCATGACGCGCAACTCCTCCGCTGCACCTTCCACCACAACCGCGGGTCGTAAGGGCCGTGACCCTGGCGCGCGCCCCGGCTCGTACCATGCGGCCTGCACGAGTAGCGCGCCCGCCTTACGGTCAGCTTTGAGGTCGAAGCGTCCCACCATGTGGTCTCCGACGAGTAGCGGCAGGCAGTAGTACCCGTACACGCGTTTGGGTGCGGGCGTGTAGATCTCGATGCGGTAGTCCATGCCAAACATGCGCTTGAGACGCGGCCGGTACCAGCACACGGGGTCAAAAGGGCTCAGTAGCGCCCGCCCGGTGGCCCTCCCCGGGTCGTGGGCCGCGCGGTGCCAGGGTGCCTCTTGGTTGGCCTCACCTATGGCCAGGAGTGCAGGTTCGTCCCAACTTTCGACGCTCACCCAGTCAGCTAAACCACGGGCAACGGCCGATGCGGCCCAGACTTGCCCTCCAGCCACATCAGGGGAGCGGGCGCCGGCTGAGTAGGGCAGCCGAAAGTGATCGCACAGGTCACGGACCGTGCCAACACCACACGCGGCGAGCGCCCGGTCAAATAACCGTTGCCGCGCATCGGCCGCTGGTACTCCCCAGTCGCCAACGTCAGCGCCGGTCACGCCCCATCCCCGCTCAGGCGAATCGTAGGTGCGCGAAAAGTGACGGCCACGAGAAGCGGCGACGGCGCCCGTGATGAACAGGTACTCGAGTGCGACCTTGACGTGCCCGTGGTCCCACCAGGACCCGCGCTCGCCTTCTCGGGGCGCTAAGTACTCAAGGTCACGAGCCACGATCGGACCGTGGGCGTCCACGGCGGCGCGCACCTGCGCGAGTAACCCGGGGCGCTCGGCTTCCAACTGATCGCGCGTGCGGGCTTTCCACGACGAAGAGCCGTGCATGCGGTGATGCATGAGCGGCAAAACATCTAGCGGCATGACGGCAGCCTCGTGGCCCCAGTGCTCGAACGCATGGGGGGAGTGGCCGCGCTCATCGCCCCACAGAAAGGCGTCAAGCTGCTCGAGTGGGTACGCCCCCAGTCGTGAGTACAGCGGCAAGTAATACGCGCGCGCCAGGACGTTCACGGTGTCTAATTGCAGCACGCCTTGATGCGCGAGGTAGTGGGCAAAGTCGGCGTCTCGAGGCCGTCGTGATGGCCGTTTTCTCGCCATATCTTGAGCGTGCAAAAAGATGCGGCGCGCTTGTGCTGCGGACAGGCGTTGAGACGTCACGGAACACAGGCTAACCTTGCCCAAGGACATTGGGCCTGCGCCGATTTCACTTGGGTG
>CAZHTO010000181.1:0-2683 GCA_964535845.1 uncultured Demequinaceae bacterium | reverse complement strand
GACCAGATCTCACGCGAAGCGATGGCAGCGTTCTTGTACCGCTTCAACCAGCTGTAAGAACGACCACACAACAATGGGGCCCACGGAAACGTGGGCCCCATTGTTGTGTTGCTACCCGCGAAAAGCGAGTGCGTACTCGACGCGTGAAGTGGTTAGGGGTAAAGGCCGCGCAGTTCGTGGGCCTGGATGACCCGGGACACTGCGAGGGCGGTAGCTGCTTGGCGATACGACAGCGCATGGGCGCCGGCGTACTCGACCACGTCGTACCAGGCACGGGTCATTTTCTCTTCGAGCCGGTCGTTTACTTCGCGCTCTGACCATGAGTACGTCTGGTTGGCCTGGGCCCACTCGAAATACGAGACCACCACGCCGCCAGCGTTCGCGAGAATGTCGGGCACTACCAGCACTCCGTTCGCCGCCAGCAAGGCATCAGCCTCGCCTGTCGTGGGCCCGTTTGCGCCCTCGACCACAATTTTGGCCTTCACGTCGCCAGCGTTCTGTGCAGTGAGCACGCTCTCGACGGCAGCCGGCACAATCACGTCGACATCGAGCGTGAGCACGCTGTTTGGGTCGATAGCCTCACCGCCGGGGAAGTCCACCACCGAGCCGTGAAGGTCCACATACGCACCGAGCCGGGCAATATCGAGGCCGTCTTCGGCCCACACTGCACCGTCAACGTCGCTGATTGCTTGGACGCGCACGCCGGCCTCATCCAAGAACCGGGCAGCACCGCGACCGACCTTTCCGAAGCCTTGCACTGCGGCGGTGGCCTTAGATGGGTCAATGTTGCGGCTGGCCATAGCCATCAACGCAATGTGCGCCACTCCTCGTGAGGTGGCCGATGCGCGGCCAAGTGAACCGCCAAGGCTTAGCGGCTTTCCAGTCACCACGCCGGGCACGGTGTGGCCCACAGAAGTGGAGTAGGTGTCCATGATCCAGGCCATGGTCTGCTCGCTGGTGCCGATGTCTGGCGCCGGGATGTCTGTGGCGGGCCCAATGATGGGCAGAATCTCGGTGGTGTACCGGCGGGTGACGCGCTCTAGTTCGGCTTCGCTGTGCTGACGGGGGTCAATGGCGATACCGCCCTTGGCACCGCCATAGGGAACGTCCACCAGCGCGCACTTCCAGGTCATCCACATGGCCAGGGCGCGCACTTCGTTGGCATCTACGTGCGTGGAATAGCGGAGCCCGCCCTTAGCGGGGCCGCGCGAGAAGTTGTGTTGGACTCTAAAGCCCTCGTATACCGCCACGCTGCCGTCATCACGGCGCAAAGGGACAGCAACGGAAAGCTCGCGCCGGCTAGTCGCCAGTATGCGGTGAATCCCTGGGTCTACTCCTAAGTGTTCAACAGCGGCCGTCAACTGCGCCATCGCGTCTGCGAGCGGTCCCTGACTGGGAATAGCCTGTGGCATTGCCACCTCCATGAGTGTGTTTTGTCCACTGTATCGGCGGCTATGAGACTGGCCGAATTTGCTTAGTTGCTGACGGGCCAGTCCGGGCGAGGTAAGTCATCTACGCGGCCGCGCGAGCGCAACCACGCCGCGAATTCCACGGCCCACTCGCGGTGCGCTTCCATCTGCATATCGTGAAGGTCTGCCAAGGCGACAGTGCCAATGGTGGGGTGCTTTTTTGCCATGGCCTGGAGTACGTCGAGAGTGGCAATCACGTCCGCATCTGCAGCGTGCAGATCTTCAGCATCGACCTGCACCCCGTACGTGGCGCACATGTCAATGAGTTTGCGCTTGCCCTTGCGCCACTTGTCGAGTTTGCGGTCCAGCACCAATGGATCGACGACGGGGGCGACTTTGCCGCCCGGCACCCGTGACGCAAGTGATTCCAGGCCGTTGCGAGCCAACTCGGCTTCCAAAATCGACATGTCGTACTGAATATTGAAACCCACAACCGGCATACGCCGCCCGAGTGCATAGGCAAGGTCTGCTGCGATCTGTTCAAGCGCATCGGCCGGAGCTAATCCCTCTGCCCGCGCTTGCTCGGTGGTGATGCCATGAACCTCGGTAGCCCGCTCAGGAATCTCGACTCCAGGGTCAATGAGCCAGGTGCGTACCGCAACGTCACCCCCGGTGCGCGTAATGATCGCGGCAGTGACTATGCGGTCACGCGCCGTGGAAATGCCTGTGGTCTCGGTGTCGAACCCGACCATGGTCTCTTCTAACCAGCTCATGGGAACACTCTTCCATGCGGCACTGACACTGGCGGCAGATAGGCTTAGCCACGTGAGTAACGAGATTGAGATCGGACGCGGCAAGCGAGGCCGCCGCGCATATTCCTTCGACGACATCGCGGTGGTGCCTTCGCGGCGCACGCGCGACCCTCGGCAGGTGACCCTCGGCTGGCAAATCGACGCGTTCCAGTTTGAGATCCCCGTGCTCGCGGCGCCTATGGATTCAGTGATGAGCCCTGCGACGGCAATCGCGTTGGGCGAGGCTGGCGGCCTGGGGGTGCTCGACCTGGAAGGGTTGTGGACTCGTTACGAAGACCCGAGCGCGTTGCTCGATGAGATCGCGAGCCTTGACCCAGCTGATGCGACGGGCCGTCTCCAAGAGATTTACTCGGAACCTATTAAGGATGAGCTCATTACGGCGCGCCTGCAAGAGGTGCGCGCAGCGGGAGTGCCGGTGGCGGGCGCCCTGAGCCCGCAGCGCACGCAAGAGCACTACGAGAC
>CAZHTO010000180.1:0-2702 GCA_964535845.1 uncultured Demequinaceae bacterium | reverse complement strand
CAGCCCGCCTAGATTCCCCGCTGACACCCACCAAGCCGTCCGGCGTGGACGGTTACCTATCCATGCCTGAGGAGGCAATCATGTCCGAAACCCCCACAGAGTTCGGCTTCAGTTACGAGTACGGCATTGACATCAACCTGGGTGACGACGAGACCCCAGACTGGCAGCCCTTCCGGTTCATTTCGGCGGTCGCCCCGCAGGTGTCGCCGGTCACTCAGCCCGCCCAGACGTATGACGACAATGGCGCGCCCAACAACGTGAAGTTGTCGGAGTCGTGGACGCTCGGATTCACCATCCAGCAGCACCGACTCGCGGATGGCGGCTACCTGCCCGAGGTTGAGGGCCTGCTGGCACTCGCTGCGCCTGATGCCGTCGGGCGCCTAGCCACCGGTCACTTCCGCTGGTACGACAAGCCTGCCGCTGGCGAGCCCAACGAGGATGACGCGTTCGAGGGTCGCGCAACGGTCGAGATGAACCGCGGCGAGACCGGCAACGACGGCATTGGTGGCTGGTCCATCACGCTGACTGGCCAGGGTCGACGCGAGCAGATCACCAACCCGCTGACGACGGTCGGGGGCTAGGCAATGGCCCGCGCACGTTCGTTCAAGCACCCCAAGAAGGGGTTCAGTGGCCGCGTCAACGGCGTCGAGTTTGTGGACGGCGTGGGCGAGGCGACCGGCAAGGCTCAGGCGTTCTGGCTTGAGCGTCACGGCTTCAAGGCCGTGGATGGTGGGTCAACTGTCGGCCCAGTGTCTACGGAGCCTGTCGCTCCCGACGTGAGCGCGCCCGACGAGGCCGCTACCTAATGAGCTGGGGTGTGGGCCGTACGTCAACGGGGCGGCCCGCACCCCTCATTAACTCCCCCGCTGACATCCCCCGCTGACTCCCGTTGAAAGGTACTGCCATGAAGGACTTAACCGCTTTTCTTGTTCCTGATCTCACTATCGGCTACCACGGCAAGGAGTTTGTGGTGCCGCCCCCGTCGAAGGATGACGGGCTATTGCTTACCGCCGTCTCCGCAATGGGCGTCGCGGCTTTTGTTGGCGGCGACGGTAAGGACGCCACCAAGGCGCTCACTTCGACGCAGAGAAAGATGCTTGAAGCCGCCAAGGATCGCGACTTGGGCGAAGTGTCGCTGGGGCCTGCGTATAAGGAGATGGTCGAGGCCGGGATTCCTGGCCCGCACATCGACCAGTACGCGCTCTACTCGATGTATTACTGGGTGATGGGCGAAGAGGTTGCTGATCAGATCATGGAAGCGCGCTACGGCCAGGGAGATGGCAGTGCCCCAAAAGACCACCCCGAACCCTCGAAGAGTGGGCAGAGTTCGGAGTAGGTGAGCCTGACGAGAACGGCATCTACCCCGACTACTTAGTGCCGGACGACCTTAAGCCCCGCAACGAGGCCGCCCAAGGTAAGCACGTTGGGTGGATTGACGTCCTTGACAACTGGGCGCTGGTGGTGCCGGACCTTGCCGAGATTTACGGCGTAGACCTTTACGACCCGGCGCTTGACTCGCGTCCGTGGCCGTGGCTTCAGGGTCTTATTTACGGACTGCTGTCTACACCAGGCTCACGACTCGCGAGGGCGCTGGCGGGCTAGGCCGAGTCCGTTCGCGACTCCCCACAGCCACAGGCTATGTGACGGACCGAGTTGCGCGCATCGTCTGCCGTGCTGACATCAACCCAGTCGTGCGTGTGACCCCTGGCGCGCCGCGCCTCCCTCCAGCTGCCAAATGCTGACATGCGCGCCTGGGCGCTCTCGCGGCGCTCGGTCTTCCGCTCGCCCTTCCAGGAGCGAGGCCGGCGCAGCGTCAGGTGATCCATGCGCGACAGCAGCGCGCCGCGCGTGGTCTCCACCACTTCCCAGCCGCTTTTCGCCTCGCGGTTAAGCGTGCGTGCTCGCACCCGCGGATTGTTCACGGGCACCTTTACCACTTTGAACTCAAATTCCTCAGTCATGTCCCGAGTATCCCACTTGACCCATCGGAGGTGTCCCCTTGGCTCTCAAAGTCGGTGAACTCTACGGCGTGATGCGCCTGGACTCGGATCAGTTTGACCGTGGGCTAGACAACTCGGGCAAGCGATTTGAGGGCCTGCGGAAGGTTGTCGGCACTGGCGTGCAGGTCATGGCGACTGCGTTTGCAGCGACCACCACCGCTGTGGCGGGCATTGGTATTGCCGCGCTCAAGGTGGGTTTGGACTACAACCGGATGCAGCAGTCCTCGCGGGCGGCACTCACAACCCTGCTGGGGTCTGCTGAGGCCGCAAATGCGCAGATGGAAAAGTTGGACGACTTTGCCTCTAACTCCCCGTTCGCCAAGCAAGTGTTCATCCAGGCGCAGCAGCAACTCATCGGGTTCGGCATGGCCGCGAAGGACGTACTGCCGACGCTTGACGCGATCCAGAACGCCGTTGCCGCCGTCGGTGGGTCCAATGAGGACATCTCAGAGATCACCCGCGTCCTGGCGCAGGTCACGTCCTCCGGGAAGATCACCGCCGAGACGTTTAACCAGTTGGGCGCTCGCGGTATTGACGCGGCTACTCTCATCGGCTCATCGATGGGCAAGACTGGCGCCGAGATTCGCGAGTCTGTCACCGCGGGCTCCATCGACGCGGGCGAGGCCATTAAGGCTCTGACTGACGGCATGATGGCTCGCTTTGGCGGCGCTACCGATCTCATTAAGATGCAAATGGATGGCG
>CAZHTO010000179.1:0-2742 GCA_964535845.1 uncultured Demequinaceae bacterium | reverse complement strand
ATGGTCGGCATTGCGGCCCATGCGGTGGTTGCGTAGCAGTACCACTTGCGTTGCAACGCGGGTTGCGCGCCGGCGGCTACTCGGCACTCACTGGGCGTCTGGGACGGCGAGCCTGGCGATAGGCGATAGGCGATTGGCGCTGGCACCGTCAGGGGACGTCGGGAACTGCGGTGTCTGTTTCGCGCTCTCGCTCGGCGCGTAGCAACGCGCGTGCGCGCTCGATGGCGCTAGGCGTGTCGGCGAACACTAAGTCGCCACCGTACAAGTGTTCGGCTACCCCTAGACGGGACATCACCGCATCGTGCCTAGGTTTGATACCAGACAGCATCACGACAATGCCTCGCTTTTCCAATCGAGTGATGGCATCACCCAGTACCTGAGCGCCGGTCGCGTCGAGTGTCGTGACGCGGGACATGCGCAAAATGACCACTCGGACGTCGGCGATCTCGGACAACTCCAGCAAGAATCGATGCGCCGCCGCGAAGAACAGCGGGCCGTCTAGCCGGTATGCCATGATGTGTTCGCTCAGGAGAGCGTGTTCCTCGTCCGTATAGTCCCCAACCTCAAGGGGCACCCGCTCCACCCGGGCACTGCGGGCCACCGCACGTAATGCCAGCAGGCCAGCCAACGCGATCCCGATAATGACCGCCGTGACCAGGTCTATCATCACCGTCGCAGCAAAAGTCATCAGCAGAATTACGCCGTCGCCCCTGGTAGCGCGGGCTATGGCGCGAAGCGAGGCAAACTCGACCATGCGTACGGTGGTGGCAAAAAGCACACCGGCGAGCGCTGCGAGCGGGATCTCGCTCACGAGGGTTGCTGCCACCAGAATCACAGCGAGTAGCACCACCGCGTGGGTCAGGGCAGCGAGTTTGGAGCTCGCGCCGGCGCGCACGTTGACCGCGGTACGGGCGATCGCCGCCGTTGCGGGAATTCCGCCGAACAGTGGCGCGGCAATGTTCGCTAGCCCCTGGCCAAAGAGCTCCTTGTCGGGTTTGTGGCGCTCGTTGACGCTCATCCCGTCAGCGACGGTGGCACTGAGCAGGCTCTCGAGCGCTGCAAGGGCGGCCACCGCCACTGCTGCAGTGGACAACGTGCCCACGGCGGAGATGTCGAAGAAGTCCAGGGAGGGTGCGGGCAGTCCGGACGGCAGGTCCCCCAGCGGGGCGAACTCAAGGGGCGTGAAGACTGCAACGAGCGTGGCAATCACTACCGCGATCAGAGAGAACGGTACGGCGGGACGCCACCGCGCGCCCAGCAGTATGGCCCCAGCAACCGCTAGGGACATCACAAGTGGACCCGGGTTTGGGCTCGTGGCGAACTCGGCGACGGCTTGACCCGCCAGGGCCCAGACCTTCTCCCCTTCGAGTCCATCGATTCCCAACGCCACGGGCACTTGCTGGAGGGCAATGACAACGGCGATTCCTGCGGTGAAGCCCTCGATCACGGGGGCGGGCAGGTAGCGCACGTAGCGACCCAAGCCCGCGATGGCCATTGCGATGAGTGCCACCCCAGCCATGACGCCCACCATCATCACGCCCGGCCCGCCAAACTGGGCTACGACGGGCACAAGCACCACGGTCATGGCGCCGGTTGGGCCTGAGACCTGGAGGTTTGAGCCGCCGAAGATGGCTGCGACCGCGCCAGCGACAACGGCGGTGGCCAAGCCAGCCTGTGCACCCAAGCCGGACGCCACCCCAAAGGCCAGTGCCAGAGGCAATGCCACGATGGCAACCGTGACTCCGGCCATGAGGTCACGTTTAGGATCACGCTTGACGGCGTTCCAGTCTGAGCGATCGGGCAGGAGCGAGGTGAACTTTCGCCAGGTTGAGCGCGCGGGGCGGCCGGCAACCGTCCAGGCGACGCTCACTTCTGGGTACCCGTGACGGGCATCTCCGTGCGAAGCTCCGCCAGCAGGTCCTCTTGGTTGGTGAGTACCGACGCGAGAATGCGCCGCGCGGATCCCATCAGTTCTGCGACATCAGGGGTGCTGAGGCGGTACATCACTGTGGCGCCTTCACGATAGGAGCTCACCAGGCCCGCCCTACGTAGCACGGCCAACTGTTGCGAGAGATTTGACGCCTCGACCTTGATCTCGCTCAACAACTCCCGCACCTGCTTGGGCTCCTCGAGCAGAAGTTCGAGTACGCGGATGCGAACGGGGTGGCCGAGATTGCGAAAGAGCTCGGCTTTGGCCTGGTTGAGTGGGATCGCCGTCAAGAGGTCACGCTTTCGTTGCTAGGAACCGGGCACAGTGCGGCCCGTCACATCGACCAGTATCGCACGACTTGAAGGATTCTTCAAGTGCGCACTTCACAAAGCATGCGCCCTCTGGGAGCGTCGATGGTGAGGTCAAAGCGAGCACCGTGAGCAGCTTCAAGCTCACTTACTGCCGGCGTGAGCACCGCCTCCATCCAAAGTGGGAACCTTGAACCGCACAGCACCAACGAGTGTTCACAAAGCCGCTGGACGGCGAGCAAGGGCTGGGTCAGCGATGGTTCATCCAAACCACGCGAGCACCAAGTGGCTGAAGAAGCCAAACAGCACGCCCCAGGCCACGATCGAGACGCCCATCCACACGTACACGCTGCGCGCCGTGGCTCCAAGCGCCACCAATGTGGGCGCCGTGAACTGACTTGGCAAGGCAAGCGGACCTAAGAGCGAAACTCCTGGAACGCCAAACCTATCCAAGTACTTGGCCACCTTTTCGCGGCGTTTGGAGGGAACCCGCGCATCGTCCGT
>CAZHTO010000178.1:0-2998 GCA_964535845.1 uncultured Demequinaceae bacterium | reverse complement strand
GACTACCCGCGGGCCTGGTAGAAGGCGAACACCCCGGCCGTCATCGACGACCGGGGCGATGCGCGCAGAAGCGGCAGTTCACACGTTGAACCGGAACTCCACCACGTCACCGTCGACCATTACATAGTCCTTGCCCTCAATGCGCACCTTGCCGGCCGCCTTCGCAGCAGCCATAGAGCCGTGCTCCATAAGGTCCTCAAACGACACCACCTCGGCCTTAATAAAGCCCTTTTCAAAGTCGGTGTGGATCACGCCGGCGGCCTGGGGCGCGGTCCAGCCCTTGCCGATGGTCCATGCGCGCGCCTCCTTGGGCCCGGCGGTCAAGTAAGTCTGGAGACCCAGGGTGTCAAAACCAATGTGCGCGAGCTGCGACAGGCCGGACTCGGTCTGACCAGTGGACTCGAGCATCTCTTGCGCCTCTGCCTCATCAAGCTCCACCAGCTCGGACTCAAACTTGGCATCCAAGAAAATAGCTTTTGCCGGCGCAACCAAGCCCTCAAGCCGAGCCTTCTTCGCCTCATCCATCAAACCCGCATCGTCCGTATTGAAGACGTAAATAAACGGCTTAGTGGTCAGCAGGTTCAGCTCTCGCAACTGATCGACGTCGATTCCGGCAGCGGCGGCACCGGTAAACAGCGTCTGGCCCGCCTCGAGCACCTCTTTAGCTTGCGTCACCGCCGCCAACTGCTCAGCAGGCCCCTTCTTGGTGCGCACTTCTTTCTCCAGGCGCGGCAAGACCTTCTCAATAGTCTGAAGGTCGGCCAAAATCAGTTCGGTCGAAATCGTCTCGAGGTCGCCCGCCTCATCCGTCGAGCCATCCACGCGCGTGACATCAGTGTCGTCGAACGCACGCGTGACCTGACAAATAGCGTCAGCTTCACGAATGTTGGCCAAGAACGCGTTGCCCAGGCCCTCGCCCTCAGAGGCGCCCTTCACAATGCCCGCGATATCCACAAACGAAACAGTCGCCGGCAACTCGCGCTCGCTACCAAACACCTCAGCGAGTTTGCCCAGCCGCGCATCCGGCAACGGCACCACACCAATGTTGGGTTCGATGGTCGCAAACGGGTAGTTCGCGGCGAGCACCTCGGCGCGCGTAAGAGCGTTGAACAGGGTTGACTTGCCAACGTTGGGCAGTCCGACAATTCCAATAGTTAGAGCCACGGTGGACCAGTCTAGTTCCCCACCGCGCGCCTGAGCACCGAGGGGCGTATTGTCAGGCCATGACTGAAATGGGATCGATCTTCAACCCCGGCGAAGCCCACATGAAAGAGCACCTGGCTGCAGAGAAAATCCTGCCGGCCCCTTCGCCCACAGCCGACGACCCGCCACTCCACACGGAAGACGGTGACGAGGTCTATATCCCGCGGCTTGACAGCATTTCCGCAACGTTCGAACCCAATCACGCTGCGCTCCCCACACCGGTGCGTGCAGCCCACAAGCCGGATGGAAGCCCCATCACTGACTAGTGCCCCACGGGCCTCATGTCACTTGTGGCGCGGGCTCTTTCTGCCCATGGGTCGAGGGGTCTCTGCTCCCGTTGCCCAGCCAAGCATGTCGCCGCGGTTCGGAGCCTCTTCGAATTGAAGACCGTGGTCTTCTTCGCCTACCTCCTTCATGAAGTCATAGCGCGCTTGACGGCGTGCCAACTGCTCGTCCGGGTCCGGCACTGGCGCAGCCATCAAGAGCCGCTTGGTGTACTCCTGCTGCGGGTCCTTCAACACCTGCTCCCGGTACCCCTGCTCGACAATCTTGCCGTCCTTGAGCACCACCACGCGGTCCGCAAGCGCATCAATCACAGCGAGGTCGTGGCTCACAAACAAGCAGCCAAACTCGTAGCGCTCCTGCAATGCCGTGAACATCTCGAGCACCGCCGCCTGAACAGACACGTCCAAAGCAGAGGTGGGCTCGTCCGCCACCAAGAACTCTGGGTCGAGAGTGAGCGCGCGTGCAATCGAGACGCGTTGGCGCTGACCACCCGAGAGTTCGTGCGGGTACCGGTTGGCCACGTCACGGGGTAGCTCGACAGCGTCGAGGAGTTCGTAGATCTTTGCCCTGCGCGACGCCTTGTCACCCACCTTGTGAACTTCCATGGGCTCCGCAATGCAGTCACCGATGGGAAGGCGCGGGTTGAGCGAACTTGCCGGGTCTTGGAAGACCACGCCGATGCGGCGGCGCAGTGCCTTCAACTGACGACGAGACATCGCGGTCATGTCTTCGCCCTGGATGGCAATAGAACCCGACTCAGCAGGAATCAGACCAAGCGCGGCCCTGGCAATAGTCGACTTACCGGAACCCGATTCGCCCACCAGACCCACGATCTCGCCGGGGAGAACGCTGAGCGACACATCGTCAACCGCACGGAACGGTGGCTTACCCAACCGCTGGTACTCAACCACTAGGTTCTCGACGCGGAGGACTTCCGGAACATCGGCCTGACCGAGCGCATCAGTTTCGCCACGTTGCCCCAAGTGAGGCACTGCGGCCAGAAGACGCTTGGTGTACTCGTGCCGGGGGTTGGTGAGCACGTCGCGCGCCGAGCCAGTCTCCACCACATCGCCCCGGAACATCACCGCCACCCGGTCAGCCATGTCTGCGACCACACCCATGTTGTGGGTAATGAGCAAAATACCGGTGTTGAGCTGGTCCTTGAGTGAACGCAACAGATCCAGAATCTCGGCTTGAACTGTCACGTCCAGGGCCGTCGTAGGCTCGTCCGCAATGATCACTTTGGGATCGCACGACAACGCCATCGCGATCACTACGCGCTGGCGCTGACCACCCGAGAACTCATGCGGGTATTGCTTGAGCCGCTTCTCCGCATCAGGAATACCCACCATGGTGAGCAGCTCAGCCGCGCGGGCCTCAGCCTTCTCACCAAAAGCGACCCCATGCAGTTCGAGTGCCTCGGTGAGCTGCGTGCCAACCGTGAGAACCGGGTTGAGCGCCGTCATGGGCTCCTGGAACACCATCGCCACATCGTTGCCACGCATGCGGC
>CAZHTO010000177.1:0-3008 GCA_964535845.1 uncultured Demequinaceae bacterium | reverse complement strand
GGACGAACATCCGCGCCAGCCAACGTAGGCAACTCAAGATTCACCGGCGAATCAATCACCGCAATCGTCACCCCCTCACCCGTCACACCAGAATCGTGCACATCCTGCACACGATCCCACTCGAAATACCACAAACCATCGTCAGCAATCGAAGCACTAGCAGGCAACCCACTAGCGACAAGAACCGACGCGACGACAGCCAGCACCACTACCCGGAACGGTCGCTTCACGGGCGGCCCTTGCCCCTGCCTCCAGGAGGCTGTGAGCGCAAGTTTGCACCAGCTGAGGCGTCGGGCGACGTGCCAGAGTCAGAATTAGTCTCGACAGGGGCCTCACCCGCGCTGTCAAGGAGGTCCTCAAACCAGGTAGCGCTCGTTGCGAGGTCAGCATCGTGATTAGTAATGTCCTCGAGTGCTGCCCGGATGGTCAAGTCCATTTTGGCCAGCTCTTCCATTACGCTCTCGGTGGCATTGCCCGCAGTTTCAGCAGTCAAGCTGAGTTGCGTGTAAAAATGCCTGACTGACTTACTACTAGGCCCATGAACTTCCATCACAGACGTGGGTGAGGGAAACTCCCTGAGGTGCTTCAGCACTCGTTTGAGTTCGTCGTGGACGTCCGCGATGCGTACGGAAATGTGTTGGACCATGGCCCCTACCTCTTATCAACAGATATACCGCAAGCGGTGGGCCCCACAACCGTGAGACCCACCACCTAAGCGACGTTAAAAAAACGTGTCAGTTAACCAAACCGCTTAGCCGACTGTGCGTCAGAGCTCACATACGAATTGGAAATCTCTTCAGTCTTAGACGAGATCTGAGCCAGCAACTGCTGAAGCTCACCAATGGAACGGCTCCAACGACGCTGAGCCTCGTCATACGAAGCCTGCGCCTCACCCGACCAAGACGCACGCAGCTTCCCGACCTTCTTCTCCAACTCGTCCAACTGGGTACGAATACCGTTAGCACCACTACGAATAGAGCCCGACAGTGCAGTAACCTGCTCCGGGCGAACACTCATTGATTCCATGAAAAAGTTCCTTTCAACAAGTAGTGGATTAAGAGCCCATCATCGAGCCAAGGCCCGAGATGGTCTGCTTGTGCTGGTCTTCTTGAGCAGCCTGGTCCTTCTCAGTACCACGCAACGCCTCTTCCAACGTCACCAACACCTCGTTAAGCTTGCGTGACTCCTGGTCCCAACGACCAAGAAGCTGAGTAAACGAGTTCGCAGCCGCACCAGTCCAAAAACCACGCAACTGCTCAATCTCGCCGCGCACACCCGCGATCTGACGATCAATGTTGTTCTTCGCATCATTAACCGCCACAGCACCTTCGCGTAGCGCACCTTCTTCAGCTGAAATCTGCTGAGCCATGCCTGACCTCCTCAGGTCGATCGAATGGGACACAACCACCCAGAAGGGGTACCAAATGGCAATCGGCCACATGCCCCCAACTAGACGACAAACCGACCCTAGCCGGTCGCCCCGCAGTTATCTAGACCTTCCCGCAACTTTGTCTGCAAGTTACATAGATCCACACCAGTGCCGCTAGGGCCAAAGGGGCACCTTCCCCTAGTGTTGCCCGCATGGATGACGACGGCATTGAAACTGACGCCTGGGCCGCAGACCACGGTCCGGGTGCGGGTGAACCCATTCCCGCATCGGCCGCATGGAGGGAAGGCGACCACCCGGGACGGCGACAGTTTGTCTCTATAGGTGACCTGCCGCTTGAGACGGATCCCCTGGGCACACTGCCTGACGTGACGCTCGCCTACGAGACGTGGGGCGAGCTCAACGCCGCGAAAGACAACGCTATATATATTGCGCACGCGCTCACAGGCGATATGCATGTGTGGGGTGCGGCGCAGCCTGGTCACATTACTGGTGGCTGGTGGAACGGCATGGTGGGCCCTGGCCGGCCTATCGATCCCGAACGCCATTTCATTGTGTGCGCCAACGTGGTGGGCGGCTGCCAGGGCACTACTGGGCCTGCAAGCGCACACCCGGGCGATGGCAAGCCGTGGGGGTCACGCTTTCCATATGTGACGTTGCGGGACATGGTGCGTGCTGAAATTGCGCTCACCGACCACTTGGGGATTGACCGGTGGCGCCTCATTACGGGACCGAGCATGGGTGGCATGCGGGCCGTCGAATGGACTGCCATGGCACCTGAGCGAGTGGGGGCAATTGCGCCGGTGGGTTCAACTGCTGCGGTGACTGCCGACCAGATTGCGTGGTCCACCACCCAGTTGGCCGCCATCGCTGCCGACCCCCGTTATCGAGGCGGCGACTATTACGATGCCGCCGATGGCGACGGGCCGCACGTGGGCTTGGGCATTGCGCGCATGATCGCGCACACCACGTATAGGTCTGAAAGCGAGTTGGCGGAGCGGTTTGGCCGGTCATACCAAGGCGACGGCGATCCGTTGGGCCGCGGCGGGCTGTTCTCGGTCCAGAGCTATTTGCAGCACCACGCCCGCAAGCTCGCGCGCCGTTTTGATGCGAACACGTATGTGCGGCTGGCTCAAGCGATCCAGTCGCACGATGTGGGGCGCGACCGCGGCGGCGTAGAGACAGCGTTGGCTCGGTACACAGACCCGGTGCTGGTGGTGGCGGTGGACTCTGACCGCTTGTATCCGCTCAAGAATTCGCAGCGGCTCGATGCGGCGCTGTCTGGTTCGCAGGGCATCAAGGTGGTGCACTCCCCTGTGGGGCACGACGGGTTCTTGGTCGAGTCCGGGCAACTGAACGGCTTTATGAGCGAGTTTGAGCGGGGTCTCTGACTTTAGGCGGCCGATGCGCGGGCAGGCTTCAGATCGGATCGGCGCCTTGGTTTGGCGCACCGTCGAGTGCTTGAAGCCCAGCGGTGGCAGACTCGCGAAGTCTGGCGAGCAGCGGCGACGAGCGGAGGCGGACTTTCGTCTCGGGTGGTGCGTCTGCACCGTCTATTGCGGTAAGGACAGCACCGGGTCCATCGACACATCGCGGTCGAACTGAAACGCCACGGTCGCCA
>CAZHTO010000176.1:0-3019 GCA_964535845.1 uncultured Demequinaceae bacterium | reverse complement strand
CTCGCGTTCTTCTCGCGAGAGATTGGGCAGGCATCTGCCATGGCAGTTGTCCTCACCTTGCTGGTGCTGATTGTGGTGCTCCCCATGAACCGCCTGACCCGCGCGGAGGCAACCTCATGAAGGCCACCAAGCTAGAACTATGGATGGGCCGCGGGATCCTCATCTTCGTGATGGCCATCACCATCATTCCGTTCGTGACGTTGTTTGTGACCGCGCTGCACCCACCCGGCAGCTACCCCTCGGGACTATCGCTTCCTGAGGAGTACCACTGGGGCAACTTCATCCTCGCCTTCCAGTCTGCGGACATGGCGAAGATGCTCACCTCGAGCGTGTTCATCGAGTTGGGCGTGGTGCCCATTGCGATTCTGATCGCCACCCTCGCTGGGTTTGCGTTGGGCCACCTCAAAGTCCCCTTTGCTCGCACGCTGCTGGTGATCTTCTTGCTAGGACTCACACTGCCGTTCGAAGGCATCATCGTGCCGCTGTACTACCAAATGCGGGACATCGGGCTACTGAATACGCAGTGGGCGATCATTTTGCCGCTCATCGGTTTGTTCATGCCGTTCGCCGTCATGTGGATGCGCGCGCACTTTGTGAACATGCCCGAGGATCTGACAGAGGCCGCCAGAATGGACGGCGCCACCACGTGGCAACTGTTCTGGCGAATCCACATTCCCCTGTCACGCCCCGCCATCGCTTCGCTCGCAATCTTGCTGTTCTTGTGGACCTGGAACCAGTTCCTGCTAGCGATTGTGCTGGTAGACGACCCGACCAAGCGCACCATGGCGGGTGCACTAGGCGCATTCCAGGGCCAATGGGGCACGGACATTCCGCTGCTGAGCGCAGGTTCGCTACTGATCTTGACTCCAGTGCTGATCGTGTTCCTGGTGTTCCAGCGCCAGTTTGTGGCTGCGCTGTTGCAGGGCGCGGTGAAGGGATGACGCGCGGTGAAGGGATGACGCGCGGTGAAGGGATGACCACCCAGCCCGTCCGCCCGCCTTTTGACCCTGATATTGCTCGCGCCCTTGAGCAACACCGCGACATTATTGTCACGTCTATGAGCCACGAGGACATTCCGCGGGTACGTCGCATGGGAGCCGATGTGGCTCCCGCCCCGGCACTTACCCACGGAGGCTTTGAACGCCACGACCTCATTGCTCCAGGTCAGGGCGCCAGCCCCGATGTTCCTGTCATTGTGCTCACCCCCGCTCACGTCCGCGGGCCCATGCCGGTGTTGGTGTTTCTGCATGGCGGCGGCATGATCACCGGTACTGCAGAGTCGGATCTGGAACTGATTACCAAGGTGGCTTTCGAGACTGGTTGTGCTGTCGCATCGGCCGAATACCGCCTTGCACCCGAGCACCCGTACCCGGCAGCGAGCGATGACGTGCTCACGGTTCTCGCGTGGGTTCAAGGAGGGAAGGCGCCTGCCGCGCTCGACCCTAGCCGCGTGGTCCTGTCCGGGATCAGTGCGGGCGGAGGGCTGGCTGCCGCGGTTGCGCTACGCCAGCGGGATGCCATGGGCCCAGCACTCAGCGGCCTGCTGCTGCTGTGCCCCATGCTTGATCACCGCTCGAACTCGCGCTCGGCTACACAGATGCTGGGAGCAGGTTCATGGGATGCGACCGCGAACGCCACCGCATGGGCTGCCTATCTTGGTGATGCAGAGCCAACCTCTTATGCCTCTGCGGCCCTTGCCGAGAACGTGGCTGGCTTGCCGCCCGTGTTTGTTGACGTGGGGTCTGCTGAAACGTTCCGCGATGAGTGCGTCACCTTCGCTTCGCGCGTGTGGCAAGCCGGCGGCGACGCCGAGCTACACGTATGGCCTGGCGGCGCCCACGCTTTCGATGCGCTCGCCCCCTGGGCGCTTATGTCCCAGGCTGCCCGCGACGTGCGCACTGCATGGTTGCGCCGGTTGCTCAGCCGCCTTCCCGCGACTCACCAGGAGCTCTCATGACCAAGACCCCCCACCACGGCCCGCAACTCATTACCTACATTGATCGCTTGGCAGGCGACATTGACGGCCTGCACGACACGCTTTTGGGGCCACTTGTAGGTGCCTTTGATGGCATTCACTTGTTGCCGTTTTACGTGCCATTTGATGGGGCCGATGCGGGTTTTGACCCCACCGATCACACTCGCGTTGATCCGCGGCTGGGTTCGTGGGAAGACGTGCAACGGTTGAGTGACAGCCACACGGTGATGGGCGACGTCATTGTGAACCACGTTTCGGCTGACTCTGCGATGTTCCGTGACGTGGTGGAAAAAGGCGAGGAGTCGCCGTACGCTCCCATGTTTTTGACGCTGTCTTCGGTGTTCCCTGATGGCGCGAGCGAGGCTGAGCTTGCCAAAATCTATCGGCCTAGGCCCGGGATGCCGTTTACGGCGATGACCCTGGGCGACGAGCGCCGTCTGGTGTGGACCACGTTTACGCCCGACCAGGTGGACATCGACTTGCGCAGTGAGCAAGCGTGGGCCTACCTCGATAGCGTGCTTGATGCATTGACTGATGCTGGAGTAACTATGCTCCGCCTCGATGCTGTGGGGTACACCGGTAAGGAACGCGGGACTAACTGCTTTATGACCCCCGCTACTGAGCGCTACACCCAGCAGATCGTTGAGCGAGCACATGCACGTGGTGCCCAGGTGCTTCTGGAAATCCATGGCCACTACTTGCAGCAAGTCGAGATCGCAACGACCGTTGACTATGTGTACGACTTCGCTTTGCCCCCGCTAGTGCTGCACGCCTTGCATGCGCGGGATTTTGGGCCGTTGGCGCGGTGGTTCGATGTACGGCCGCTCAACTGTGTGACCGTGTTGGACACGCACGATGGCATTGGCATTGTGGATGTGGGCGCAAGCGACTTGCGTCCAGGTGATCCGGGCTTGCTGAACCCGCTCCAGATCGATACGTTGGTCGAGTCGATTCACAGCGCGAGTGGCGGAGTGAGCCGGGCCGCCACTGGGGCTGCCGCCTCTAACCTCGACCTTTACCAAGTGAACTGCACTTTTTACGATG
>CAZHTO010000175.1:0-3020 GCA_964535845.1 uncultured Demequinaceae bacterium | reverse complement strand
TCCACGAGCGCAGGGTTCCAGGCAGACACTATGTGGCGGCGCGAATCCGGATTAGTGCGGATGGACTCAATAACGTTTGCAATCTGGTCCACGTGCTCGCCATTAGGCGCGGGCCACGAGCGCCACTGGTAGCCGTACACCGGGCCCAACTCGCCGTCCTGGTCGGCCCACTCGTCCCAGATGCTGATGCCGCGTTCCTGCAGCCAACGCACATTGGTGTCGCCACGCAAAAACCACAGTAACTCGCCCACAATGGAGCGCACATGAACGCGCTTGGTGGTGATCAGCGGAAAGCCTTGGGACAGGTCGTAGCGCAGTTGGCGACCAAACACGGATGTGGTGCCGGTGCCGGTGCGGTCTTCTTTGCGGCTACCGCTCGCAAGTACGTCGCGCAGTAGGTCTTCGTACGGAGTAGGGATCGCTTCCACGGCTTCACCTTACGCCGTACCCGGCCCCAAGCGTGGGCGGCACGGCCTATCCGCAACTCGCCGCCGAGTTGGCCCGTAGCTCGCGGGCCCTGGCAGGCATAATGTTGCGCATGCTCCGGTTCCCTTCTCCCCTCAAGCGTGGCGATCGCATCGGCGTGACGTCTCCCTCGTCCGGGGTCACCGGCCCGGCCGCGAAGCGAATCGATTTTTGCGTCAGATGGCTGCGCGAGGCCGGGTTCGACGTGGTGGTCGGAGAACTCATGGATGGCACCACGATCACCTCCGGGCCAGCAGCAGACCGCGCAGCAGAGCTCACTGCGATGCTGTGCGACCCACAGATCCGGTGCGTCATCCCCCCGTGGGCTGGCGAGACCGCGATCGATATCGTCGACTTGCTCGACTGGGACGCCCTCGCCGCAGCCGAACCGACCTGGCTGGTGGGCTTCTCCGACCTTTCCACGTTGCTGGTCCCGCTCACGACCAAGTTGGGCTGGGCGACGGTGCACGGGGACAACCTTGCAGATACCCCTTATGAGACACCGAGCGGACTGCTGAGTTGGCTCGATGTCGTTGGTGGTGCCGGCCCGCATCGTCAGCACGACTCCGGCATGGTCGCCGACTGGTGGCGGTTCGAGGAAGCTCCGCACGCCACCCAGTGGAAGACGGTCGGGCAGGGGCAGTGGGCGTTGCATGGGGTCAGTTCTCTGCACGTGAGTGGCCGGCTCATCGGCGGCTGCGTGGAGACAATCCATAATCTGGCTGGCACGCCGTACGGCGATGTAGCGGCGTTTGGGCGGGCGCACGCGCAGGACGGTCTCATCGTCTACCTGGAGGCGGCCGGCGATGATGCGGCGACAATCTGCCGCAATCTTCACGGCCTCCGCCTCGCTGGTTGGTTCGAGCACGCCCGGGCAATTCTGATTGGCAGAACAGGCGCAAAAGACCATCCCAAACTGTCGCAGCGCGAGGCCGTCCTCGATGCCCTTGGTCGTCTTGATATCCCGATCGTTTTCGACATGGAGATCGGTCATGTACCGCCTCACCTGCCCCTGGTCAACGGAGGGCTGGCGACGCTGACGATCGACGGCGACCGTCGTGAGATTGTGCAACAGCTGGGCTGAGGACGTCCGTGAAGCAAAGCGAAAAAGGTTGGAGCCCGGGCGTGACGCACCGCCGGTTCGGACCAAAGTACGGTTCAATGGAAGTCACGACGCACAAGGAGGTGCAGACATGACGCCGGTGCAAATTGTCGACATGGACAAGCTCATCGCGGAACAGTTTGAGCTGGCCAGGGAAGCGACCAGTGGGCGAAGTGCAATCACGATCGTGGGGGATCACACCCGTGATCTGCGACAAACACTCATTGCAGTGGTGAAGGGCGAGCGGTTACAGGACCACGACAGTCCCGCGGAGGCCACACTCCACATCCTGATTGGCGAAGCCTCCCTTACTTTTGAAGACGGCACCAGCATCCCCGTCAAGCAAGGCGGCTACATGCAGATTCCGCCGGAGCGCCACGGTGTGACGGCCGTTTCAGACTGCGCAATGTTGCTCACCGTTGCCACGCGAGGCGAACGGTCCGCGTAGGCGCGGTAAGTTAGGCGCATGAATTCTTCTCGCCCGTTCGGCACGGTGCTGACGGCGATGGTGACGCCTATGCACAAAGACGGCTCCATCGACATCGACAGCGCCATTACGCTCGCCAACTATTTGTTCGACCACGGCTCTGACGGCCTGGTCATCTCCGGCACCACGGGCGAGGCGCCCACTACTCACGCGCCCGAGAAGCTCGAACTGACCACGGCCATTGTTGAAGCTGTGGGCCACCGCGGCACCATCGTGGCCGGTTCGGGTTCCAACGACACCGCGCACGCGGTCATGATGGCCGAACATGCGGAACAGGCCGGCGCCGACGGCGTTCTCGCGCTCGTGCCCTATTACTCCAGGCCTTCACAAAAGGGCATCGTGGCGCACCTGAGCGCTATCGCCAACGCCTCGAGTCTTCCCGTGATGCTGTACGACATCCCCGGCCGTACCGGAGTGGCACTCACCGACGATTCGTACGATGCGCTGGCTGAGGTGGCAAATATCGTCGCCTCGAAGGACGCGACGGGGGACCCGCCGGGAGCAAAAGATCGCATTGCCCGCACCGGGCTCGCCTGGTATTCCGGCGACGACCCACTTACGCTTGAGCTCTTACGCGCCGGTGCGGTGGGCGTCGTGTCCGTGAGTGGTCACGTGGCAGGGGAGCGCATTGCCGCTATGGTCGCAGCGCACGACGCAGGCAACACAGCGCTCGCGGATCAGCTCCACGAAGAGCTGCTGCCTGTTCACGACATTATTTTCAATGGCCCTGGCGCAACAAATGCCAAGGCCGCCATGGAGCTGCTGGGGGTTATCCCCGGCCGTCACATGCGCCTGCCGCTACTGCCGCTAGACGACGACGAGGTCACTGCCCTCGCGTCAGCTCTGCGCGCCGCGGGCGTATCTATCAACACCTAGGAGAACCCTTGAGCTTTCACCCCGACCTTTCCGACCCCAAGCCACTGCTGGACGGCACCCTGCGCATTGTCCCGCTGGGCGGGCTGGGAG
>CAZHTO010000174.1:0-3248 GCA_964535845.1 uncultured Demequinaceae bacterium | reverse complement strand
AGGCGAGAATCGACCTGAACCACACGGACACGTCGTCACGGTAGGTGTGACCCTCCGTGACAAGCCCAGAGGCTCGCCATGAGGCCATCACACCCAGCACCATGGCAGCGGTCAAAAAGACGTACATGACTTTGTCGTTGCGTGTGGTGCGCTGGAATACACGGGCGGAGGAGCGCCTGCGGTAGATCAGCATGAACAATCCGATAATGGCGGCTGCACCCGCAGCCAGGCTCATGGGCAACATCATGTTGTGGTAAGTGTGCTCATCGATTCCAAGCGCGTTGGTCCACGACGCGGGGATCATGAGGCCAATCACATGTCCAAAGAACACCGCCACGATTCCGTAGTGAAACAGGGGAGATGCGATCTTCATAATGCGGGACTCGTACATTTGAGTAGACCTGGTGGTCCAGCCAAAGCGGTCGTAGCGGTAGCGCCAAAGGACGCCAGAAATGAGAACTGCGACGGCCGCGTAAGGCAGCGCGGTCCACAGCAGCAACTCGGTTACCGAAAGCTCCCTGGTTGCGGTCTCAGCGACACTTAAAATGGTCATCGGCGGCCTCCGAGGGTCTCCAGGTGGGGTGCGACAGGGAAGGGCTCAAGGCCTACGGACTCGGTAGGGGGCCCCGTGCGAGCGAGCTCCTCCATTCGGCGGCGAATTTCTGGCGTGACTTTGGGGAGCGTGGCCAACACCGACTCGGGGATGAGCGCGTATGGAGAGTTCGCAGAGCGCAACCCCTCCATCATGAGTCCAATGCCCACCCGGTTTTCCACCAGAAGGGCGTCACCAGAGAGGGCGTTACCCACCGCCGCGAACTCGAGGACCATGCTGAGGTGATCGGGCAGTTCTTCGTCACCCACTTCAAAGCCTGATGACAGGTAAGCCTGCTTGAAGCGCAGAATCGAGAAGCCACGGTTGCGAGTGTCACCGTCTGTCCAGAACGACAAATACGGTGCGGTACGCCGCCGCATGTCGAACGTGTCAACATAGTGCTGTTGCGCACCCTCCCAGCCCATGTGGTCGAAGGCTGTCAAGAACTCGCGCAAACTGTTCGCCGCAGGGTGTTCCAGTTCGTCCAGGCAGGCCCGAATGTCGGGTAGTCGCTGTGCTAGTTGCTCGTCGGGGTACCACAGCAACCAGGACGCAGCGAGGCGGGCTGCTGCAGTGTCGTCAGTCATCGCTGCGCACCCTGAGCGTTGGCATTCCTAGCGGTACGCCCTTGCCGTCCCAGTGCGGGAGGTTGACATTGCCCGATGTCGCCGCCGCATATTCGCGCTCCTTGCGTACGCCTTTGAGGGTGTGGAATGACTCTGCGTCAACTGTCGCGACCCGGGGAGGGCCGTCACCACCCGGGCCACCGACTGCGTCGAGCGCACACTCGAGGTTGTCCAGTTCCTTCGCCACCTCGTTGTGGGCTGCAGGGATAACGTAGCGGTCCTCGGGGTTCGCGATGGCAAGCAGGCGATACAGCTCGAGGATGGTTTCTTCGGTCAGTCCCACCCGCTCCGCGATCTCGGGACGTGTCTTGTTGCCAAGGTTTGCGTCACGCATATACGAGCGCATAGCGGCAAGAGTGTCGAGAGAACGGAGCACCGGGGCCACATCGCCAGCAGTGAACAGCTCGGCTAGATACTCGATAGGAATACGCAACGAGCGCAGTGCGCCAAAGAGGTTGTCTGCATCCTCAGCGTCGTGGCCGGTCTCCTTCAGTGCATCAGAGACGGGCGACAAGGGCGGGATGTACCAGACCATGGGCATGGTGCGGTACTCGGGGTGGAGCGGCAGTGCCACCCGGTAGTCCTTGGCGAGGCGGTAGATAGGCGACCGCTTGGCTGCCTCGATCCAGTCTTCGGCAATGCCCTCTGCGCGGGCAGCCGCTTGAACCTGGGGGTCGTGTGGATCAAGAATCAAGTCCAGCTGGGCCTCGTAGAGGTCTTGGGGGTCGGGAGTGGCGGCGGCTGCCGTCACCTTCTCTTCGTCGTAGAAGACGATCCCTAGGTAACGTAAGCGCCCCACGCAGGTTTCGGAGCAGATGGTGGGCTCACCGGCCTCGATGCGCGGGTAGCACATGGTGCATTTCTCGGCTTTACCGGTCGCGTGGTTGAAGAACACCTTCTTATAGGGGCAACCTGTGATGCACTGGCGCCAGCCACGGCACGCATCTTGGTCAACCAGCACAATGCCGTCTTCTTCGCGCTTATACATGGCGCCTGAGGGGCACGAAGCCACGCACGAGGGGTTGATGCAGTGTTCACAGATGCGCGGCAGGTAGAACATGAAGGCCTGTTCGTATTCGAACAGGATCCGGTCGCCGACCTCGCCTTTGATTTTTTGGACTATTGGGTCATCGTGGCCAGTTTCCACGGTGCCTGCCAGGTTGTCATCCCAGTTTGCAGACCATTTGATTTGCATAGGCTTGCCCGTGATGGCGGATTCGGGTCGGGCCACAGGGGAGTGCTCTCCAGCAGGGGCATTGAGCAGAGTGTCGTAGTCGTAGGTCCACGGCTCGTAGTAGTCATCAACGCTTGGCAGAGTGGGGTTGTTGAAGATCGTGGCCAGCCGCTTGAGGCGGCCGCCCTGGCGTAGCTTGAGCTTGCCGCCACGGGTAAGTTCCCACCCGCCCTTCCACTTATCTTGGTCCTGGTAAGTACGTGGGTAGCCCAGCCCAGGGCGGGTCTCCACATTGTTAAACCAGGCATACTCGACGCCATCGCGGTTAGTCCAGGCTTGCTTGCAGGTAACCGAGCAGGTGTGACACCCAATGCACTTGTCGAGGTTCATCACCATGCCGACTTGAGCCTTGATTTTCATCAGTACTCCACCTCCTGGGAGCGGCGACGAATCACTGTCACCTCGTCGCGCTGGTTACCTGTGGGGCCTAGATAGTTAAAGGCAAAAGACAGCTGCGCGTAGCCGCCTACGACGTGGGTGGGTTTGATCATCAGTCGGGTCAGAGAGTTGTGAATACCTCCGCGCTGGCCCGAAGCCTCTGCGATGGGCACATCCACCACGCGGTCCTTCGCGTGATACATGTACACGGTTCCCTTGGGCATGCGGTGACTGACAACCGCACGGGCGACGACAACACCGTTACGGTTTTGCGCCTCGACCCATTCGTTGTCCTTGACGCCAATCGCCTGCGCGTCTTCCACGCTGATCCACAGATCAGGCCCACCTCGCGAGAGCGAGAGCATGTGCTGGTTGTCCTGGTAATTCGAGTGGATTGACCACTTTGAGTGCGGCGTGA
>CAZHTO010000173.1:0-3263 GCA_964535845.1 uncultured Demequinaceae bacterium | reverse complement strand
TCATCAAGGAAGTCCGCGCACTCACGTCGCTGGGCCTCGGCGAGGCCAAGGCACTCGTGGACGAGGCTCCCAAGCCCGTCCTCGAGGGCGTAAGCAAGGAAGACGCGGAGGCCGCCAAGGAGAAGCTCGAAGCTGCTGGCGCCACCGTCGAGTTCAAGTAACTCGTCTTTTTCGCATAGCTTTACGGCCGGGTCGCCCTGTGGGGCGGCCCGGCTTTTGCGTATTTCATAGGGCCGATGCGCGGCTAGGGTGACATGAGAATTTTTGGTTTTCGAGGGGGAACAGTGGACAACATTGTGAGTTCAGCGCCGACTGCTCGGGATGGCTTGGGTGTAGGGCGAGTGGTACGGCTGGTTGCCGGGTGGGTGGTGGTGGTTGCCGCTCTCACGGTGCTGGGGGTGGGGATTATTGCACCGCTCACGGTCCTTGAGGGTCGCGGGCTTGCTGCCGGGGTGGGTGCAGCATCGGCAGTTTTGGGGGTCTTTGTCGCGAGTGGGCTATTCACGCTTGCTGCGGTGCTGTGGGAGGCGCCGCCCGGGGAAATCGATGAGGACGACCTGCGGGGCCCGCGGGTGTCGCCGGTCCGCAAGAAAGCGGCGTTGACGCCCGCTGCGTCTGCGCGCATGCTGAGTGCCCTGGACCAGAGAGCGCAGCAGACGTACGTTTCCAAGCGGGTGCGGTCGACCTCTGCGGCCAATCGAAATACTGCCTATCTGTCTTCACCCACGCGGACGTACTTTGTGGAACTGAGGGATCCGAGCGGGCTAGCGCCTGATCTCTATGCGAGCCTCACTAAGGAAGGCAAGCATGACGAGTTTGAGGTTCCAAGCAGGCAACGTGTGCGAGAAACATATGAGGCTTTGGCGTCTGGGTCCGGTCGCGTGGGTGAGGCGGTGTACGAGCCGTTTGCGGACGTGACCCTGGTGTGCGGGGAGCGCGATGCCGCGCTTGTCGACTCGAGCATTCCGCTCACCAAACTCGAGCATCCAGACCTGCGGGATGAGTGGCGGACCACCCCAGGGCTCTTTGACCTGTTTGCGGGAGTTCCGACAGTGCGCTTAGTCGACGTGCTCAACGATTACGGCCAGCCGGGTGTTGGCGTCCGCGTGAACGAGGGGTGGGCGTCCGCGTGGGTCGCTAGTTCGGAGCCGCGCAATCGCCGGGTGGAGCAACTTGGGCACGCGCTTATGCACCTCACGAGCCTGCCGCAGGACTACGAGTTCCTTTACGGCAGGTCGTCTGACGGCAAGGGTAGTGACCCCGTGTTGCGCACGCTCCGTAGTGACACAATTGCGCGCACCGCTGCAACTTTGCGGGATGTTGCAGGAATAGTCGCGATCATTGTCACAGGTTTGATCACTTTGCTTGCTTACTTGGAGTCAGGTCCCGAGCACTGGGTGGGGGAGTTCTGGAGGGCCGCCATGGTCCAGGCTGGCGCGCTCATTGTGGTGGGGATGGTGGTGGTCAACCTCCGGCCCGATCGCGCCTCGCGGCAACGCCGTGTTGGCAAGCAGGTGATCGAGCTGGCTGAGGACCTCGACTGGCGCGTGCGCCGTAGCGTGCCGTACGTGGCGCCTGCTTTTCCTTGGGCACCCTTTAGTGCTGTGCACGGTCTGGCTGCCAGTCCCATCGCTGACTACGAAGCACCCGTAGACAATGCCGCGCGCTACGCGGGAGCAGAGGTGCGTGCGGGTGCGGCTTATCTTTACGGCGATATTGGTCGGTGGCCCACGCGCAGGCCGTTCGCAGCCCGTGCGGTGTGGGTCACGGTCGACACAGTGTTACCTCGCGTGGATATTGTTGACCGCGCTTTTCCTAAGCGTGTGACGCGGACGATCGCTGGCGAGGAGGTCACGCTCGAGCACTTTGCAGGTGCACAGCGGTGGCATCTATTCGCAGATAACGCGGGAGCGGGCCAGTTAGCTCTTGCGGGGCGCGCTGCTGCGCTACTCGATGAGCTACCCCCGGGAACAATCGCGATTCATGTGGTGGACGACACCGTCATGGTGTGGGACAACACAGTGTTGAGTAAAGTCGCACTTGCTGAGCGGTACCGCTGGGCTACCCGGTTCGCGAAGGTACTGGCGCGTTAGCGGGAAGCCGTGTTGTCGCACGGCCCTTGCCCTACGCGGGGCGCGGTTTTAGCGTGACAAAAGCGCGCATCGGCCGTATGCGAGCATTGTGGCGAGTACAGCCGATGCGCGTGCCGGCTAACGATCGAGGGACGCCCGGAGTGTCGGCTTGCGAAGCAACCTCGACTGGACATATTGGCTCGGTGGCGGTAGTCTCTTGCTTTGCGCTGTCTATCGCCCTGCCCTCATATGCCTACCCGGCGCGCCTCCGCTCGATAGCGGCTTGGCCCCGGGATCCGGTGGAGCCGCGGCTAAGGACTCGCGACACGCACGCTATCAAAGGGAAGGACCCGCCCTTGGCTGCCTCGCGCACCCCCTCGGCAACTGCTATCGCCAACCGTTCCGCATCACCCCGAATCTCTTTCGCAAAGATCTCGGAACCAATCGAGGTTCCTAACCTCCTTGGTATCCAGACGGAGAGTTTTGACTGGCTCGTCGGCAATGCCGCGTGGCAGGCACGGGTTGCGGCCGCACAGAAGGACGGTCGGGATGATATTCCCGAAGTAGCCGGCCTTCAAGAGATATTCGAAGAGATCTCGCCCATCGAAGACTTTGGTCAGACGATGTCGCTGAGTTTCTCAGACCCCTATTTCGAAGAGCCTCGCCACACTCCTGAAGAGTGCAAGGAGAAGGACTTCACCTACGCCGCTCAGCTGTTCGTCACCGCGGAGTTCATGAACAACACCACCGGTGAGATCAAGTCTCAGACGGTGTTCATGGGCGATTTCCCACTCATGACCCCCAAGGGCACGTTCATTGTGAACGGCACCGAGCGCGTGGTCGTCTCGCAGCTGGTGCGTTCGCCCGGCGCCTACTTCGAGCGCACGCCCGACAAGACGTCCGACAAGGACATCTTCACCGCGAAGCTCATCCCTTCACGTGGCGCATGGCTTGAGTTTGAGATCGACAAGCGTGACGCCGTTGGCGTGCGTGTAGACCGCAAGCGTAAGCAGCCAGTGACGCTGTTCCTCAAGGCCCTCGGCCTGTCTGACGAGCAGATTGCTGAGGAGTTCAAAGACTTCCCCGCAATGCTCGAGACGCTGGAAAAGGACACCGTTCACACGCAGGACGAGGCTCTCGTAGACCTCTACCGCAAGCTACGTCCAGGCGAGCCCCCCACGGTCGAGGCAG
>CAZHTO010000172.1:0-3419 GCA_964535845.1 uncultured Demequinaceae bacterium | reverse complement strand
GCAGGGAAGGCTAAGGCAGTGGCTGCCGCGATCGAGGGTCCATTGACGGCCTCGCTACCCGCATCCTCTATTCAGCTCCACCCACACGCCACGGTCATCCTGGACGAGGCGGCCGCTTCTGAGCTCCAATACCGCGACTATGGCGACTGGGCACAAGCGAACAAGCCTGCTTGGCAGGGCCTATAGGCCCTGCCAAGGACTAGGAACTGGCTAGCCGATCTCTTCAGTTGGCGACGCGAGTCCAGGTGCCGCATTCAACGCTCGAGGCGACAATGTGGCCCACGCGCAAGTGGACCTCCTCTTGGCCGTCGCCCCTGATGGTGGGAATCACGCGCGCCCCATAGTCCACGTGGCCGTCCCAGTGGTCTGCTCTGCATCCACCGTTTGCCTGAACCCGGTAGGTGCCAGGTTGCATGTGGTAGCCGGCTACGTGCATGCCTTCCCCAAACGAGGTTGCGTTGGGGGTTGTAGGGCGCAATGGGGTCCAGTTGACGCAGTTGTTGCTAAGGAAGAATCCGTCTGATGGGTCCACGGTGGCGATGCTCCGGCCGCGGTTCGAGATCGCGATCGTCAAGTAGTGCCACGAGCGGTCGCCGGTTTCGTGGCGCTCCCACGCACACCAGGGATATTGCCCATTCGGATTCTTCACATTCGAGACGTACGTACCCGGGAAAATCTGCGCGCCGACCTCGTAGTAGCGATCCTGGGTGCCGTGCAGGCCAGTACTCCCGCGATAGAGGAAGGCGGACACGGCCTCGCGAGAGATGCGGTCCTTGGGGCGGAACGTGCCATCTGCCCAGCCAGTCGTGATGCGCTGCTGGGAAAGCCAGACAATTTCCTTGTAGAACTGTGCGGAGGTAGGCACGTCCGTAAACGGCGAGCGCGACGGCAACGTCACCTGCGGGGAGCCCACGAGACGATACAAAAATGCCGCAAAGGCCTCGCGTGACACGGCGTCACGTGGGCGGAAGGTTCCGTCGGCGTATCCGGTGGCGACCCGCATCTCGGCAAGCCAACTGATCTGCGTGTGAAATTGGTGCGAGTCGGAGACGTCGCTAAAACGTGAACTCGATGCGGATGCGGCGCTGGCGGTGATGCCACTCAGGGCGAGCAGCGCCGCGAGCATAGCGATCGTGATGCGTGCAGGAAGGGTGGTGCGAGCGGTCAAAAGGTCCCCCGAGAGAAGTGTTTGAGGGCAGTTATTGCCCCATGCCGGGGAAACCCTAGCGAATCAGGACAATTCGCGCTAGAGCTGAGGCGCAGAATGCTGGCGCGGGAAGTTCAGCACAGTGGTATTGGGCGCAGTGGTGATGAGCACAGTGGCTTAGGGCCGGCCGTTTAAGCGGTGGAAGAACGCTGCCGTAGCTTCGCGAGTGACCTTGCCGTGTGGGCGGAAGGTGCCGTCGGACCAGCCGTTAGTAATGCCGCGGGTGTCGAGCCATGTGATCTCTTTGTAGAACTTTGAGTTCCGAGTCAGATCCCTGAACGGTGACGTAGACGGGGGCGTGAACGACGGGCGGCCTTCGTAGCGGTAGAGGAAAGCGGCCATGGCGTTGCGATCAATGCTTTCGCGGGGGCGGAAGGTGCCGTCAGACCAGCCGTTAGTGATGTTCTGTTGCTCGAGCCACACGATCTCTTTGTAGAACTGTGCGTTCTTAGGCACGTCCTTAAAAGGCGACTGCGCGGGCAACGTTACTGGCGGACGCCCAGCATCCCGGTAAAGGAAGGCCGCAAACGCCTCACGAGAGACCGCGTCGCGGGGGCGGAAGGTTCCGTCAGACCAGCCGTTGGTGATTCCCGAGTTCGAAAGCCATGTGATTTCTCGGTAGAACTGGTGGGAGCGCGGCACATCGATGAACTCGTGCGCGAGCTGAAGAGGCTGGGAGTATTGGCCAAAGTTTTGGGTTCCAAATGCGCAACCAGATTGCGAATCGTAGGCAAAGCCCACACCTATGTAGTTGTAGGAGCCATTAAGCATGCTGGCGTTGTGGGGCGGGGATTCTTTCCACTGGTCCATCAACCGGTTGGCAGCTTGCGAGGCGCTTCCATAGCCGCAGTTCGCGGCTATGTTCTCACCGCCGGACTGCTTCCCTGCATTCGGCATCTGGGTCCAGTAGTTAGGGTTGTGACGGAAGGCCGCGTCTAAGTCTCCGTGCCGCTTGTAGTCGGAGAGCATTCGCTCCGACCACACCTGTGCGATGGTGTCGAGTTGGGCGGCCTGAAGGAGCCCCGGTTCGCCATTGTTAGCTCGGTGCTGGTTGGTGGCTTGATAAATGATGCGGATTCCAGCGGCCTCAGCGCTACTGACTGCCTGCGCGGCTGGCACTCCTACCAAAACCGCGACCACAGCCATTGCCAACGTGATAGCCGTGGTCCTTCGTGCGGTACGCCGGTTACTTGTCACCATGATCCGGGTCTCCTGGCTAGTAAGGTCCAACGTCTAGTGTCGGCGTACACCCCTCACAGGTTCAACCGAATGTGAGGTATGCCCTATTCCCGTAGTTCGGCTGGACTTATCGATGCGGCCGTGGCTAGGCGCATGCTCACTATTCGAAGACGATGGTGCGGTGGCCGTCAAGCAGTACGCGGTGTTCGGCGTGCCAGCGCACGGCCCTCGCCAAGGCGGTGCGCTCCACATCGGCGCCTACGGCAGTAAGAGTCTCTGGCGTGTACGTGTGGTTCACGCGCTCGACTTCTTGCTCAATGATGGGCCCTTCGTCAAGGTCCGCAGTCACGTAGTGCGCGGTGGCACCAATCAGTTTCACACCACGGTCATGGGCTTGGTAGTACGGCCGTGCTCCCTTGAAGCTGGGCAAGAATGAGTGGTGAATGTTGATGGCGCGCCCGTGCAGTTGCTCAGATAGTTCGGGCGACAAAATTTGCATGTAGCGAGCGAGCACCACCAGCTCGACGTCCAGCTCGTTGATGAGGGTGAGCAGTGCTTGCTCGGCGTCAGGCTTAGTCTCTGGCGTTACCGGAATGTGGTGGAACTCCTTGCCATAGAACGCGGCAAGGGGGGCGAGTGTCGCGTGATTGCCTGCCATGGCAACGATGTCCACGGGGAGGGTGCCGGCGCGCTCACGGAACAGCAAGTCGTTCGCACAGTGTTCTGACTTGGAGCCGAGAACTAGCGTGCGCATCGGCCGTCCTGCAATATCCAGCTTCCACGTCATGTCAAAGCGTGCTGCGAGAGCCTCGGCTGCTTCAGAGAGCTCCTCGAGTGTGACGGGGCTCGACACGGCCACTCGCATAAAGAACAGTCCCGTGTCAGGGTCGCCAAACTGCTGAGACTCAGCGATGTTCCCTTGGTGCTCGGCAAGCATTCCGGAGACGGCGTGAACAATTCCAGGGCGGTCTGGGCACGAGAGGCTCAGGACGTAACGAGTGTCGACTGCGGTCATGCGGTCCAGCCTACTGAC
>CAZHTO010000171.1:1301-3432 GCA_964535845.1 uncultured Demequinaceae bacterium | reverse complement strand
GGGCGGGCAGGGCGCGGGAGAATCAACCATGCGGCTCGGGTCCAGTGCCCGTAGGCGGCTTCGCGCGGGCCCGGACCGTACAGTCTGGCCTCGGACAACGGCACCACTACGCCAGCTCCAGGCTCATAGACCAAGAAGCCGGTGTCGGTACGCCCCACCAGCAACACCACGTGACGCGGAATCACTGTCGCGAGGCCTAGTCGCGAGTCACCTGACGTGTAGAGCGGCACTGGGATGCCGTCTCGTAATGCGGCCGATGCGTGGGCAATGGCAGCAGTCACCGCGCCACCATCCGTGTCGTCCAGAATTGCGCCGCGAAACCTCAGCCCTGCAAAGCGCGTGCGTTCGTCAACACGCCACGGCGGGGTGCCCAAGTTCCGGGGCCATGGCGCAGCGACGAGGCCACGCCGGGTGGTGTCGTAATGAAGCACGCGCTGGAGCGCGTGCCACCGTTCTTCGACACTTCGGGCCGCGGGGACCGTCAGGGTCACGTCGAGTACCGCGGGGGGCAGGTAGTTGCCAAAATGTCTGCCAGTCATCACCCACGCAGCAACAAGCGGGTCGCCCATCATGAGCATCATGGCCATCACAGCCGCGCCGCACGTGGTGTCGTCCACTTGCCGAGCCGCCACGGGGCCCAACCGCACCTCGCCTATCTGGGTACCGACTGGGGTACGAATCACGTCACGAGCGGAGCGAGGTAGAGCCTCCCAGGCCGCAGCGAGCGACGCCACTGCCTCGACGGGCGCCCCGGATGCCACGGCGCGGTGAACCACAGCCGCATCGTCCCCTACTTCGTTGTGGGCAGCGACTAGCGCTTTGGCATCCGCGGTCTGTGCGCGAGCTCGCGCACGTGCGAAAGCGCGCTCGAAATAGGTATCGCCTTTGGCCCACTGGCCCCGTTGTGCCCGGCCCGCCGCAAGGGCGGCCGCATAAGGGGTCGACCATTGTGGGCGCAGACCGATCGCGACCGTTCCCTTGGCCACCACTGACGCTAGTGTCCAACCCACGTTTATGATGCCGCAGCCACCCGGTCGAGCACGATCTTGCGCGTGACGTTGCCGTCAGAAATCTCTACCGCACCAGCGCCATCACACGCTTGAGCTAGCGACTCCAATGCTCGTGGCATGCGCGACTCGGTCTCTGTGTGGAGCGTCATGATGATGTCACCCTTAGATACCCGCTCGCCAAGAGTCTTGTGCAACGTCACTCCTGCAGACACCTGAACGGGGTCCTCCTTGCGAGCACGGCCGGCACCTAAACGCCATGCCGCCATTCCTACGCCCATAGCGTCCATCCGGGTGACCACGCCATCAGCCTCTGCGCGAACCTCTTCGATGTGAGGAGCTTCAGGCATTGCCGCATCCGGGTCTCCGTGCTGCGCAGCAATCATGCGGCGCCACACATCCATCGCACGGCCGTCATTGAGCGCCTCTGCTGGGTCCACTCCGGTAACCCCAGCGCCCGCGAGCATCTCGCGCGCCAGCTCAACGGTGAGCTCGACCACGTCGGCTGGGCCGCCACCGGCGAGCACCTCAACAGATTCGGTGACTTCAAGACCGTTACCAATAGCGCGCCCGAGTGGCGTCGACATGTCAGTGATGAGGGCGGAGGTGGTGACCCGCGCATCGGCCCCCAGCGCGACCATGGTGCGCGCCAACTCACGTGCCTGGTCAATGTCCTTCATGAAGGCGCCCGAGCCGACCTTGACGTCGAGGACCAGGCAACCGGTACCCTCGGCAATCTTTTTCGACATGATGGACGAGGCAATCAGCGGAATCGCCTCGACTGTGCCGGTCACATCACGCAAGGCATAAAGCTTTTTGTCGGCAGGAGCCAGGCCAGAACCCGCAGCGCAAATAACCGCGCCAACGTCGCGAAGTTGTGCATGCATTTGCTCGTTAGACATTGCGGCCTGCCAGCCAGGAATGGACTCGAGCTTGTCGAGCGTGCCACCCGTATGGCCCAGCCCGCGGCCAGACAATTGCGGTACTGCCACGCCATAGACCGCGACCAGTGGTGCAAGTGGCAACGTGATCTTGTCGCCCACCCCGCCAGTTGAGTGCTTGTCTGCCGTGGGACGGCCCAAGTCTGAAAAGTCCAGCCGCTCGCCCGTGTTGATCATGGCGTG
>CAZHTO010000171.1:0-1201 GCA_964535845.1 uncultured Demequinaceae bacterium | reverse complement strand
ATGCCCTCGGCGGCTGGTGGGCGTGCGTGCCCCACGAGCCCCGCGACGGCAAGGATGGTGGCGAGATACGGGGTCATTGCTAGGAACTGTGACGGAATATCCGACCCAATAATTCCCAACTGGACCCTGAGCGCATCGGCAAAACCAAAGAGCAGTGCCGCAGCGAGCGCACCCTTAGGACTCCACCGACCCAGAATCATCGCCGCGAGTGCGATATATCCCTTGCCAGACGTCATCTCTTTACCGAACGCCAGCCCGGACGCGACCGTAAAGAAAGCGCCGCCGAGTCCGGCGATCGCACCGCCAAGCATGGTGTTGCGGATCCGGGTGCGATTGACCTTGATGCCCACCGTGTCTGCGGCCTTGGGGTGCTCCCCCACTGACCGCACGCGCAAGCCCCAGCGGGACTTGAACAGCATGATCTGGAACACAATAACGACTGCGTACATCAGGTAGACAAGCAGGTTCTGCTTAAACAGGACGGGGCCAATGATGGGGATCGACGACAGTACCGGGATGTCCCAGCGCGCGAGGCCCATGCCCTGGTTGAGAGCAGGGTTATCGGTCATGACGGTGCTGTAGAAAAAGCTGGTGAGGCCTAACACCAAGAGGTTGAGCACCACACCGACCACGATCTGGTTGACCCAATACTTGGTCGCAAAGATTGCCAGCAGCAGGCCCACGAGCGCACCGGCAACGGGCGCAGCAATAAGACCTACATAGGCGTTGCCCACCATCGATGCGATCAGTGCGGCAAGGAACGCGCCCGCAAGCAACTGGCCTTCGATGGCGATGTTGATGATTCCCGAGCGCTCACACAGTGTTCCTGCGAGCGCACCGAACACAAGCGGAACCGCTAAGAACAGTGCGGACGTGAGGAGCCCGGTGAGTTGGATGGTGGTACCCGTACGGTCTGCGCCTGCCCACGTGAGCAACGCACCCATGATCGCCATACCGAACACCACGGGTAGCCAGATGCCCACCTTACGGTGTTGCGAAGCCCTGAATCCTGTCCATGCCGCGAGCAAAATGCCCACCACTGAAAGTGAGACGGCCGCGAGCTTGGACGGCAACGTCACGCTCGGCAAAGTCATAAAGTCAGAGTTCGTGGCAACGGCAAAGGTTGTTGACGTACCAGCAGACGTGCCGAGCCCAAAGACCAGCAGTGAAATGAGAGCAACCACCCCAAGGCCGATGGTCG
>CAZHTO010000170.1:0-3449 GCA_964535845.1 uncultured Demequinaceae bacterium | reverse complement strand
CCACCATCCGCCTCGGACGACGCCTCCTAGTCCCCACCGCCCGCCTCCACCACCTGCTCGGCATCACCGACAGCAACCCCACCGCCGCTGCCGACGCGGCCGACACAGCGACCGAAGGAGCAACGCCGACCACGTGACGACGACGCCCCCGACCCGACCCGACACGGCGTGTGGCCGCCGTCGTCGCTCGGCGCTGACCACACCCGGGCCGGACGCGGCCCACCCCCACCCGATGGTCGGACGGTCGCGTGCAGCGTGCAGATAACGGCGGTTGTTGCACGGTAGTGAGACCAGCCTCTCACGCTGTCACGAGCCGCCCGTAGGCTTCGCCGCCCCCGAAGCTCCTGCAGGCCGACGTAGTCGTCCTGCCACCAGCAGACCGGACAGATCTCATCACTGCCAGGGGTGGGCCAGACAGCGTGTGGTTGCCACAGCAGAGACACGCGTGCACCTCGAGATCCGAAATGGCGCGCTCCAGCAAGCCTCGGATCTCGAGCGCGCTCCCTGGCATCCCAATCCGTAGGTCGGCCAACCCGATTGGCATGTTCGATCGCGCGCATCTGATCGCCCCCGCATTCAGCACGGCGGGTCATTAACACATACGGCTGGCGGCACGCGCCCGGGCAAGCCGCCGGATGGTCAGCTCAGGCCACTGTCACCACCGTCGAGGACGGGTCCGGTGCCCGGTGATATGGACACCTCCACCCCCAGTTCGTCGCGTAGCGCATCCACCGTGGCGGTCAACGTATCGCCATCGGCTTGAGCGAGCGATTCGAATGCGAGGAACATCGTGAGGCCGTTGTTGATGAGGTCGACAGCGGTTCCTGTTCTGGCGAGATCAGCGCCTCTCGAGAGTGCTTGACTCAACGGCCCGGTACCATCCTCGCGCTGCAGCAGGGCCACCAACGCCAACTCCGCCGCGACAAGCTCAGCTTCACTGTGTTTCACCGCAACGACGTCGAGTTCGTAGTCACCGGGCACGTGCCTGCGAATCTCTCGAGTCAGAGACTCGAGCTGATCGTCAGCAACGGCGAACGCCACGGTGACGTGCGGTTCTTCGTCCGGGCTCATCCACACACCTGACTGCGTCTCTGGCCACCGTTCTTCGATGTACCGACCGATCACGATTGACGCGTCCTCAGCCCCATGGCGCGGCGATCGCTCCCATGAACCATTCTCGTATGGCTCGTACGGACCGGCAGCTCGAGGACGCTCCGACTCGGCCAGCTCAGCCTCCTCGGCAGCAGCGACCGCGGACGGCCGATCACCAGACCCATCGCCGGGCACGGCGCAGGCCGTAACGAGCCCCATCGCGCCAGCGAGTGCGATCCGTCGTGCACACCTGCCCTTCATCTGCGTCCCTTCGCGCTTGATGGAGGGTAGGACGTTGACCCGGCGTCCCCGGTTCCCTGGAGCTCGGGCCCTCTGTCGAAGAAGAGCGCCGACCTACTCCGTGATAAGAAAGACGTTCAAGTCACTTAGCACTAGGTCGATATGGCTGAAGTATGCACCGGCATAGTGGCCACTAGTGCAGGTCACCCCCACTGGCCGGCCGGTGTGTATTCCGGCAATACTATTGTCCCTGAAGATTGAGGCACCGGAATCGCCACCAGTTGCGCAATAATCCGCCAGTACATACGTATTCGGCGAGTCAGGGGAAGGTCGGTAGTTCAGGTTCGTAATGACGCCACGTTTGGCACTAGCCACGCTGGAAACCGCCCCAGTGTTCCCGACCGTCCAGTTTAGCCGTAGGTCTCCCACCCGGAAGTAGTTCCTGACTACTCTCTGGTCACTCGGCTCAACCCACGTCAAGCCCCGGTGAGACCAGTTGGTATTCGTGTTAACGACCCGCTGCGCATCGATGTTCAGGTAGGGGGGTGTCGCGGAGAACCGTCGCCGATCAGTATTGCCGTAGAGGCGGTTCTCGTGGTGAAACTCTAGATTTCCACAGTGCCCGGCCGTAAGGATGAATCTACGACCCGAACCACCAAAGACAGTGGGGCCGGCCGTACATAGAGTCGCAGTGGAACCGTTCCGATGAAGCTTCAACCCGCCGCGCATGCTAGAGTAGCAGTTGACCTTTGAGCTACAGTTTCCATCAAGCACTACGCTTCCTAGCTTGATGTCTACCGGGACACCGATTGACTCATTGAGGGATTCAGTTGTAGTATGAAGGGATGCGCTCCAGTCTCGGATTGTCTCGGTCAGCGCAGCATCGACGGCTTCTTCGTGAGTCCCCTTCTCCGTTCTCATCGCGGTCACAGCCGTCTCCGGCACGCCGAGGAACATCGTGAGGCCGTTGTTGATGAGGTCGACAGCGGTTCCTGTTCTGGCGAGATCAGCGCCTCTCGAGAGTGCTTGACTCAACGGCCCGGTACCATCCTCGCGCTGCAGCAGGGCCACCAACGCCAACTCCGCCGCGACAAGCTCAGCTTCACTGTGTTTCACCGCAACGACGTCGAGTTCGTAGTCACCGGGCACGTGCCTGCGAATCTCTCGAGTCAGAGACTCGAGCTGATCGTCAGCAACGGCGAACGCCACGGTGACGTGCGGTTCTTCGTCCGGGCTCATCCACACACCTGACTGCGTCTCTGGCCACCGTTCTTCGATGTACCGACCGATCACGATTGACGCGTCCTCAGCCCCATGGCGCGGCGATCGCTCCCATGAACCATTCTCGTATGGCTCGTACGGACCGGCAGCTCGAGGACGCTCCGACTCGGCCAGCTCAGCCTCCTCGGCAGCAGCGACCGCGGACGACCGATCACCAGACCCATCAGCCACCATAGGCTCAGGGCGCATCGATTCGGAGGCCGCTGACACACCTCCCGTCGCTGCGCCAAGGACGCACACCGCTACGACTACAGACGAAAAGGCACGCTGAAAAGGCTTCAAGGTTTCCCCCTCACGCCGCCGGCTGCCGCCGACCCCGACCGTCCCGTCAGAAACAGTGCCACCAGCGCTGGCGACTCTCGATGCTTACCACTTCAGTGTCTACTGAAGTGCCGCAACTGCCCGGCACGCGCTCATTCGCTGTTGGCCGCTCACGGCGGCGGCCCCTCCGCACGAGCGCGACCGAACGGCCATAAGGGCCTTTCCCAGTGGGCCGTGGTGGAGGTGCGAGCGACACCCATCCACGCCGGAGCGGCGCTCCTATGAGTGCCCACCTGCTTGCCACCGTGCCCAGCGGTAGGGCGAGATGATCACCGCGCTGGTGTGCCCGATCTTCGTGCAGAGCAACGTCAAGCCGCGCGCGGCCAGCTTCAGGTCGTCAGCTCGTTCGAACGCAACTTCGTCAAGGCTGCGGCAGGACAGGTGGTCTCCGACGGGACGATCGTGAACCCCCTCAGCTAACGACCGCGCCGCCAACGACGTCATCGAAGAATAGGCCCTCGACATCGCTCCGGAACTCCAGTTCGGCGGTGCCACGGACCAGTAACGAACGCCCG
>CAZHTO010000169.1:0-3598 GCA_964535845.1 uncultured Demequinaceae bacterium | reverse complement strand
GAACTTGGCGCACGCAACATCACCGCCAACGTGATCGCGCCAGGGTTTATCACCACCGATATGACCGGAGAGTTAGGCGAAGACCTGGTCAAACAGTACGAAGCAAACATCCCAGCTAAGCGTTTTGGTGGAACCGACGACGTCGCGGCCGCTGCCTTGTACCTGGCATCTGACAACGCCGGCTACGTCTCTGGTGCAGTTCTACCCGTTGACGGCGGATTGGGCATGGGCCACTAGACCGGGCTTACCACTTCGATTTATCACTCCACATTTAACGAGCCGCAACGATGACAGCGGCTAGGCTTCCTACGAGGAGGAACACACATGGGCATGCTCGAGGGCAAAAACATTCTGGTGACCGGCGTTTTAACTGAAGGGTCGATCGCCTTCGAAGTGGCACGGTTGTGCCAAGAGCAAGGAGCCACGGTGGTTCTCACCGGCGTGGGCCGCACGCTCAAAATTACCCAAGCAATGGGTCGCAGACTTCCCACCACCGCGCAAGTAGTTGAGCTTGACGTGACAAATCCTGAGCACCTTTCTGCACTCGCGGACCAGGTGCGCGAACACGTGCCACACCTTGACGGGGTTGTGCACTCCATTGGCTTCGCCCCGCAGACCGTCATGGGTGGCAACTTTATGTCCGCCGAGTGGGAAGACGTGCAAACCGCAATCCACATCTCCGCTTATTCGCTCAAGGCCCTTGCGCAAGCAGCCCTCCCTCTTATGGACAACGGCGGGGCAATCGTAGGACTCACCTTCGATGGCCGCTACGCGTGGCCCGTATATGACTGGATGGGAGTTGCTAAGGCCTCGTTCGAAGCCGTCAACCGTTACCTCGCGCGTGACTTGGGCCCGAAGGGTGTTCGCTGCAACATCGTTTCTGCCGGTCCTATTAAAACGACCGCTGCCCGCAACATTCCTGGATTCGACCAGATGGAAGGCGTATGGTCTGACCGCGCTCCGCTTGGCTGGGACTCGGAGTCAACCGAACCCACAGCTCGCGCAGTCACTGCTTTGCTCAGTGATTGGTTCCCCGCCACGACTGGCGAGATGGTTCATGTCGACGGCGGCGTCCATGCGATGGGACAGTAGAGCCATGCGTACTCTCATTATTGCTCGCCACGGCAAGGCCGAGGCCCCGTCTCCCGCGCTTCTCGACACTGAGCGTCCTCTTTCTCTTGTGGGGCGCAAGGCTTCGACCAAGCTAGGTGAAGAGATTTCCGCAGCAGGATTCAAGCCCTCTGTCGCACTTGTCTCGCCTGCTGTCCGCACCCAGCAGACATGGAAGCTTGCCTCTGCGGCCCTCACTGACTGTGAAGCGCGCACTGTCGATGACCTTTACGAGACGGATGTTGAGGGCGTTGTCAGCCACCTCACGGAACTGGGTGATGTCGACAGCGTGATAGTAGTCGGCCACGAGCCCACGTCTTCTGCGACCGTGGCATTCCTGTCGGGGCTTGGATCTGACACGACGGCTCTCAAGCGCATTGCTCTGGGACTGAGGACCGGCACTGCCGCGGTTCTAGAGTTCGACGGCGAATGGGCAGATCTTGATTCACGTAGCGCACGCCTTCTCACTGTGATTTCGGGTCGCGGCGATAAGTAGGGCCTAAAACAGGCCTGATTGCTCTGGAGGGGTCACTTGTCGACCATTTATCCCACCCTGGATGGCTATATCGCGGCGTTTATTGAGCGTCAGCACATGTTCTTTGTCGCGACCGCAGCAGCCGACGGCCACGTAAATGTGTCGCCTAAGGGAGGAACCGGCACTCTCAGAGTGATCGATGGGCACCGTGTCGCATACCTGGACCTCACAGGGTCCGGATCAGAGACTGTGGCGCATGTGAAGAAGGTCAACCGCATCACGCTGATGTGGTGCGCATTTGAAGGGCCACCCAATATTGTGCGGGTACACGGCACCGCCCGCATTATTCCTAGAGAGCACCCAGATTGGGACGAGTGGTACGCGCTTTTCCCAGATAACGCGGGTGCCCGCGCGGTCGTCGTCGTGGACGCTGAACGCATTAGCGACTCGTGTGGAATGGCGGTGCCGTTAATGACGTACACGGAAGACCGTGATCACCTTGACCGCTGGTCGACGGGCCAAGGAGAAGCGAGAATGCGCGATTACTGGGCGCGCAAGAACTCTCACAGCCTCGATGGTTTCCCCGCCTTTGAGCCAGGCGACCTCAACCCGGTTGAAGTGGCAACTAGTGAAGGTGTCGCGCAACCAGCCGGTTAAGCCCGCTTAATGACCTTGAGTACAGCGTCGAGTCGGGGCTCGTTAACGGCAACGTCTGCTTGCTCTTGAACGATGGGCTTGGCATTAAACGCTACCCCGAGCCCCGCTACTGCCATCATGCCTAAGTCGTTGGCTCCATCTCCGACTGCCACCGCATCGGCCGTATTGATGCCCAGCTCTTCGCAATACTCGCGTAGCGCTTGCGCTTTGGCTTCACTGTCGATAACGGGGCCAAGTGTGCGGCCAGTAAGCCGGCCGTCGGCGACTTCTAAGCGGTTCGCGCGAAACCGAGTGATTCCCATACGGTCAGCAAGAGTTTCCACGATCTCCGCAAAACCGCCAGACACCAGGGCTGCAGTCCAGCCTTCGGCCTGCAAGGTGGAGATGAGGTTCTTGGCGCCAGGCGTGAATTCGACCTCGTCGATGACGTCCGCAAAAACCGTTTCTGGCACACCGGCAAGTGTTTTCACGCGCTGACGTAGCGATTCACCAAAATCGATCTCGCCTCGCATCGCAGCCTCAGTTACCGCGGCGACCTCGACCTGCGTGCCTGCTCGGGCAGCGATGAGTTCGATGACCTCGGCTGTAATGAGTGTGGAGTCGACATCAAGAACTATGAGCCGTCCCGTCATGCGGTGACCACTGTGCCCTTGGGAACAACGGTGATGCCAGATTCAGTCACGGTGAAGCCGCGCTCAATGTCGGACTGGCGGTCAATCCCTACGCGAGCGCCTTCTTCAATGATGACGTTCTTGTCCAGGATGGCACGGTGAACTTGGGCGTGACGGTTCACGATCACGTGGTCGAGTAGCACCGAGTCCGAGACTGTGGACCAGGAGTGTAAACGCACGCCGGGGGAGAGTACGGATCCGGTGACTGTGGCACCCGAGACGATAACGCCGGGCGACACTACCGAGTCCGCTGCGTGGCCTAGGCGGCCCTCTTCGGAGTGGATGAATTTTGCTGGGGGCTCGGTAATGAGTCCTTGGTGAACTGGCCACTCGTGGTTGTAAAGGTTGAAAATGGGCTGGACTGAGATGAGGTCTTGGTGAGCTTCGTAGTACGAGTCCACGGTTCCTACGTCGCGCCAGTAGTCGCGGTCGCGGTCGGTTGAGCCGGGGACGTCGTTTTCTACGAAGTCGTAGAAGCCGCAGGTGCCCTTGTTCACAAAGTAAGGGACGATGTCACCGCCCATGTCGTGCTTAGAGTCCTCGTTCTCTGCGTCGTGCTTAAGGGCTTCGAGGAGCGCATCTGCAGTAGCAACGTAGTTGCCCATCGACGCGAGAATCTCTTGTGGAGAGTCGGGCAGTCCTTCAGGGTCTGTGGGCTTTTCGAGGAAGGCTTTGATCATGCCTG
>CAZHTO010000168.1:0-3602 GCA_964535845.1 uncultured Demequinaceae bacterium | reverse complement strand
TGGTTAAAGGATGTCTATCGGGGAAAGCCTACCTGACGCTGGAGCCCTGGACGCCAACGTCTGCAACCTCTCCATTCGTGTCGCTCAAGCCACGGACTAGAACCGTCAACTGACTACCCAGTGCGCGGGTGAGTTTCTCAATGGTGGCGAGCGTGGGGTTGGCGATGCCCCTCTCGATGCGACTAATCTCCGCTTGTTGAACTCCAGACAAGCGTTGTAGGTCCGGTTGTGTGAGATTGCGGGCGTGCCTTAGGTTCGCGAGCTCGACGCCCAGTTCGACACGCAGGTCCATTTCGGCACTAAACGTCTGTGACGCGGCTTCGTTAATACGGAGCGCCTCATCGGACCACGACTTACGTGCCTTGGCGGCGATCGTGCTGAACTTCTTTCCCATGCCTCGAGCCTCCTTAACGGCCACGGCTAGTATGTGTCTCAACACATACCTCTGTAAAGGGGAGCCCGCTTGCCGCCAAGCGGTGAGTCTCTTTCGAGCACGTTGAATCTCGCGTTGTTGCCGTTTTGCCGAGGGGTCACGCCTCTTGTCGTATCCACCAAGCAACAGCACGAACTTATTGCCATAGAAAGTGCAGAACACCCGCAGCATCACTGGCTGGTCTGCGCCCCCCGTGCCCGTAAGTGTCACCGACCTCGGAACTGCCGAGGATCGACTTGAGCGAGCGTCGTCATGGAAGGCGGCCCCTTTTGGTCAGTATCGGTTGCGGTCACCACCACTATGGCGGGAGGCACTGACAATGCCGGGAAGAGCCCTGGGCGCCGAGGACTGCTGCGAGCAACGGCAACTGCTGCCAGGTCCCACGTAGCACGTGAGGCTCGAGTGCTCGGGGCCTAGGGTCTACGTTGTCGTTTTGCGTATTCTAGGAAATCTTAAAATACGCAGAACGGCATCCGCTCCCCAGTTTTTAGGCCGCAGCCGTATGCGGTGGTTACGACAGGTCGTCGGCTGGGGATGAGCCCAGCGCGGGCGCATCGCGTGCGATACGGCCGAGTACGCCGTTCAAGAACCGGGGCGAGTCATCAGTGCTGAGATCACGGGCCAACTCGACAGCCTCATCGATGGCAACAGCCACGGAAACTTCGTTGTTGGCCAAGATTTCCCAGGCAGCGATACGCAAAAGGTTGCGGTCCACGGCTGGCATGCGCTTCATGGGCCAGTCCACGCTTGCCTCGGCAATAATCGCATCGAGCTCGGTCCAGCGTGACAGTACGCCGCGGACTATCTCAATGGAGTATTCGGGCAGCGGCGTCTGGGTGCCGGATTCGGCGATGCGCGCCTCGAGGTGCTGGCCTACGTTGATTCCACGCTGGTCGGCTTCAAACAGAACGTCAAGTGCCCGCTTGCGGGCCTTGGTGCGGGCGCCCACTACGCCGACGCTATAGGCAGGCGGGCGGTGGATTGCATCAAGAAAATCTTCATGGTCCCTACTTTAGAGGGCTCAGAGTGGCTCAATCTTCCACAAGCCAGTCGGGCTTGTCCTGTAGCTTCCCTTGACTAGCTAATTCGTCGAATACCGTTCCGGGGTAGACCCATAGAACGATAGATCCGCTTCCCCGTTCGCTATGCACTTTGGCCCCGGCAGCCAACGGCCCTGGTGCCTTATAACTTCCCCAAAGCAAATCAACCTGTCCAACTGCGTCCGGACCGTCGACTAGAGCCACTTGTCCTTGGCGCTGATCTGCGAAGAAAACGAGCGCGTTAGCACCACTCTGGAGGTCAGAGGTCGCTCCTAGACGTGCGGACTGAGGGAGGTCGCTCACACCTAGAGGGTCTGCATTGACCGACCGATCGCCAACAAGCAGGTCAGCTGTTCCCTGGTCATGCAAAAGCCCTAACGTCACCCACATCAGGGCGAGAACAGGTATTAGCCAGAACCTCACCAAAGCGAGCAAGGCGAACAACGCAGCGATAAGGGTAGGAAGAGTGCTTAGCCACATCCAGTTCTGATCGCCTTGCTCGCTATAGTTCCCAGTGCTTAACCATGGCGCGACTCCAGGTACATGCACGGCCTGCCAGAACATCTCTTTCGGAATCTGTGGAACTTGCAGCAAGTACATTGCAGCCCCGACAACAACCGTGCCTAGCACCGCGAGCAGATTGAAAGCAGGCCATCTCACTCGAGTGAGCAGTGCGAGCCCGATTGCCGCTATCACTGTCCACACCGCGTCGTTGTATCGCCCGTAAAACCAAGTGTCAAGGCGATTGAAGGTGTCTGACCCCTGCATCTGCTGAACAGATAGTGCAAAAGTCATGACTGCTGCGATCACAATCAATCGAGACACTGGATCTAAGCGCCAGCGGTGAACCACTAGTGCCACTCCAGCGATGGCGATGAGCGGCCATGCAAGCGTGAGGTACCACAATTGCCCTGAGACCGTGCCGGCAATATCGAGAATGTCTTGCTCGTATATGCGTTGGTCAATGGATAGTCGGGTGTCGGAGCGGTACAGGCTTTCGCTAAGCCACCTATAAAGCAAGAATGCACCGATCGACAGTGCTAGGCCGGTGCTGACTGCGAGAATCAGCGCCGATTTGCGGCCCTGCCTTAGGTGATAGAGGCACCAAAGCCCTACCGCTATCGCCACGCTGACGCCGCGACCATGGGCAAGCACGCTGGCTGCAGTCGTCAGCCCAAGGATCAGGGCGCTACTCAACGCCCAATCTGCGGCTAAACGCCTGGCACTCAGAAACACAAGGCAAATAGTGAGCAACAGAAGCGAGTCCGACAGCATAAAATTCGACAAGAACGACCGGGCCGGGCTCACCATAATGAGACTCGCGAGGACTACCGCCACTCGTTGCGATACGCCGTAGTGGTGAACGATCTTCGACAGCGGCCAAATGGTCAGAAGTGCTATGACACTGGTGAGCGCCAGGCCTGCAACATAAACAGCCTGCGCAGATGAGGTAAACCACCAGAACGGCGCCATGAGTAACGCGAGACCAGGCATATAGCCCGGCCCTACTAATTCCCATTCGGGTGTGGTGCCCGCTAGCACACGGGAGTTACCCAACATGTTGATCTCATCGAGCCACAACGCAGGCACGGCGTTTCCCCACGCCACGATGAGATAGACCAGTGCCGCACCTATGACGGCAAGCGCGGCAACCCACGTGGGTACTTCCAGTCGGCGATCCGACCGTCGCTCGAGAAGTCTTGGGCTAAGCCTCTCTAGCGCAGGAAGTAGTGTCACGAGGACAGCATCTCAGACCATTCATTACTAGGGGTGCGCGCCACGCCCCCGTTTTAGTCGTTCACGCGGCCGAGGTAGTCGCCTGACTCAGTGTTGACCTTGACCTTGGTGCCCTGCTCAAGGAACAGCGGCACCTGAATCTCTTTACCGGTCTCGAGCGTGGCGGGCTTGGTGCCACCCGATGAGCGGTCACCCTGCAGGCCCGGCTCGGTGTACGTCACTTCGAGCACCACGGATGCGGGCAGTTCCAAAAAGATGGGGTTGCCGTTGTGCGAACCGATCGATGCCTTCTCGTTCTCGAGCAAATAGTCAGTAGCGTTGCCCATGATCTCGGGCGAGATGGTCACCTGGTCAAAGGTGTTGGGGTCCATGAACACATAGCCGGCACCGTC
>CAZHTO010000167.1:0-3617 GCA_964535845.1 uncultured Demequinaceae bacterium | reverse complement strand
TGCAGTCTCCTGCGGCATAGACACCGCGAGCGGATGTCCGCGACACCCGGTCCACACGAATGTATCCACGCTCGTTGAGCTCTACGCCGGCCTGTTCAAGTCCCAGGTCGTGCGTATTTGGGACCGATCCCACCGCCATCAGACAGTGCGATCCCTCCACTACGCGGCCATCGACAAGAGTGACACGCACGCCATCGCCAGTATTTTCTACGGCCGATGCGCGGGCACCTCCCAGCACCGTCATTCCTCGCGAGGCAAACACTTCTTGGATAAGTGCTGCGGCGTCAGGGTCTTGGTTGGCGAGCACTCGTTCGCCTGAGGAGATGAGCGTGACTTCAGCGCCAAGCAGGTGGTAGGCGCCGGCAAACTCGGCTCCCGTTACCCCAGACCCCACCACTATCAAGTGCTCGGGCACCCGGTCGAGGTCGTATAGCTGCGTCCACGTCAAAATCCGATCGCCATCTGGCTTAGCTGTAGCGAGTGTGCGTGGGCGCGCGCCCGTAGCCAGCAAAACCGCATCGGCCGTTAAGTGTGTGTCGTTCACTGCGACCACGGTGGGGCTTACCAGCCGGGCGTACCCAGCAATGACCTCAACGCCACTGGCCGCAAGGCGGGCGGCAATGTCATGCGACTGCTTAAGCACCAGCTTGCGCACACGCTCGTTCACCGCGGCCATATCTACTGCATGATCGTCGACTGAAGGAGCGTGCGACGATGCACCGTCGTGACCCCACGCACGGTCCCGGATACCTAGTTGCGGAGCACGGGCGGCGATGGTTCGCCACTCGGCGGTGGCGATGATGGTTTTTGATGGCACCACGTCGGTGAGTACCGCGTTACCGCCCAAGCCTTCACGTTCTACCAGCGTCACATGAGCGCCGTTCTTCGCAGCCACCAGCGCTGCCTCGTAGCCGCCTGGCCCCCCGCCGATGATCACGATGCGTGCTGCCATGCCTCCATTGTTACTCACGAGCCCACATGTGCCCTCCCACCGTGGTGCCGTGGGCGTGTGAGATCGTGTTTTCGGAGATAGTCTCAAGACATGACTGCACCCTCAACTCGCGCCTCCGAAGCCGCCGAAACCCTACGCGCCGCAACCGGCGTTGACCGCTTTGACATTGCCCTCGTGCTGGGCTCGGGCTGGGGAGGTGCTGCCGACCTCATAGGCGAAGAAGTCGGCTCAATTGAAGCGAAAGATATCCCAGGGTTTGATGCACACGCAGTCGCTGGGCACTCGTCAACAATGCGCGCTCTCCGCACTCCCGACGGGCGTCATGTTCTGGTGCTTGGCGCGCGCCAACACTTCTACCAGGTGCGCGATGCGTCGCTGGTGGCCCATGGGATTCGCATGGCGGCCGCGGCCGGTGCGACTCAGCTGGTGCTCACCAACGGGTGTGGATCGACCAATCCAGACCTCGGCCCCGGGTCAGTGGTGTTGCTGTCTGACCACATCAACTTCACGGGGGCGACGCCACTCGATGGTGCAACCTTTGTGGACATGACCGAGGTGTACTCTTCGCGGCTGCGCGCACTTGCCCTCGAGCAAGACGCCAACCTTCCTAGCGGCGTCTACATGCAGTTCACGGGCCCGCAGTACGAGACCCCCGCAGAGGTGCGCATGGCTAAGACATTGGGGGCCGACCTGGTCGGCATGTCCACCGCGCTCGAAGCGATCGCAGCACGTGAAGCGAAAATGGAGATTCTGGGACTCTCGCTGGTCACCAACCTCGCCGCCGGCATTGGCAGCGACACCCTGGACCACCAAGAAGTCCTCGATGTGGGCGCCGAGTCGGGGCCGCGCATCTCGAAGCTCTTGGCAGACATCGTGGGAGCCATGAGATGACCGTACTCGCGGACCTCGCTGAGGCCTGGATCGCGGACGACCCTGACGAGGCCACCCGCGCCGAACTGAGCGCAATCGTTGACGCCCACCGCCATGGGAACGTCGAGGCCACAGCAGATCTCGCAGACCGGTTTCGCGGGCCGCTCGAGTTTGGCACAGCGGGTTTACGCGGAGCGATAGGTGCTGGCCCTCACCGCATGAACCGGGCAGTGGTGATTCAGGCTGCCGCAGGGCTCACCGACTACCTGGCTGACGCGCTATTGAAGATAGGTATCGAAGGCCCAGCACGTGTAGTCATTGGCTACGACGCGCGCCACGGGTCGCGCCAATTCGCGATCGACACTGCGGCCGTTGTGACCGCAGCAGGCCACCAAGCGCTTCTGCTCCCCCGCACCCTCCCTACCCCAGTGCTCGCCTACGCCACGCGCGCCCTCAATGCCGACGCGGGCGTGATGGTCACCGCCTCTCACAACCCGCCCGCTGACAACGGCTACAAGGTGTATCTAGGCGGGCGCATTGTTTCGGACGAAGGCCAGGGCGCACAGATTGTGTCGCCCTACGATGTCGCTATCGCCAACCGCATCGCTGCGATCGGTTCCGCAAACGCGGTGCCACGCGCAGAAGCCGGGTGGACCGTACTCGGTGCGGAGGCCGCTGAGATCGACGCCGCCTCGTCTCAAGACCTCCCCAGCGCTATAGCAGTGGGCGACGCCCATCTCCCACACGTGCGCGCTGACGACCCTCCCCTCACTGACGTGGTCGAGGACTACGTCACAGCCGCATCGGCCGTTGCCGGTAAAAAATCTGGGGCGAACTCCGCAGCACGGGAAGATGTGCGCATTGTGCTCACCCCGCTACACGGAGTGGGTGGCGAGACGGCCCAGGCTGTATTGCGCGCAGCTGGCTTCACGGATCTCCACACGGTCCCCGAGCAGGCCGACCCTGACCCAGACTTCCCCACCGTCACATTCCCCAACCCCGAAGAGGCCGGTGCCATTGATTTGGCGCTCGAGCTCGCCCGCACCGTCGACGCAGACGTGGTGATTGCGAACGATCCTGACGCGGATCGCTGTGCGGTGGCGACCGTCATTGACGGCGAATGGCGCATGCTTCACGGCGACGTCGTAGGGTCTTTGCTGGGTGAGCGCATTGCCTCAAGTCGCGAGTTCGTCCCCGGCGCAGTGCTCGCTAACTCGATCGTCTCGTCGCAACAACTGGCGCGCATTGCTGAGCGTCACGGACTCGCCCATGCCAATACCCTCACGGGCTTCAAGTGGATTGGGCGCGAACCCAACCTGGTCTTTGGATACGAAGAAGCACTGGGCTATTGCGTCGCCCCCGAGCTCGTGCGCGACAAAGACGGCATCACTGCTGCAGTGATGGTCGCGGACCTGGTGGCAGACCTCAAGGCTGCCGGCCGCACGCTAGCCGATGCGCTGGACGACCTCGCGCGGGCGTACGGCGTCTACCTCACACAGCAAGTGTCGGTGCGCTTTGACGACGTGGACGCTATTCCTGCTCTCATGGCCACGCTGCTCGCGTCTGCCCCTGCATCACTGGGTGGCTCGACCGTGGTGGCGACGGACGACATGAATGCGGGCTTCGAAGGCCTGCCACCCACGAATGGCCTACACCTCGCGACCGACTCGGGTGCCAGAGTGATCATTCGCCCCTCTGGCACAGAGCCCAAGCTCAAGGCATACCTGGAAGTGGTGGCTCCTGTCGAGGGTGACGATGTGAGCGGTGCGCGCGAGGTCGCGGCCCAGGCGATGGC
>CAZHTO010000166.1:0-3619 GCA_964535845.1 uncultured Demequinaceae bacterium | reverse complement strand
GTGCGTCACGCGCGAGTTGGCGGGCACCCCGCCGAGGTAACGGTTAGTGAGCAACCCCTGCGCGAGCGGCGAGAACACGATGGACCCGACCCCCTCATCCTCGAGGGTGCTGATAAGGCCGTCCTCAGGCCCGCGCTCGTACATCGAGTACGAGAACTGGTGAATCAGCAACGGCGTGCCGAGTTCCCGCAGAATCTTGATGGCCGTCACGGTGTCTTCGGGGCCGTAGTTCGAGATGCCTGCATAAAGTGCCTTGCCCGAGCGAACTGCCTGGTCAAGCGCCATCATCGACTCTTCGATAGGCGTGTCCGGGTCGGGTCGGTGGTGATAGAAAATGTCGACGTAGTCAAGCCCGATGCGCGCGAGCGACTGGTCGAGCGACGCGAGCAGGTACTTGCGTGATCCGGCGTCCCCGTAGGGACCGGGCCACATGTCGTAGCCGGCCTTGGTCGAGATGATGATCTCGTCGCGGTATGGCGCAAGGTCCTGTGCAAACAGCCGGCCAAAGTTCTCCTCGGCACTGCCAGGAGGTGGGCCGTAGTTGTTCGCGAGGTCGTAGTGGGTCACTCCCAGATCGAACGCTGTGCGGAGGGTGTCGCGCATGACGTCAGCATTATTGGCGCCACCAAAGTTGTGCCACAGCCCTAGGCTCACACCGGGAAGTCGCAAGCCCCACTTGCCGGAGCGGCGGTAGTCCATGGTCTCGTAACGGTCAGCGGCGGCCAAGTAAGGGTCGTGAGTCATACCTTCCAGACTACGGCCAATGTGCCTGCGATGCTGACCGGTTGGTAAGAAGGTTTTGTGGTTCACCAGCGAAGGCCTAGGTAAGCGTGATCTCCACCTCAGCCCAGCCTCCCATCGGCACCGTCTCGCGCACGAGTTCGCTGTCTGCGGCCAGCTCAATCCATGTGGTCGAAGCCAGCAGCTCTTCCACCACGACCCGCAACTCCATGAGGGAAAGCCCGCGCGCAGGGCACACGTGCGGGCCTATGCCAAAGACCAGGTTTGCGTGCGCATTGTCCTCCGGCGCAAAAGCGTCAGGGTCCCCAAATACTGCAGGGTCTCGGTTCGCAGCAGTCCAACTAAGGATCACGCGATCGCCCTCGGCAATGTCCTGGCCGCCCAGGTGTGCGTCGCTAGTAGCTACTCGGCGGTTGCTCAAGAACGGGTCGTCAATACGCAACAGTTCCTCGACCGCGATCTCAAGCCACGCGGTGTCGCCCGCAGCAACTTTGGAACGGAACTCACGCTGAACGTCCGTGCGAGTCGCAAGCAGATAAGTGATGACGCCTACGGACGCAGCGAGCGACCCCAAGTCCCCCGCCGTCCAGTTGCGCAGAATCGACACGATCTCTTCATCGGTAAGCGGCTGGCCGTTGACAGTCTCGTGCACAATTTCGCCAGTGACGTCGTCCGCCGGTTTGTTCCGTCGGGGATCAATCAATGCGTGGATCATCGCGTCAAAGTGCTCGGCCACCGCGGCCGTGCGGGTGCGGTCGCCAGAGCGGGTCGCGGCATGGTTCTCGCTCATCCACCCGACCAGCTCGTCTTGCATACTCGCGGGCCAACCCAGCCACTCACACTGTGCTTGCACCGCGAAAGGCGTGCCAATGTGTGCGATGGCTTTGACAGTCGTGTGGCGGGGGAGTCCAGCAATAACGCGGGTGGCGACCCGGCGGCTACGAGGCTCTTCGCGGTCCACGCGCTCGCGGGTGAGGTACTTGTCGACAATCGCGCGGTACGGGGCGTGCTCTGCGCCATCGAGGCTGTTGGGGATCGCCCTGCGGGTGGGGTGCGCGCTTGAGTACGTGGTGGGGTTTGTCGCCACTTCGACTACTTCTTTGTGCGCCATGGCGACCCATGCGTTGCCGTCGTGAGCCACGGGGCAACGCCCGCGTGCTTGGTCGTATGCCGCGCGCGGGTCCTTGTTGACCTGCTCGGAATCTAGAACGGCGTCGTGCTCCATCGGTGGCACCCTTCTGCTTGGCTTGCTTTCTCAGCACGTTACCTGCGTATCGCGTGGGCTAGTGACGTGAACACGACTACGGCCGATGCGCGGGTGCTGTTTTGCACGCCCGTATGAGTCCTGAGGTTCCTACAGGAGGCTGAGGGGCCGGAATATGAGTCCTCACGTTCCTACAGGGCGCGGGGGCGTGAGGCAGTTGGCGCGGTAGATTATGCGCGTGACCGGACAACAGTGGCTGTTCGTTGGCCTGGCGGCCGGCATATTGCTGTTCCCGCTCGTGCGCAAAATCTGGACGGTCGCGAGGCAAATTCCGCCCGGCAAGCGACTCAAGGTCGCGGCTGCCGTGTTTAAGCCCTCCCAGTTGCCGCCGATGAGTTCCACCCCACCCCCAGAAGCACCCCCGCACATCGTCGCGCTTTACTCACCTGCGGAACCACGTCGGGTGGTGCCAATCGAGGTGTGGCATGCGGGACCACAACTGGTCACAAACATTTTGAAGATCACCGACCCGACGGACACGGCCTATGGGGTCTCACTTGATGTCGACGGTTCAGCGGTGTTGGTCAGGCGGGTGGACACCGGTGGCTACAGTCTGCGGATCGTGCGCCTCGATGGGTCCTTCTTTGAGGTGGCACGCGAGCCGACTGGGTTGATTCTTGACGCGAGCCTCGATCAAGGGGCGTGCGCGTGGTGGCACGTGGATCCGATAGCGCGGCGCGCAGAGATCAGGGTGTGGAGCGCCGAGGAAGGGCTACGAAGCCTGGGGTCCCGCAACTACGAACTCGATGCCTATACGGACGAGCCCGCTGGGTGGATGGTCCTCGCAGGTGGAACAGTGGTCGCCTGCTTGGCAGGGGGCGTGCGTGGCGACATTATTGCTGCCCGGGAAGGCCACCCGATGGTGACAGTCGGTCCCACGCATCACGTGACGGTGAGGCGAGACGTAGCCGCAGAGTGGCGTGGTGTGCCCCGTGTCAGCGTGTCACTGTCAGGTACCGAGACGGACAATGCGGACCAGTTGACGTCACTCGACCTCAGCTCTTTCCCGCCCACCGCGACACCCCTCCGACGTGGGTTGATCCTGCCCGGGGGAACTGTGGCGTACGGAGAGCCCGTCGTGCAGTGGATGCGTTCGGGGGTGCTCGAACTTCCCGGCGGGCTTTCGGTGCCGATGGCAGGAGGGTCGTGCCTTGGGGTAGACCCGCTGTCCGACGGCGAGTTCGTGGGCTTAAACCTTTACGATCAGTCCGGTTCTGGCGCACCCACCCGAGCGATGCTGATGCACTTGCCATCGGGTGCGCGGGAAACACTGGCGCTTAATACGCTCGGGCCGGTGCACCTTCGCGGTGAGTATGTGATGTGGTCGCAGGCCATGGCCGAACCCAAGAAGCCGTGGTCCAAGGAGTCCTTGCCTGCGCTCACGCAAGTGGGGCGTCTTCGCCGGCCGAGTGTGGGGTCAGCTTAACCAGGAGCGGTCCCCAGTGCGCGTCCAGATGAGTCCCGGGGTTCCTACAGAGGGGACATGAGTCCTCACGTTCCTACAGGAGGCTGAGGGGCCGGAATATGAGTCCTCACGTTCCTACAGGGAGGGGTGGGGCGGGGAGGGGCATGACAAAGCCCCGGCTCCCGCGGCCTGTTTCCAGGCGGAGAACC
>CAZHTO010000165.1:0-3623 GCA_964535845.1 uncultured Demequinaceae bacterium | reverse complement strand
GACAGCACCGGGTCCATCGACACATCGCGGTCGAACTGAAACGCCACGGTCGCCATCGTGCCCCGCGTGAGTTTTCCCACGTGCTCGCCATAAAGGAAGACGTGGAGCGTCTTGGCCATCACGTCACCTCGTCCATCACCGAGAAGGTAGCCACGACGTCGACCTCAAGGACCACCAGCACCGCGAGGACCCTGGATAGTTCGGCACCGGGAGTCTTGCCGTTCTCGAATAACGACAACCAGCGACGCGAGACCCTCGCGCTTGCTGCGAGTTCAGCCTGAGTAAGACCAGCGGCCCGCCGCGCGGAGGCGATCACTTGGGCCACATCCGCAGGGCGGCGCAGTCTCTTCGTCACGTTCATGAAAGTAACGCTACCCTCACATCTGTAAATGCGCAATGTTCGTTACATCCCTCACTGGTGAGAGGCTACCGTTACATCCGTGAATGAGCAGAGTTCGTTACATCGGCGGTGCGGCGCGCACCAGTTGCGGAACATCAACCACTCGGCGGCCGATGCGCGGGTTGGCTTTGGCCACCCGCTGCCGGCCTGGCTACGGCTCGGTCACGGCTCGGTCACGGCTCGGCGAGAACTGCGGCGATGCGCTCCGCCAGGTAGGCGTGCCCGGCATCTGTGTGGTGGATGCCGTCGAAGCCAATGAGCCCCTCTTGCCCCACGAACCACTGCTCGGCCAGCGGGTCAACCCACCTCGCATCGGCAGCCTGGGCGGCATCCGCTACCGCGTCTCGCACGGTGAGCAGAGCGTCGGACGGGTTTGCGTCCACCCATGGTGGGCCAATGACAATGAGTTGGGCATCCGGTGCCCGCTCGCGTGCCGTCTCGAAGGCCTGTTGTGCGCCCGCGCGTACCTTGTCATACCCCGCCCCCTGGTCGTTGATGCTCCCAAAGAACAGCACCGTGGTAGCGCTAGTGGGGATCTCTTGAGCGAGGGAACTAAAGGTGACCGCGCCGCGTGCGTAGCCCACTCCGGAGACGGCGATGGGTTCCACGTCGATGAGCGCGGGCCAGCGGGCCGCCTCGCCCGAATCTTGCAACGATCCGGCCGTGTACGAATCGCCCACCACAACCACGCGTGAGCTGTCGGCAGCGGGGGTGCGCGTGGGAACCGTCTGGGGTGCAGAGGTGGATGGAGCGCGATCCCACATTGCGAACACCACCAATCCGGCGAACACCACTAATACAGCGAGCACGCCCAGCACTGCGAGTACACCCCAGCGGGGACGGCGGCCTTGGGGCCGTTGTTGATCTGTGGGTGTCACTCTTTGCATCGCCTCATCTCGCATTCCAGCCTAACGAGAGGGTTCGGCGCTGTAGGTTGCCCGTCCTCGTGCGGGAGCAGGCAGTGGGCCAATGCGCGGGCTGGCTTCAGGCCGCACTGGCACGATGGTTTGGCGCGCCGTCGACACCGAGATATGCCATTGCATTGGCCGTCACCACCAAAGCGCGCCCACACGCTGGACTACTGGCCGAGCCTGCGCGGCAACAAAAGCGAGCCGGGCCGCGAACAACACTCCCCGCCCCTCTCACCTACTGCCTGGAGAGGTGCTCCGCGATCGCGAGGTTGCGGACTTCCGTGTCCTGAGTGCCTGAGAAGTTGAATAGCTGCACAGTGATGTAGTGCGTTCCTGGTGAAAAAATGACGGTAGTGGGCACGGCACCTCCAATAACCACATGTGTGTTGCCATAGCTCTCGCATACGGGGTCATTGAAGCCTTCCGTGTACTGGCGTGCTGCGGCGCAAGCATTTGCGAACGCTTGTTCTGAATCTGGCACGGTGTACGGGGTGAGGCCGTCGCTCGCAGCAGTTTCAAGGGTTTGTGCTCCGTACCGCTCGAGGGACATCGTCACTGTTTGGCCGTCTGGAGCCCTATAGGCGCATCGTGAAGCGAATACATCGTCTTGGGTTGGCGGCCCAAAACTGATTCCGTCATCTGCAAAGATCGCGTTCAAAGCGTCGAGTTCGATGCTGCAGGCGTCTTGCCATGTCATGGTCGCGGTCTCGCTCATGCCTTCACTGTTGGGCATGCTGGTGTCAGGCCCACCTTCGAAAGTTCCCCACAGCACAACTAGGGGCGCGCCACCAAAGTAGTTCGTATAGTCCGCGCCACTCTCATACGTCGGTATGCCTAGTCGGAGCGGTCCGTCCAGAATGGTGCGGTCTGCGGATGCCACGTACCCGACACCAGCCAATGTCTCAATAATGGCGTCCTTCAATCCGTCTTCAGGGTTGGCCCAGAACGCCATGAAGAATGTCGAGTCCCCGCCACCGTCGCCATCCCCGGCAGCTAGACATGTCGGAGCCGTGGGCAGGCGCACACCCAAAGCGTTGATCAGCATGTTTTCGTCGTACTCGGTCATGGCCTCTTGGTCGCCTCCGCTGTTGCGCTGAGACTCGATGTAGGCGGGCGGGCAACTGCTCGCAGCCGGGGCTTCCATGTGGCTGTCATCGCTCGGTGCGTTATCGATGTACTCGGTGTTGGCATCGTTCGAGTTCATTTGAGGGTCTGAGGTGTCACCGCCGGAGCATGCGGTCAAAGTGAGTGCAGCAATGAGTGCTAACGCGGTGATGGCACGTGACGGCATGCGTCCTCCCGGACTGTGGTCGTTGGCCACACGCTAGTGACGCGTCTGCGTCGCGTATATAGAAGAGTGGCTAGCATCACATCTACCAGCGCCGCTGTTGGTGGGCCAGCCCGTGCTGAGAGGCACTTAGCGCCTGTGCAAACTGCACATGTGGGCCGATGCGCGGGCTGGGTTCGTTGCTCACCGTTGCCCCACTTGGCTGGCTTGCACTGGCCGCACAGGCTTGGTGCGCAAACCTCACATTTGGCCATCGCGCGGGCCGTGACCTAGACTCACGAGCATGTTCCGCCGAATGTGTCGCTAACCTGCGCACGCTCGGCGTGCGCCCACGACGGGCGCGCCTCACCCATAGGCGAACACCGCTCCTCAGGCCTTCTAGGCTGGGGGCGAGCCCCGACGGGCGTACCCCACGTGTCACCCGGCCCGCTGTGGGCCCTGGGCTGGCGGCGGAGATCCCGCTCGAAGACTGGGGAGTACTGAGGGCCTTCCCCGCCAACCGTCTTCGCGGCGTTTGCCGCTAACTTTCTAGGAGAGCCACATGTCGAATGACTGGGCATTTGAAACTAAGCAGATCCACGCCGGCCAGACGCCTGATGAGGCTACCGGCGCTCGTGCACTTCCCATTTACCAGACCACTAGTTTTGTGTTTAAGGACACGGCTCAGGCTGCTGCGCGTTTTGCGTTGCAGGAGCTCGGTCCTATTTATACGCGTATCAATAACCCTACGCAGGCTGCTGTGGAGGACCGTGTTGCTGCTCTTGAGGGTGGTGTGGGCGGCCTGCTGGTCTCCTCGGGTCAGTCCGCTAACTCCTTAGCGATTCAGAATGTGGCGCACGCGGGCGACCACATTGTCGCTTCGCCTCGTTTGTATGGCGGCACGGTGTCGCTGTTCAATAACACGTTGCCTAAGTTCGGCATTGAGGTCACTTACGTTGAGAACCCGGACGACCCTGAGTCGTGGCGGGCAGCGGCTAAGCCCAACACGAAGGCGTTCTTCGCGGAGTCGATTTCGAACCCGCAG
>CAZHTO010000164.1:0-3625 GCA_964535845.1 uncultured Demequinaceae bacterium | reverse complement strand
AGCACCACCACTACTCTTGCCGATGCGCTCACGAGTTCCGAGCGTCCCTCACGTCCCAGCGCACTCACCGCGTCGCTTGCCTTTGGATGGCGGGCACTCCTGAAGATCAAACACATCCCCGAGCAGATGTTCGACGTCACCGTGTTTCCGATCATCTTTACGCTGATGTTCACGTTCCTGTTTGGTGGCGCGATCGCTGGAAGCACCGCAGAATACGTGCAGTTCTTGCTGCCCGGCATCATGGTGCAGTCGCTGATCATGATCACCATGTACACCGGCTATACGCTACGAAATGACATCGAAAAGGGTGTGTTCGACCGGTTCCGTTCACTACCCATCTGGCGCCCGGCCCCACTTGTAGGCATGCTCCTGGGCGACGCAGTGCGCTTCACTGTCGCAGCAATCATCACCAGTCTTGTGGGCCTTGCGATTGGGTGGCGACCCGCAGGAGGGCTCGCCGGTGTGACCGCCGGGATTCTGCTGATCTTGGTCTTTGCCTTTTCGCTCGGCTGGATCTGGACGTTCCTAAGCCTGATCTTGCGCACGGCTAACGCGATTATGGGCGCCGCAATGATGGTGATTATGCCGCTCACGTTCGGGTCAAACATCTTTGTGAACCCCGAGACAATGCCCGGTTGGCTACAAGCGTGGGTGGGAGTAAACCCCGTTTCACACTTGGTGACAGCAGTACGTGACCTCATGGGAGGCGCGACCCCCGGTTCGGAATTCGCGTTCACTCTTGGGTGGTCTGCCGGGCTCGTGGTTGTCTTCGGAAGTCTCACGATGTGGAAGTACAAGAACCCTCGTTAGGTACACCGCGAGTTGGTGGTCACCACCACTCCAAAAATACGGAATGATTCTTCGGTGACCTCAGTGACCCACACCTCAGCAACTGACAACGAATCCCGCACCTACTTTCGCAGTCTTGACGCTGCGCTCGGAGACTTGGGACTGCCCCTTGGAGCAGTCGACAAAGTTCGCGCAGCCGTCGCAGGCCTCGAATACCAGCATGTTTACGTGCCCAGTACGCGTGAGCACATTGCACTCGAGCGCTCAGGCGACGCCAAGCCTGTCGCCTACGTGACGCACGCTTTTATGGCGATCCACCCTCCCGAGGGTGCCAGCGAGTTCATCCAGCTTCAGGACCCGGCAGATGTGCCGCCGGTGCCCCTGCGCACACCCGCACGGGTGGGTAAAGTAAAGAACGCCGCACCCCCAGCCCCAGCCCTGTGCCCGTCGTGCTACACGAACTTGCCCCCTGCCACCGGCCGCTGCGACTGGTGTGACTAACGAGTAGTGCCCCGCCCGGTAGGGCTCACCGACGGCGGTAGTTGAGAAAGGCAGGCGACCCTCCTTGTACGCGCTCCTGCTGTCAATCATTTACGTGGCCTTCGTGGGCTTGGGGCTCCCCGATTCGCTACTGGGCGCCGGCTGGCCTGCCATGCATCAGGACCTCGGGGTCTCTGTGGCATACGCAGGCCTGGTGACCATGATCATTATGAGCGGCACCATTGCCTCGTCGCTGGCCTCGGAGCGGCTCACGCGGCGTTTTGGCGCAGGGCTCGTCACGATGGTGAGCGTGGGGCTTACGGCCGCCGCGCTCGTGGGCTTTTCGGTGTCAGGCTCGTTCTGGATAATCTGCCTGTGGGCCATTCCCTTTGGGGTGGGTGCTGGCGCCGTCGATGCAGCACTGAACAACTACGTCGCGCTCCACTACGCCGCAAAGCACATGAACTGGCTGCACAGCTTTTGGGGTGTAGGGGCATCTATCAGCCCATTCATCATGAGCTACGCGCTCACCAACGGCTATGGGTGGAACAACGCCTACCTCACCGTAGGCATCATTCAAGTGGTGCTCACGGGCGCCCTGATCATCAGTTTGCCGCTGTGGCGGCGCGTCCATGCGACCAGCAATTCGGCCGATGCGCGGGTTGCCAACGATCGCGCGGAACCTGGCCAGGTGGTCACCCACGTGCCCATAATGACGGCCTTGCGCATCCCCGGGGTCGTGCTGGTGTTGCTCGCCTTCTTTGCCTACAGCGCACTGGAAACCACCACCGCACTATGGTCCGCTACCTACTTAGTGGGCCACCGGGGCATAGACCCAGCGACAGCGGCCGCATTTGCCGCACTGTTTCTGTTGGGCATCACCGCGGGCAGGTTCATGGCCGGCTTTATCGCCGACCGACTGGGAGATGCCACGCTCATTCGCGGCGGATTCGTGATGGTAGGTGTGGGCGTGGTGATGCTCGCACTCCCCGTCGACACCAACGTCGTCGCGCTCGCGGGACTGGTCGTAGCCGGGCTCGGATCCGCACCGATATATCCGGCGATCATCCACTCCACGCCCATTAACTTTGGGCGCCGCAACTCGCAGGCAATTATTGGCATCCAGATGGCCGCCGCGTACACCGGCTCAACGCTGGTGCCGCCACTGTTCGGCGTGGTCGCCACATGGGCGGGCATGTGGGTGCTGCCCGTCTTCCTCGGGGCACTAGTGGTGCTGGGCCTGGTGATGTCGCACAGACTCAACCAGCTGGTGGCACGCCGCACCACAGCGCCATCAGACCACTAGCCGGGTATCGCCAATCCGCACCGCAGGTAGGCTGGCGTGATGGAGAATGTTGTGCCAACGGATGCCACCCCACCCGCCGCCGCACCTACCTTTGCTGTGACGGCCAACCCGGCCCGCGCATCGGCCGCTGAACGAGCTGAGCGCATGAGTGGCCCAGCCTTTGGCACCGTGTTCTCTGACCACATGGCCAAGGCGACATGGACGCCCGAACGCGGCTGGCACCACCACCGCATCGAGCCATTTGGCGACCTGGTGCTCCACCCCGCAGCGACCGTGTTGCACTACGGCCAGCAAGTGTTCGAAGGGCTCAAGGCCTACCGGTGGGCGGATGGCTCAGTGCGGCTGTTCCGGCCCGAGGCCAATGCGGCTCGGTTCGCGGCCTCAGCCGAGCGGATGGCGCTCGCGTCTATGCCCGTCGACGGCGTGATCGCCTCCATCGAAGCCCTCATCACTGAGGATGCTGACTGGGTGCCAACGACAGAAGAGTCCAGCCTTTACCTGCGGCCATTGCTTATTGGAACCGAAGCTAATCTAGGTGTGCGGCCCTCCCAAACGGTCGAGTACATTCTGCTTGCCTCTCCAGTGGGCGGGTACTTTGCCGGTGGCGTCAAGCCCGTATCAATCTGGGTGGCACAGGGCTTTCACCGCGCTGGTGCAGGGGGCACGGGCCAAGCCAAGACTGGCGGAAACTACGCGGCGGGGATGCTGCCGCAACGCCAAGCTGAACAAAACGGGTGCGACCAAGTGATGTTCCTCGACGCCGCAACCGACACCTACATAGAAGAGCTTGGCGGCATGAACGTGTTCGCCGTGCGCCGCGACGGCACCATCTGGACCCCGCGTATTACTGGCACCATTTTGGAAGGCGTGACCCGCGCATCGGTCATCGAGCTATTGCGCACCGAAGGCCGCGAAGTCGTCGAACGCGACATCTCCCTGGCAGAGTTGCGCGAGGCCATCGCCGACGGCTCCGTGACCGAGGCCTTCGCGTGCGGAACCGCAGCCGTGATCACCCCCATTGCGCGTCTCGTGTCACCCGACCACGACACC
>CAZHTO010000163.1:0-3631 GCA_964535845.1 uncultured Demequinaceae bacterium | reverse complement strand
GGCCGCACCATGGGCTCGCTTGCGATGACGCACAAGCCGGCAATCCGCGAGCAGTTTGCGCCCATGCCTGCCGGCGTAGTCTTTGTGCCGCCAAACGATGTGCAAGCACTACGAGACGCGGTCGAGGCCGCTGGCGACGACCTCGCGGCGATCATCGCGGAGCCCATCCAGGGTGAGGCCGGCGTTCAGCCGCTTACCCACGCTTTCTTGACCGAGATTCGTACCCTCACCACCCGGGTGGGCGCCCTCATGTTTCTCGATGAGATCCAGACCGGTGTCGCGCGCACTGGAGCTTGGTTCGCGCACCAGTTGCACGGCGTTATCCCGGACGTGATGACGCTCGCAAAGGGCCTTGGCGGGGGATTCCCCATCGGTGCAGTAGTGGCGTACGGCGAGACCGCTGGCACCTTGCTGGGTAAGGGCGAACACGGCACCACTTTTGGCGGCAACCCGCTCGCAGCCGCTACGGCGCTCGCAACGCTCCGGGCGATCGAGGACGAGCATCTCATCGATAACGTCAAGGCTGTCAGTGCCCACGTGCGGCAAAGGCTTGAACAGATCCCCGGCGTGGTCGAGGTGCGCGGTGAGGGCTTATTGCTGGGTATTGCGCTTGCAAGTCCGACGGCGCCTGATGTGACTCAGGCTGCACTTGCGGCGGGCTTTATTGTGAACCCCCCGTCACCCGACACGGTCCGCTTGGTCCCTGCGCTCACGCTCTCGACCCACGAGGCAGATGAATTTCTGGCGTGGTTTGCGGACTACGCACGGCAGCATCCATTGTCCGCACAGTCCTTCAACGGCGAGGGAGAACACTAATGACACGCCACTTTTTGCGCGACGACGACCTGAGCCCGCACGAGCAACGAGACGTCCTCGAGCTCGCACTCGAACTTCGTCGCGACCGCTATAAGGTCCAACCCTTCGTGGGACCCAAGGCAGTGGCAATCATTTTCGATAAGCATTCGACCCGCACCCGCGTATCGTTCTCGACCGGTGTCGCCGAGCTTGGCGGCTATCCGCTCGTGATCGACTCTCAAAGCTCGCAAATGGGCCGGGGCGAGTCCATTGCAGATACTGCCCGCGTGCTGGAGCGCCAGGTCAGTGCCATCGTGTGGCGCACCTTTGGGCAAGACGGGATTGAAGAGATGGCTGCGCACTCGTCGGTCCCAGTCGTGAACGCGCTTACGGACGATTTCCACCCTTGCCAGGTGCTCGCAGACCTGGCAGCGGTGGCCGATGCGCGGTCGGGTGTAGGCGCACTGGCTGGCTTGGACTTGGCATACGTAGGAGATGGCGCCAACAACATGGCCCACTCGTATTTGCTTGGCGGGGCGACAGCCGGAATGCATGTGCGTATCGGAACTCCCGAGGGCTACCTGCCGCGTGAGTCGGTGGTTGCCCGTGCCGAAGAGATCGCGGAACTTACCGGCGGCTCTATCACCGTGACCACAAGCCACGATGAGGCCGTCACCGGCGCAGATGTCGTGGCAACCGATACCTGGGTGTCCATGGGAGATGAGCAGACCAAGGCCGCGCGCCAACAGATTTTTGCGCCTTACCAGGTCAACGAACGCACGCTCGAACTCGCTGCCCCAGGTGCCCACGTGTTGCACTGCCTACCGGCGTATCGAGACCACGAAATCACCGCATCGGCCATTGACGGCGACCAGTCGTTAGTGTGGCTCGAGGCGGAATACCGGTTGCATGCACAAAAGGCGCTCCTTAGTTGGTTGGTTGAGCGCCCATGAGTGCCACCATTCCGGCGACCAAGGCAGCGCGCCAAGCGCTTGTGCGGCACATTCTTGAGTCGGAACGCATCGAGTCGCAGTCGCAGCTCGCTCAACGGCTCGATCACGAGGGAATCTCCGTGACGCAAGCAACGCTGTCACGTGACTTAGTAGAAATTGGTGCGATCAAAGCCCGCGGCGCCGATGGTCGGCTCACCTATGCGACCCACGCGACCATGGCATCTATTGAGGACACCTCGGCCAGGCTCAACCGGCTGTGTGGGGAGCTGTTGCACTCCGCAGTGGGTAGCGCAAATTTGGCTTTGCTGCGGACGCCGGAGGGTGCAGGGCAGTACCTCGCTATGGCGATCGACTCGAACGAGGATGAGGACATCCTTGGCACCGTCGCGGGTGACGACACGATCATCGTGATCGCGGCAGATCCGGCAGGTGGCGACCGCCTGGCCCAAAAGTTCCTCGACCGCGCGAGCCGCGAGACCCAGTAAGTTTTCTCCGCCTTCCGGCGGCCTCTTTATCCAGACGACACATATTTACCTTAAGAAGAAAGAGACAACATGAGCGACAAAGTAGTGCTGGCCTATTCAGGCGGCTTGGACACGTCAGTGGCGATCGGATGGATCGCCGATGCGACGGGCGCCGAGGTCATCGCTGTGGCGGTAGACGTGGGGCAGGGCGGCGAGGACCTTGACGCAATTCGTCAGCGTGCGCTTGACTGCGGTGCGGTCGAGGCGTACGTGGCAGATGCGCGTGACGAGTTTGCCGAGGAGTACTGCATGCCAGCGCTCAAGGCCAACGGCATGTACCAGACCAAGTACCCGTTGGTCAGCGGCCTATCGCGTCCCGTGATCGTCAAGCACCTCGTTGAAGCGGCCCGCCAGTTCGACGCCACCACCGTTGCCCACGGCTGCACCGGTAAGGGCAACGACCAGGTGCGCTTTGAGGTGGGAATCACGTCCATCGCACCGGACCTCAAGTGCATCGCCCCGGTGCGCGACCTTGCGCTGACTCGGGACAAGGCAATCGAATATGCCGAGCGTCACGAGCTGCCCATTGAGACCACCAAGTCCAACCCGTTCTCGATCGACCAAAACGTGTGGGGCCGCGCCATTGAGACCGGGTTCCTTGAGGACATCTGGAACGCGCCCACCAAGGACGTCTACGACTACACAGCAGACCCGGCCTTCCCGCCGGTGCCTGACGAGGTCATCATTACGTTCGAGCGCGGCATCCCTGTCGCCATCGACGGTGAGAAGGTGACCCCGCTGCAGGCCATCGAGCAGCTGAACAAGCGCGCAGGTGCTCACGGCATCGGCCGCATCGACATCGTTGAAGACCGCCTGGTCGGTATCAAGTCGCGTGAGGTCTACGAGGCTCCTGGTGCGATCGCCCTCATTGAGGCACACCGCGAGCTCGAGAACGTCACCATCGAGCGTGAACTAGCTCGTTACAAGCTGGGCGTTGAGCAGCGCTGGAGTGAGCTCGTGTATGACGGTATGTGGTCGTCACCGCTTAAGAAGTCGCTGGACGCGTTCATCGAGACCACCCAGGAACATGTGAACGGTGACATCCGTATGGTGTTGCACGGGGGCCGTGCCACTGTGACCGGTCGCCGCTCTGACACCGGTCTGTATGACTTTGCTCTGGCCACCTACGATGAGGGTGACACGTTCGACCAGTCGGCCGCTCGTGGCTTCATTGAGATCTACGGCCTTGCCGCTAAGCAGGCCGCCGCGCGCGAGGCGCGTCTGAAGGGGTAGTCATGTCAGATCAGCAGCCCGGTAACGCAGGCGACCAGCAGTCGTCCACTAATGAAGGGTCCCTGTGGGGAGGTCGGTTCGCCGACGGTCCTGCAGACTCGCTCGCAAAGCTGTCCAAGTCCACCC
>CAZHTO010000162.1:0-3655 GCA_964535845.1 uncultured Demequinaceae bacterium | reverse complement strand
GTACGGGCTAAGTTCGACCACGACCCGGTCCGCAGGAAGGATCCGGATGTAGTGCTGACGCATTTTGCCCGAGATGTGTGCAAGGACGAGGTGACCATTGGTCAACTCCACACGAAAAGACGCATTTGGAAGCGACTCAACAACCGTGCCCTCAACCTCAATGACGCCGTCTTTCTTGGCCATGGACTCCGCTCACGTTGATGGGTGATGTTTCGGGCGCGCGAAAACGCCCGACGCACCACTATACGGGAAAATTGGTGCCAGCTCAAGCCGGCCTACTGCAGAGGTTGAAAGGGTTGACGGTTCTTCGTCGAACCGTCCACACGCGGGGTCACAACACACCCGATCTGCCTGTCTATTATGCCAGGGTTTGGGATCGCCCCACACCCTCACTACGTGACTAGAGCCGATGCGCCGGTTCAGTTGGCATCCAACCTAGCCCGCGCATCGGCCGTCCTTACCGCAACCGACCGCTTAAAATTCTCGCTACTCGATGGTGATGGGCGTGCCAAGCGGGAGGATTTCCGCAAGATACGAGATGTCGTCATTGTTGAGGCGAATGCAACCGTGGCTTACCGCCTCGCCGATCGTGGACTCATCGGACGTACCGTGCAAGCCAATCTGACCTGGGCCGCCACCAAAACTCGACAGCACCTCAGAGAACGCAGAGACGCCAAACGCGTAAGGGCCGTAGCCCTGGTTGGTGGGACGCAGCAATTCCGTGATGAAGTACTCGCCCGTGGGAGTCGGAGTGTCCCCGGTGCCAATCGCCGCGACAAAGGTCTCGACCTCTTCACCGTCACGCAGCAGGGTCACGGTGCGCTGCTCAGTTGACACATGGAGCGCGTACGGGAGCGTATTCAGCTGCACTTCCGAACTCTGGACCCAACCCGTGGAGCCGTTAGGTCGGATGGGCAGCTGCACCTCGAGCCAGTCCCCCTCCCCGCCCACAACGAGGAACACCAGCGGGACGCCAACGCGCATGGGGTTCGTGAGCTCAGTTACCGGTGCCCCGTCTGGCGCATCCAACGGTGCGACCGTATCGCCAAGTACCGTCGCGACCATACCGACCGCCTCGTGCTCGGTGGGTGACGGTGCCGTCGATGGCTCATCGCTCGGAGTGGTCACCGGTGCAGGCGGCGCGGTGGGCGTCACGCTGGTTTCTGGGTCGCTACCTGAGCAACCGGCAAGTAACACCACCAGGCCGAGCACGGCTGCGGTAAGTCGTTGACGCTTAATCACAAGTTTTCCCTCTGTGTCGTGACGATCAAGTTATACCCCATGTGCGCTATGCACTGAAGGGGCCCGCCCCAAACCGAGCCACTGCCTGCCACTACCCTTATGCGAGAGGCGCGGGGGTCACTCCAAATTCGGCGAGTCCGGAACGACCGCCGTCGCTCGCAGTCAGCACCCAAATGCCGTCATCGTGGACGGCCACCGAATGCTCCCAGTGCGCGCCCCGCGAACCGTCAGCAGAAACCACTGTCCAGTCGTCATCGAGAACTGTCGATTTGGATGTCCCTTGCACCAGCATCGGCTCGATAGCGACGCACAGTCCGGGCTTTACGCGCGCCAAGCGGCCTCGGGTGCGGTAGTTCATGACGTCAGGTGCTTGATGCATGGCCGTGCCAATGCCGTGACCGACATAGCCGACCAGTGGGTGGAGACCTGCCGCAGTGGTCGCGTCTTCGATGGCCGCCGCGACGTCATCCAGTCGCTCTGCCGATGCCAACGCTGCGATTCCTGCCCACAACGCGCGGCGCGTACCCTTCACAAGGTTCACGTCTGCTTTAGAGAGCGGCTCCCCCACGATGAAGGTCACCGCCGAGTCACCGTGCCATCCGTCGACAATCGCACCGCAGTCGATCGAAACTACATCGCCGTCGACCAGCACCCGATCCCCCGGGATGCCGTGCACCACTTCTTCGTTAACGGAGACACAGGCGGTCGCAGGGAAACCGTGGTAACCCAAAAAGTTGGAGGTCGCGCCCGCATTAGCGATGACCTTCGCGGCCGCGGCGTCCACGTCGCGAGTGGTCGCCCCCGGCACGGCCGCAAGTTTTGCTGCTGCGAGAGCCTGCTCAACAATCACGCCGGCACTGGCCATGATCTGCATTTGCTCACGCGTTTTGTACTCGATGCGGTCGCGCATGGTGACGACTAGTTCTGCTTTAGATCTAGCGTGCAGCTACGGCGGTGAGGATGGCCTGCGTGACCTCGTCAACGCTAGCCATACCGTCGACCTGTGCCAGTAGCCCGCGGCCCTCATAGTAGGCGGCGACTGGCGCCGTCTGGAGCGCATACACCTCGAGGCGCTTGCGGATCACAGGCTCGGAGTCATCGGCACGGCCTTCGATCTCGGCACGGCCAAGCAAGCGCTCCGTGACTGCGTCAGGGTCAGCAGTGATCTCGATAGCAACGTCGAGGCTCACTCCGAGCTCTGAAAGCATGGTGTCGAGCTCGACAGCCTGGTCGGAGTTACGTGGGTACCCGTCAAGGAGGAATCCACCAGCAACGTCGTCCTGAGCAAGGCGGTCACGCACCATCGCATTGGTGACCTCATCTGGCACGAGAGCACCAGCGGACATGTACTCCTGGGCGCGGCGACCCAGTTCCGTCTTACCTTGCACATTGGCACGGAAGATGTCTCCGGTCGAGATCGCAGGCACGTTCCACTGCTCAGTCAGCCGAGCAGCCTGTGTACCTTTACCCGCCCCAGGTGGACCCAGGAGAACAGTTCGCATTACTTCAAGAACCCTTCATAGTGACGCTGCTCCAGTTGTGACTGGATTCGCTTGACGGTATCGAGTCCCACACCTACGAGAATCAGAATCGACGCTCCACCAAACGGGATCGAGGTACTGAGACCAAGAATCACAAATGTGATCGTCGGGATCAGGGCCACCGCAGCGAGGTATAGCGAGCCAGCCGCCGTGATGCGTGACAGTACGTACGACAGGAAGTCGGCCGTCGGCTGTCCAGGACGGATGCCGGGGATAAAGCCACCGTACTTCTTCATGTTGTCCGCGACATCGTTCGGGTTGAACGTAATCGCGGTGTAGAAGTAGGCGAAGAAGATGATCAACAGAATGTAGAGCGCAATGTTGAGCGGCGCCGCAGGGTTGGCCACGTTGTTCTGTAGCCAGAGCACCCAGTCGTCTGGTTCGGTGCCCTGGAACTGCACGATGATCGAGGGCAACATCAACAGCGAAGAAGCGAAGATCACCGGGATGATTCCCGCCATGTTGATCTTGATGGGGATGTAGGTCGACGAGCCACCCAGCATCCGTCGGCCCACCATGCGCTTGGCATATTGGACCGGGATGCGGCGTTGTGACTGCTCAACGAACACGACCGCAGCCATCACCACGAGAACAACCGAGATCACAATGATCGCGTTCTGAAGACCGTTCGACGAGTTCCAGATAGCGGAACCCACACCTGGGAACGAGGCCGCGATCGAGGTGAAGATCAGCAACGACATTCCGTTACCAACGCCACGCTCCGTAATGCGCTCGCCCAACCACATGATGAGCACGGTGCCAGCGGTCATGGTCAGCACCATCATGGCGATCGTGTACCAGGAGTCATCCGGGATGATGGGAAGTGCGCATCCAGGGAAGAAGATGTCGTTGCGCGCCATCGTGATGTACGA
>CAZHTO010000161.1:2242-3704 GCA_964535845.1 uncultured Demequinaceae bacterium | reverse complement strand
TGCTCATAACCATCCAAGATGTCTGCGCGCCAGTCCATATCCCGATGCTATCCCCGCGCGCCCGCTATCTTCTGTTCACTCACTACCGGCACACTGTCTTCATGAGCGACGACGCCCTGTTACCGTCCCAGGCTGATGCCCCGGCTCCAGCCGTTCGCACCAATGTGCCCCGCAAGCAAGTGTGGTCGTGGGCGCTGTGGGACTGGGCGACGCAGCCGTTCAACTCGGTGATCTTGACGTTCGTCTTCACTGCGCTCTACCTGACCTCTGATGCGTTCATCGACCCCGAGATCGCCGCCCTCGGTAAGGATGACCCTGCCTATAAGGCCGCGATCGATAACCTCACCTCCGGCTTGGGGTGGGGGATCACCGCTGCCGGCATCTTGATAGCGATCCTCGCGCCGGTTTTAGGGCAAAGGGCCGATGCGACCGGCAAGCGCAAAGCCTGGCTAGGGGTAGCGACGTTGCTGTTGGTAGCAGCTGTGGCTGGCTTGTTCTTTGTTGAAGCGGCTCCGCAGTACTTCTGGTTGGGCGTCGCACTCATCGCATTCGCATCGATCATGGGTGAGATTGCGGGCGTGAACTACAACGCGATGCTCGTCCAGGTCTCCACACCCGCAACGATGGGCCGGGTATCAGGGCTTGGCTGGGGCCTGGGTTACATCGGTGGCATCGTGGCGCTGGTCTTTGTGGTGTTGCTCGACACGTTCGAGTGGTTTGGCATGGACACCTCGAACGGTATGGCCTACCGACTCATTGCCGTGGGGTGCGCAGTCTGGACACTGCTATTCGCGTGGCCGCTGTTCCGTTACGTTCCCGAGGCTAAGGCCTCGCCCCGGCCACGCGTGAGCTTGTTGCGCGGTTACGTGGTTTTGTGGAACGACTTGCGGGAACTGTGGGACACCGCGCGATCCACGCTGTGGTTTTTGCTTGCCTCTGCCGTGTACCGGGATGGCCTCGCCGGCGTGTTCACCTTTGGTGCGATCATCGCTTCCGTCGCATTTGGGTTCACCGATCAAGAGGTGATCATCTTCGGTATTGCAGCGAACCTGGTGGCAGGCGTCTCGACGCTGGTGGCGGGCCGGCTCGACGATCGACTTGGGCCGCGCATCGTCATTTTGGCGGCACTTGGCGGGATTGTGGTGACGGGGTTCGTCATCTTGGCCCTGCACGCCTCGGGCGCCATCGTGTTCTGGATTTGTGGCCTGCTGCTGTCCGCAATGGTGGGACCAGCGCAAGCCGCATCGCGTTCACTGCTCGCGCGCCTGTCGCCCGCCGGTAAAGAGGCCGAGATCTTTGGGCTTTACGCCACGACCGGCCGGGCCTCGTCGTTCCTTGCGCCCATGATGTGGTCCGTCTCGATTACCGTGCTTGGCGCCACCATCTGGGGCACGCTCGGCGTGATCAGTGTGGTGTTCGTGGGGCTATTGCTGATGCTCTTTGTGCGCACGCCCGCTGACCG
>CAZHTO010000161.1:0-2142 GCA_964535845.1 uncultured Demequinaceae bacterium | reverse complement strand
GTCGTCTGGCGTTGCTGCGGTCGGTGGGGTTTGGGCGGTGTCAGGTGTCACAGCATCGGCCGTAGCAGCTTCTGGAGGCGCGCCGTCCTCTTCCACGTCGCCCGCGAGCTTGCGCTCAACGTTGCGAGCCACCGCAATGATCCGGTCACCCTTGGCTGGCTTAGCGAAGGTGACGCCCATGGTGTTCCTGCCCTTCGCAGGCACTTCTTCCACGTGCGAGCGCATGACCTTGCCGGACTCCATGATGACCAGCACCTCGTCAGAGGCATCGACCAACAATGCGCCAATCAAGTCGCCGCGCTCAGCGGTCAGCGTTGCTACCTTGACGCCAAGTCCACCTCGGTGCTGAGGCGTCCATGCCGACACGGCAGTGCGCTTGGCAAAGCCGTTCTCTGTGACCACGAACGAATAGGGTTCGCCTGCAGCCTCGGCCGCTTCTGCTGCTGCGTTGGCAGCGTCTTCGTCAGAGGCATCCGAGACTCCGAGCTCGGTCGCATCGGTCACCGACGCATCGATGACGTCCATGGCCAGCAACTCGTCGTCGCCGCGGAACCGCATGCCCTTCACGCCCGAGGTCGCTCGGCCCATGGGACGCAGTTCTTCATCGGTGGCGTGGAAGCGCACCGACTGGCCCTTGCGTGACACGAGCATCAGGTCATCTTCGGGGCCCACGAGACGTGCGGAGACGAGCTCGTCGGGGTAGACCTCTCCGTCGTCGGCCTCGACCTCTCGCAAATTGACCGCGATCAGACCACCGGTGCGGTTGGAGTCGTAAGCCGTGAGCGACGTCTTCTTAATCAGTCCCCGCTTAGTGGCGAGCACCAGGTAAGGCTTGTCCTCGTAGGACTTGAGGTCGAGCACCTGCGCGATCTCTTCGCCCGGCTGGAACGCCAACAAGTTAGCGACGTGCTGACCCTTAGCATCGCGGCTGCCATCCGGAAGCTCGTAAGCCTTAGCCCGGTACACGCGCCCCAAGTTGGTGAAGAACAACAACCAGTGGTGAGTGGTGGTGACAAAGAAGTGATCCACCATGTCGTCCGCGCGCAATGTTGCGCCACGAATACCCTTGCCGCCACGGCGTTGCGCACGGTACTGGTCAGAACGCGTGCGCTTGGCATAGCCCCCGCGCGTGATCGTGACCACAACCTCTTCTTCTGCAATGAGATCTTCAATGTCCACTGAACCATCGAAGGGGCTGATCTCGGTGCGCCGCTCGTCACCGTACTTGCGCACAATTTCTGCAAGTTCATCCGAGATGATGGTCCGCTGACGGGGCTCAGAAGCGAGGATGTCCTTGAGGTCTTCGATGAGTGCCATGAGGGCCTCGTACTCGGCCTCGATTTTTTGGCGCTCCATCGCAGCAAGCCTGCGCAGCTGGAGGTTCAAAATCGCATTGGCTTGAATCTCGTCGACATCGAGGAGTTCCATCAAACCTTCGCGTGCCTCGTCCACCGTAGGCGAGCGACGAATCAGCGCAATGACCTCATCCAACAGGTCAAGCGCCTTGACGTAACCGCGCAAAATGTGGGCTTCGCGCTCCGCTTTAGCAAGGCGATACGACGTACGACGCTGAATAACCTCGATCTGGTGGGTGACCCAGTGACGCACAAACGCATCGATGGACAACGTGCGGGGCACTCCATCCACGAGCGCGACCATGTTGGCACCAAAGGTGTCTTGCAACTGGGTGTGCTTGTAAAGGTTGTTGAGCACTACCTTCGCCACTGCATCGCGCTTGAGCACAATGACCAGGCGTTGGCCGGTGCGACCAGAGGTCTCATCACGAATATCCGCGATGCCGGCAATCTTGCCGTCCTTGACCAGTTCCGCAATCTTGAGCGCCAAGTTGTCGGGGTTGACCTGGTACGGAAGTTCGGTGACCACGAGGCACTGGCGGCCCTGCAGTTCTTCCACATTGACGACGGCACGCATGGTGATCGAGCCACGCCCGGTCCGATACGCCTCATCGATGCCGCGACGTCCAAGAATCATGGCGCCGGTGGGGAAGTCTGGTCCCTTGATGCGCTCGATCAGCGCCTCGGTGAGCTCTTCCCTTGAAGCTTCTGGGTGATCGAGGTGCCACTGCACACCCGCGGCGACCTCGCGCAGGTTGTGCGGCGGAATGTTGGTGGCCATTCCGAC
>CAZHTO010000160.1:0-3779 GCA_964535845.1 uncultured Demequinaceae bacterium | reverse complement strand
TGCCGAGGTGGCAATCGCAGCCATCCCCGAGGCCAGCTAACGTCCTCTTCGGAGCGTCTTCAGGAGCTGGAGACCCTTCAGGCGCTCAGCGGCCTTAGCGCAGAGCTGTGCGCCGCGCGACTCCCACTGCCCCGAGGCCGGCAACCATCAACAGTGCCCCGATCCACAGCAGCCCACTCGACTCAAAGCCTGTTGCTGCCAACTCGTCGTCACCTGGGGTGGCGACTGGCGCATCGGGCGTAGTGGTGTCGCCTGGCGTAGTGGTGTCGCCTGGCGTAGTGGTGTCGCCTGGCGTAGTGGTGTCGCCTGGCGTGTCGGTCTCACCTGGTGTGTCGGTCTCGTCCGGGGCGTCTGCCGCCACCGGCGTCACCGAAGCCGTGCCCTCACTGATCACTCCTGCGCCCTCGGCGTTGACTGCAGTCACGCGGAACACGTAGGCCGTGCCGTTAGTCAACCCGGTCACCGTCGCCCCAGGTGTGGCTGACTCGCCGTCGTCAAACACCGTCCACGTCGCGCCACCGTCGGCCGAGTACTCAACGATGTAGTCCGTGATGGGGCTGCCGCCGTCATCCTCTGGTGCTTCCCACGTCAGTTCTACCTGGCCATCGCCTTCCACGCCGGCCACATTGGCGGGTGCGTCGGGCACCGTCACCGGAGCAACGTACGTGAAGGCGTCAGCCAAGGTCACCGGCACCTGCGGCTCACCGACAAGCGACCACTCGAGCACCACATCAACCGCACCGGCAGCATGCGCCGGGGTAGTGAAGGACCACGCGCCGGCAGCCTCGTCATATACGAGGTCAGTCCCCGGCTCACCGCCAAAGGTCACCTGCGTGAGCTCGGCGTCGAACCCGCGCACCGCTGTGGGCACTGACACTCTCTCGAGCGTTCCGCCATCACCCAACTCGCCGTTGAAGTTATCGCCCCATGTGAAAACTTTGCCGTCTGTATCAAGCGCCATTGAGAACCACGAGCCACCATCCAACTGGGTAAACGAGACACCAGGGGGCGTTGCCACCTGAACGGGCTCAAACTGGTGGTCTTCTGCACCGTTGCCCAACATGCCGTCATATCCCGACCCCCAGCTGTAGGTATTGCCGTCCGAGCCTTCCGCTAGTACGTGAGAGTCGCCTCCGGCCAGGCTCGTAAAGGTCACTCCGGTAGGCATCGAGACTGCCATTGGCTCTGTCACAGAGGTCGTACGCTCGACACCGTCACCTATCTGCCCACTAGAGGCAGCTCCCCAGGCCCATGCGTGACCGTCCTCATCAAGAGCGTACGAAGTATCGCCACCGATATACACACTCATGAACGTCACGTCAGTCGGCATGTTCACCGGCGTCGGCACGGATCGGTTCCAGTCATCGCCATTACCCAATGCTCCGTAACCCCCGCGACCCCACGCGTAAGCATTGCCGTCATCGCCAAGCGCCAACGAGTGGTGGATTCCCGTGGCCACACTCGTGAACGTCACGCCAGACGGCATGGTCACCTCAACGGGCACCAGCCGGGTATCCGAATCGCCAACACCTAGCTTCCCGGCGAAGTTGCCTCCCCACGCATATGCCTGACCATCTGCATCGAGCGCCAAAGAGTACTCGTTACCCGCGGACACGCTAGTGAACGTCACGCCGTCAGGCGTAGAGACGAGCACCGGCTCCAAAGGCTGCTCAGGAAGACTGCCAGCGCCTAGTCGGCCAGAGGCGACGTGCCCCCAGGCGTAGGTATTGCCGTCAGAGCCCATGGCCACCGAGTGGTCGTCGCCTGCAGAGATGCTGGTGTAGGTCACGCCATCAGGCATGGGGATCGGCACTGGCGTGGGCTCACTCCAGTCCGGCCCTTGACGCTCTCGCGCCAGTTGATAATAGAAGTTGTAACCCCAGCCATAAACCTCGCCGTCGGTGCTGAGCGCGAGCGCGAAGTTGTCCCCGGCGGATACTGCGGCGATCTCCAACCCCGCGGGCGGCGTCACCATCACCTCAGTGCCACCCGCTGTGGTGCCCGAGTCCAGCGTGATCGCGAACGTAGGCGCGGCCTGCGCGGGCACGGCGAGCACAGCGACACTGCCAACAGCCAATACGGCCGATGCGCCGGCGGCTAATACTCGCGAGCGCTTACTTTGAGTCAGGGATGGATGGGTGGACACACCGGGGCGGCGTCGGGACATGGGGTTCCTCCAGTAGGCCACCTCCCCTACGCCCAGAATCTCCAGCGGCGCAGGCTCTGCCACAGCACCATAGCCTTTTCCACGGCAAGCGACCAGCCGGTAGTGCTCTTAGCGTGAATTGTCCGATTTTCCAGGGAGTTTACTCGACGACACGCAGGTGCCAACGCTCCAGGTCGCGCACCAACCGTGCCGGCTCCTGGTCCAGGTCGGGGCCACGCGGATCCAACGCTGCGTCAAGCTCTCCCGGGCGATCTTTCGCTAACGCTCCGAACGCGTTCTCCCAGTCGCCTGGCTTATCCCCCGGCGCCGAAAATAACTCAAACGTGCACCCCACTGCCTGTTCGTGGAGCAAAGACTGAACGATCGCATCGGCGATATGCTGCCTCCCGACCCCGCGCTTACTGTCCACCGGAGTGGTGTCACCCTGCTCAAGAGTCACGGCGCCATACCCGGGCTCTTCGAGGTCAAACCAGCCGGGCCGCACTATGGTTGCCGGCCAGCCACTCGCTCGCAACAGCCTTTCGCCGCGGGCCTTCCAGTGCATGATTTCGCGCCACGAACCCATGTGGTGCGTGACCGCCATGGAGGTCATCAGCACGATGTGGGCGCGCGCTCCATCCAACGCTTCAAGAACCGCTGGCACGGCGCCATAGTCCACGCGCTCCGGATCGTTATCGCTGCCATGCACCAGCACCACAGCATCCACACCCTGGACCGCCGATGCGAGAGCCGGACCGTCTGTCACGTCGGCTTGGGCAACGGTGATGGAGGGAAAAAGGGCGCTGGCCTTGTCGAGATCGCGCACCACTGCGATGGGATCGAGCCCCGCATCCCTCAGGGTGGGTACCGTCACTTGCCCCACTGATCCCGTGGCACCGATGACCGCGACTCGCCTCATCCACTCATCATGGCGCACATGAGCCGCATGCGACCATAGACATATGACAACACTGAGCGATTTCTCTGCAACTACGCTGGCTGGCGAAGAGGCTTCCTTGTCCACGTACGCGGGCCAGGTGGTACTGGTAGTCAACACAGCGAGCAAATGCGGGTTGACCCCACAGTACGAGGGACTGGAAAAGCTCCACCAAGAGTTCGCACCCAATGGACTAGCGGTCTTAGGGTTCCCCTGCAATCAGTTCGCTGGCCAGGAACCCGGCAGCGCAGAACAAATCCAAGAGTTCTGCCAGGCCAATTACGGGGTCACATTCCCCATGTTCGCCAAGGTAGACGTCAATGGAAAGACGGCGCACCCGCTGTTCACGTGGCTGAAGGACGGCACCAGGGGCATGGTGGGTGAAGCGATCACGTGGAACTTCACCAAGTTCCTGGTGGGCCGCGACGGCCACGTCATCAAGCGCTACTCCCCCACGACCGAGCCAGCGAAGATTGCCGAAGATATTCGTGCGGCGTTGGCTGCCTGATGTCGCGGCCGCGGTTCCGCTCACGATGGCGTCAATTCTGACCTCGAGCTGATCGCTCACAGAACTTTCATCTCACTACGGTGTGAAAAATCGAAGGCCGCCCCGCATCCGGGACGGCCTTCATGATGCTTATAAAAGAGTGATGCTGTCTCAACACATCGTGGAGCTGAGGGGATTCGAACCCCTGA
>CAZHTO010000159.1:0-3798 GCA_964535845.1 uncultured Demequinaceae bacterium | reverse complement strand
GGAGTCAATCTGCTGTTCCATCTTGAGCATGTTCAGCGTGGTGACACCCATAATCTGGGTCTCGCCGCGCTCGAAGATTGCCGAGCCGTGCACGCGTGGGATGGGGCCAACCTCTGCCGACAACGGACGAATGTCCGCAAGGCCACGGCCGTCAATACGAACGCCGTCCTTGAGGATGCGCTGGCGAATGGTCTGCTTGGTCACGGAGCGGATCGCAGCCGAGACCTCCTTCTCGCGACCTTCGAACTGGCCCGCGAAGTGTTCGAGAGTGTTCGCCTTGATCTCGTCGAGACGGTTCTCGCGCTCCTGCTTGTCAGCGATCTGCAGCGCAGCGGTGAGGTCACCAGCCACGTGCGGCTCGACTGCCGAGGACACGTCGTCCTGGTAGTCAAGAAAGCGGGGGAACTCGACGGCAGGCTTGGCAGCCTTGGCAGCGAGCTCGGCCTGTGCGTCACACAGTGCCTTGATGAACGGCTTAGCGGCCTCGAGGCCCTCAGCCACAACCTCTTCGGTGGGTGCCTGGGCACCCTCAGAGACGAGGTTGAACGAGTCGTTAGTGGCCTCAGCCTCAACCATCATGATGGCGACGTCGTCGCCCACCACGCGGCCGGCAACGACCATGTCGAACACCGCGCGTTCCTTGTCGGAGTACTTGGGGAACGCCACCCACTGGCCGTCAACGAGTGCGATACGCACACCGCCGATGGGGCCGGAGAAGGGCAGACCCGACAGCTGGGTAGACATCGATGCGGCGTTGATAGCCAAGGTGTCGTACGCGTCGTCCGGGTGGATCGCGAGCACGCTGATGACGACCTGGACCTCGTTACGCAGACCCGACACGAAGGACGGACGTAGCGGACGGTCAATCAGGCGGCACGTGAGGATCGCGTCAGTTGAGGGACGGCCTTCGCGGCGGAAGAACGATCCGGGGATCTTTCCCGCAGCGTAGGTGCGCTCTTCAACGTCAACGGTAAGCGGGAAGAAGTCAAAGCCTTCACGCGGGGACTTGCCTGCCGTGGTGGCAGACAGCAGCATCGTCTCGCCGTCGAGGTAGGCAGCGGCAGAGCCAGCGGCCTGCTTGGCCAGGCGGCCAGTTTCGAAGCGGACGGTGCGGGTGCCGAACGAGCCATTGTCAATAATGGCTTCGGCGAATTGGATTTCAGGACCTTCCATGTGGAAGTCGCTCCATTTCTATTGGAGCAGACCAGGCCGAACTCAAAGGGACTTAAGTCGCTTCACTGATCGTCAGTCGACATGCTCAGACTCGTGGCCGCTGTGAGGGCGGGAGTCTGCCCATCTCCACCGAGGATCAGCGTCCAGCTGGCCTGCGAGGTGTATTCATGTGGGCTCCGTCAAAAATGACGGGCTCGCACCATGCTATCAGCCGCAAGGCTACATACGGCCGATGCGCTGGTCAGGTCGTCATTGAGTCCTCACGTTCCTACAGGATGCGTGCCGACGTCGAATTGAGTCCTCACGTTCCTACAGGGGTGCGGTGGTGGGGGTAGAGGCGTGCTGCCCTGAGAAGCGAAAAGCCCGGCTGCTCTACTCCCCTTGCGGGAAGGAGCAACCGGGCCGAGCGCACCGGGCGCGCTTTAGCGGCGCAAGCCCAGGCGCTCAATCAACGCACGGTAACGCGCGATGTCGATGCGCTGCAGGTAGTTCAGCATGTTGCGACGCTGACCCACCAGCAGGAGCAAGCCACGACGCGTGTGGTGGTCGTGCTTGTGCTCCTTCAAGTGCTCGGTGAGGTCCGTGATGCGCTGGCTCATGAGCGCGACCTGGACCTCGGGGGAACCGGTGTCACCTTCGGACAAACCGTACTCGGCAATGATGGACTTCTTTGTAGCTGCGTCGAGAGGCATCGACCGGCTCCTTACATTAGTTGTTGCGCGGCGCACCCGGGCTGGTTCTCCGGAGCACTGGAATCCGCGGCCGTTCTACGGCAACGGTCAAGCATACCGGAAAAGAGCGCTCCTGCGTACCTACTATTTGCAAGCGTCACGTACCGCTTGTGCCCATTCCTGGGTCAATTCTCAAACGGATGGCTTCAACGCCCTCGTCGTCCATGGGGTCTGCCCCATCCGGCGCTTTCGCCGCCTTCTTTGTATGCCGCAAGCGACCTTCCAGCCAAACAGCCAGACGTGACACCACGATGTTGATACCGATGTAGATGGCGGCGCCCACAATAAACACGGGGATCGTGTAACGGTCGCCAAAATAGTCACGCATCTGGCGTATCTGTCTGAGCAGTTCCGGGTAACCGATGATGAAGCCCAGCGACGAGTCTTTGAGCAACACGACTATTTGGCTGACAAGGGCAGGCAACATAATTCGCACGGCCTGGGGCATCTCGATCAACAGAGTGGTGCGCATCTGTGACAGACCAATGCTGAGCCCTGCCTCACGCTGTCCACGCGGAAGAGCCGCAAGCCCGGCACGCAGAATTTCTGCAACCACCGCCATGTTGTAGACCACCAGACCAAACACCACGGACGCGAGCGCGGACCAGCCAAAACCCATCCGCGCAAGCACCATCATGAGTAGCACGGGAAGTCCACGGAAGATCTCTGTGATCACTACTGCAGGCCAGGTCACAAGCCGGGTTTGCGCGCCACGGCGCAGCACGCTCAGCAGCCCTCCCAGTAGCAAGGCTGCAGGGGTGGCAATGGCGGCGGCGAGCAACGTTGCACCCAGGCCACGAACAAGGAGCGCATGCCACACGTCTGCCGGCTGCTGGCGTTTGGGCGGGTCCCACAGCACTTCCCAGCGATCGTCAAAGACACCCCGCTGATAGAACTCGTATGCCCCGTAAACGATGGCGAAGATAAATAGCACCGTGAAGAGCACGGTGAACATGCGGTCCCTGCGGATCGACTTAGGTCCGGGGGTGTCGTACAGGACAGATGCTTGGGCCTTCATCGCGCAAACGCCACCTTTCGCTCAACGGTGCTCGCCAAGATTCCCAACGGAATAGTGATGAGGAGGTACATCAGACCGATGCCCATCACGACTTCAATCACATCCGCGGGGTGCCGGTTCGCGAGTCGTTGCGAAATCGCCACCAACTCAGTGAAGGCGAACCCGGCTGCGATCGACGTATTCTTCGCCAACGCGATGAGCACCGAAATCAGTGGCGGAATCGCAGAGCGCCACGCCTGCGGCAAGACAATGCTCATCAGTGTCTGCCAGAAGGTCATCCCCACTGAGCGTGCGGCTTCAGCTTGGCCGATACCCACCGAGTTAACGCCGGACCGTAGCGACTCACATACGAACGCGCTGGTGTAAAGGCTGAGCGAGACAATCGCCGGCCAGAATCCTAAGTCGGGGAACACGAACCCAAACGAGGGTGCGACGAACACCCAAAAGAAGAACATCAACGTCAGAGGGGTATTTCGCACCACTTCGACGTAGACCGCCCCAAAGGTGCGCAGCGGGCCAATGGGCGACACCCTAAATGCGGCGAGGACCGTGCCGAAGGCAAGCGCGAGTAGCCCTGACACGACCGTGAGTGACAAGGTCGCGAGAAAGCCACCCCAAATGAGGCCAAACTCGTTGATGAACGTCTGCACGCGCTCTCCTCAGTGCGTTGCCCCGTGTGTGGCCCCAGGATCTCCCCGGGGCCACACACAGTGAAACGGTGGGTTTTAGTAGCGGTCTACTCCGGGTGGTGTGGGCTCAGGCAACACGTCGCCTACCGTGTTGTTCCAGGCCTCGAGCCAGCGGCCATCCTCGTAGATCTCTTCGAGGAGGTCGTTGATCCAGTCGCGGAACTCGTCGTCTCCGTGTGCCAGGCCA
>CAZHTO010000158.1:1690-3805 GCA_964535845.1 uncultured Demequinaceae bacterium | reverse complement strand
TGATGGCGGTGTTCCTGGCGAACTCGGGCGGCTCGTGGGACAACGCCAAGAAGATTGTCGAGGACGGCCAGCACGGCGGAAAATACTCGCCAGCGCACGAGGCCACCGTCATCGGCGACACCATCGGCGACCCCTTCAAGGACACCGCAGGCCCTGCGATCAACCCGCTCATCAAGGTGATGAACCTGGTAGCGCTACTGATTGCCCCCGCCGTCGTGATGCTCAGCTACGGCGAGGGGGCCAACCACTGGCTGCGGTGGGGCATCGCGATCATCGCCGCCGCGATTGCGGTCCTGGCGGTCGTGGGGGCGGGGCGTCGCGCACGCACGGGCGGCATCGAAGAGGGCAGCCTCGAGGGCGCACCTGTCGAGGGTGAAGTCGATCCCGTAGACGAGCCCGCTACGGGCCGGCAGGACGGGGGCGACGCGCGATAGGCGTTGCGGCCGGGGTTGAGTGTGGACGGTTTTGTCTTGACGGCCGATGCGCGGGCTGGGTCCCGCACTAGCCGCAGCATTAGTCTGCTTTCGTGACTTCACCCCCAGTACTTGATGCGGCAGGCGCTCAGTTGTTGCGCACGGCTATGGCCGGCTGGACCGTGGATGCGGTGGCCGAGGTCGTGGGAGACCGGGCCATGCGGGCCCTGGACCGCGAACAGGTAGTGCCAGCGCGGTTGGCGGCTCGGGCTGTGGGGGACGACCCTGTTGCGGTGTTGTCCCGGCTGTTCATGTGGGGCGACGACGTGCCGCGGGTTGCGGTCGAGCGTGTGCTCGGCGTGCGCGGGGCGCAGGTCGCTGAGCGTGCCGGGATTGTCGTGGCCGCGGGTGCGGGCGGCGATGATGACTTGCGTGCCGTCGTGGACATACGCCCCTATAGCGCCAGCACCCCGGGCGGCGACGTGGATTGGTGGTTCGCCTCCGACCAAGGCGAATCGGTGACGTCAGCCGCCGTGGGCCAGGACCACGTACTAGGGGTGGGAGGAGCGTCGACGACCCTCGCATCGGCCACCATGCGAAACCCGCACGAACGAGTACTGGACCTTGGTACGGGCTGCGGCATTCAAGCGATGCATGCGTCGCTCCACGCTCAGTCGGTCGTGGCGACGGACATTTCGGAACGTGCGCTCGCATTCGCCCGGTTCAACGAGGCACTCAACGCCCCCGTGGGCGAGCCCTGGGACCTACGGGCCGGGTCCATGCTTGAGCCCGTCGCCGGCGAACAGTTTGACCTCGTGGTGTCCAACCCGCCGTTTGTGATTACGCCGCCGGGGGCGCCGTCGTTCGAGTACCGCGATGGGGGCATGGTCGGGGATGGGGTCGCTGCCGCGCTCATGGCTGGCGTGGGCGAGGTGCTCGCGCCGGGGGGAGTCGCGCAGTTCTTGGCCAACTGGGAGATCCGGGGTGACTGGCGCGGGCGGGTCGAGGCGTGGCTTGATGCTTCGCCCGTGCCGCTCGACGCCTGGATTGTGCAACGCGATGCGTTGGATGCCGCCGAGTACGCCGAGACCTGGCTGCGCGACGCCGGCATCACCGCCGACCGCGACCCGGCCCTGTGGACCCGCGCCTACGAGGCTTACCTGCAGGCCTTCGATGCCTCGGGGGTCGAGGCTATTGGCTTTGGGATGGTGCTGCTACGCCGGCCCATCAGTGGCGAGCCGACCATGCGCCGCCTTGAGGAGCATGAGGGTGCTTTGGCGACTCCTTTGGGGCCGACTCTTGCGGCGACGCTCGCCGCGCACGACTGGCTGGCATCGACAACGGACGATGCGCTCCTGGGCACCGCACTGACGGTTGCGCCCGACGTCACTCGAGAAACGTACGGGCGGCCGCTCTTGGCTGACCCGGAGCACATTCTGGTGCGCCAAGGTGGCGGGTTTGGGCGGTCGGTGCGGGCGGACACGGCGCTCGCGGGCTTTGTGGGGGCGTGCGACGGGGAGCTCACCGTGGGACAGATAGGCCATGCGCTCGCGGCACTGCTTGATATTGCGCCGGGGCAGATGCTCGGGGGTCTCGCACCCGCCGTCAGGGAGTTGGTGCGGGACGGATTCTTGCTCGTTGACGCCGAGGGCTAACGCGTTGTTGCTCTAGTGGCGGTCGTGGGGTGATGGTCGCGTGCGCG
>CAZHTO010000158.1:0-1590 GCA_964535845.1 uncultured Demequinaceae bacterium | reverse complement strand
ACTTCGGCGAGCGCATCCCACTCGCCTTGGCGCGCCACCAGGAACGGCCGGCCCGGATCAGCGGGACGATACTCCGCACCATCGAGGTGGCGAACTGTGTAGCCGGCGGCACGTGCAATGGCCGCGCCGGGTGCGTGGTCCCATGGCAAGGCGCGGAAGTACAGCAAGAAGTCCAGGTCCCCAGCGATGAGGTCCCAGTAGTCCCACCCGGCGCACATGCGCGGTGGCGTGATCTCGGCGACGTCCTCGCTCAGGCGCGCCAGCCCCTCGGCGATGTCTGCGGGGGCGTACTCCATGATTCCCATGCCCCGTAGCTCGTTGAGCGGCCGCGCCGGCTCATTAGCCACCGACGCGATCTCGCGCACGGGCTCATCGGGCGAGGAGCTCACGACAGTGACGGGGCTGTCGGCCGCGCCGTGCAGCATGTCGCCGGTCTCGGGCATCAGAATCCACCCGCCATGCGCATCGCCGCCCACCACATGGCCGACCATCACGGCATATGAAGGCTTGCCGTGTGCAAAGTTCCACGTTCCATCCACAGGGTCGAGGGTCCAGGCGGCCTCGCTCGCACCTAGAAGGTCGGTGAGTGCGGGGTTGTGTTCGGCCGCCTCTTCACCCACGACAGGAATGTCAACAATGCCCGCAAGCAGCGGGGTGAGTGCCTCTTCGGATTCGATGTCCGCGATGGTGACTAAGTCACTCGGCCCCTTCTTGGTGTTGATTTCACCGTCGGCCAAAGCCCGGAAGCGGGGTCGGATGATGTCCTCGGCGACGTCGCGCATCGCCCTACTTACTGCGTCAATATCCACGTGCCCATAGTCTCAGAGTTCGATGGTGAGTGGGTGAATAACCCGGCCCGCGCATCGGCCGAACATACCTCCCCGCCCTACGGGCGTACCCCTTCCCCGTTCGACACTGGCTCAACCGTATGTATTCTGTGAGCGTCTCGCGCCGTCACACTGGCCGCGTCGCAACCCCTTGAAAGCAGGAGTACATGACCCGCAAGCTCGTGATCGTTGAGTCGCCCACCAAGTCGCGCACCATTGGCGGCTATCTTGGCGGCGACTACGAGGTGGTGTCCTCTGTGGGGCATATCCGTGACCTCCCGCAGCCAAGCGAGTTGCCTGCCGACAAGAAGTCCGGGTCGCTCGGCAAGTTCGCAGTGGACGTCGAGAACGGCTTCGAGCCTTTCTATGTGGTGAGCCCCGAAAAGAAGAAGCTGGTCGCCGAACTCAAGCGCGCCCTCAAGAACGCCGACGAGCTCTACCTCGCCACGGATGAGGACCGCGAGGGCGAGGCCATCGCGTGGCACCTACTTGAGGTGCTCAAGCCCAAGGTTCCGGTCAAGCGGTTGGCTTTCCACGAGATCACGCGTGAGGGTATTGAGCGTGCGCTCGCGAACCCCCGCGACATTGATATGGAGCTGGTCGAGGCACAAGAGGCCCGCCGCGTGCTCGACCGCCTGTACGGCTACGAGGTTTCGCCAGTGCTGTGGCGCAAGGTTCAGCAGGGACTCAGCGCCGGCCGTGTGCAGTCCGCCGCGCTGCGCCTGGTCGTGGACCGCGAGAAGGAGCGCATGGCGTTCCAGTC
>CAZHTO010000157.1:0-3817 GCA_964535845.1 uncultured Demequinaceae bacterium | reverse complement strand
GCCGCAGCATCACCGATCGCGTTCCACATGCGCTGCTGCTGAACCACATAGGGCTCGCCCCACGACGGCCGCCACGGGTTACGCAGCAGCCACCAGTTACGGGGGTGAATAAAGTCAGCTGCCCCCGACTGAAGCGGCCTACCCTCGTAAGCGTTTTCCGCTTCGATCACCCGCGCATCGGTCACAATCTCGGCGTCAAAGGCTGCCGCGATCGGCCCCGCCGTCTGCTGTGCCCGTAGCAAAGGCGAGGCAACTACACGACCTACGGCCGTGTCAGAGGTGACCAGAAAATCGGCGACTGCCTGGGCCATCGCCTGGCCCGCATCGGACAACCGAAATTCAGGCAGGCGGCCGTACAACACCTTGTCCGGGTTATGGACATGGCCGTGGCGGAGCAAATGAACAACGGGCATGTGGACTATTGTCCCCCAGGCTCACACCAGAGCAGACCGCAGCCGTTCGGCGTCAATGCGCCAGAACCCCACAATCTGGCCGTCGACAATCACCACCGGGACCTCATCGGCGTAACGCTCACGCAGACGGTCATGCGAATCAATATCGACTTCACGCCATGGGGCATCGACAGCCGCACACACCTGCTCGACGATCTCGCGAGCGTCTGCGCACAGATGACATCCCTTGCGGGTGAGCAGTGAAACACGAGCCGACATGATCCCAGGATACGGGCGTGCGGGATCAGTTCACAGGCTGGGGTCGGTAGGGTAGCGGGGTGAAGCGCTCCCCCGGGCCCCATGACAACGCCGCAGTCGCGGCGTTCTTTGATGTGGACAATACGATCATCCGCGGAGCTTCTGCGTACCACATTGCCCGCGGACTTCAGAAGCGTGGCTACTTCAGTTACCGCGACATCTTCCGCTTTGGCTGGGAGCAAGCCAAGTACAACCTCTTTGGCGAAACGCTCGAGCAAATGGATCAAGTGCGTGAAGACGCACTGAGCGTCATCAAAGGCTGGTCTGTCGCTGAAATGTCTCAAGTAGGCGAAGAGGTCTACGACGAGGTACTCGCACTCAGAATCTTCCCCGGCACAAAAGCCATCATCGACGGGCACCTTGAGCAAGGTCACCAAGTCTGGCTCGTGACCGCATCACCAGTAGAAATAGGTCGCGTGATTGCGGCCCGCTTGGGCGCAACTGGCGCGCTCGGCACTGTCGCCGAGCAAGTAGGCGGCCACTACACCGGACGGCTTGTAGGCGCCCTACTGCACCGCGAAGCCAAGGCCGTCGCCGTGCGCAAACTTGCCGTCGACAACAACCTGGACCTTGACGCGTCTTTCGCTTACGGCGACTCTGTGAACGACAGCCCCATGCTTGAATCCGTGGGCCACCCCACCGCCATCAACCCCGACACCAAACTCCGCAAGCTTGCGACCTCGCGAGGGTGGCGTATCGAAGAGTTCCGTAGTCGGCGCAAGAACGGGCGGCGAGGCATCGTGAAATCGTCGATCACCGGCACCGTATGGGCAGGCATGGCGGTAGCGCGGGGCATGCGTGGGGCAGCGCGGGGAGTCTTTCAGCAGGTCACCCGCCGCCGCAAAAAAGATGACGCTGGCACGAACGGTCCCAGCGGTCACGAAGACGCGGCCCGCACGCTTTAACTCACGCACACCCAGGACCTAGGTGCACAGACGACCTGCTTGACCGCGCGACCTGCTTGACCGCGCGACCGGGCCTCAGCAGCCCAGGCCGACCGGGTGTGGAGACAACAACGCCCGCGCCACCAGGGGTGACACGGGCGATGCAACCACAGCCGGGCTAGCCGGCAGGGGGCCTACTTCTTGTTGCGACGCTGGTGGCGAGTCTTCCGAAGCAACTTGCGGTGCTTCTTCTTCGACATGCGCTTGCGGCGCTTCTTAATAACGGAACCCACAGGACCTACCTCGATTAGATGAAAGATGCATCAGCGTCCAGTACGCGCTGGACGCGACAGACAAGGACTCAGCCTACAGTGCCTGAGCGCCGGTCGTCATCCTCGGCCACAAACCCACCCTGCAGCGCCGCGTCTTCCATAAACGCCTCGATAGCTGTGGCGGGCACGCGAAAGGACCGTCCAAAGCGTACGGCAGGCATGTCACCCGCATGCACCCAGCGGTACACAGTCATACGTGAAACCCGCAGCATATCGGCGACCTCAGCAACCGTGAGGAACGTCGTACGCGAGGCGCCGTTGTCAGCCATTCAGTCTTGTCTCCCTCGTCCGGTATCCAGCTCATCTATCGGCGGTTACCTGTCACTACTGTAGGGGCAGAAGTGACAGTTGTGAAGCATGAGATTTGTGCCGATGATCATTCAGGCAGTGGTTTGACCCCTACCTGAGGCCAACTGGGCCCCGCTTAAGCGTTTGGGAGGTGGCACGTGAACAACTGGCAGCGAGTACATACCTCCTTGCACGAGTGGCTCGACCACTGGGCCGTACGTTCGCCTGCGCGTCTCGCACTTGGCACGTTCGCCGCGGTTATTGGAATCTTCACTGGACTGTTGTCGCTGCCCGCCGCCACCGCATCGGGCGTACGAGCGCCGTTTATCGACGCTCTGTTCACTGCCACGTCTGCTGTGTGCGTGACTGGGCTTACCACCGTCGACACCGGCACCTACTGGTCGCCATTAGGCCTGGCCATCATTGGTGCGGGCATCAAAGTGGGCGGGCTAGGGATCATGACGCTCGCGTCCCTTGTGGGTTTGGTCGTGTCGCGCCGCATTGGCCTGACGCAACGCTTGTTGGCCGTAGGCGAAGCGCGGGCGAGCGGCCTTGGAGACTTGCGTTCGCTCCTGCGCACCGTTGTCGTAGTGTCGCTCACCGTCGAAGTGATTATTGCCTTAGTGCTGTTGCCACGTTTTTTGATGCTTGACTATTCGGTTGCGAAAGCGTTTGGCTACTCGGCTTTTTACGCGGTCTCTTCGTTCAACAACGCAGGCTTTAGCCCCGACCCCGTGGGGCTCGCGCCATTTGCGGCCGATGCGTGGGTTCTGCTTCCCATCGCCGTGGGGGTATTCATTGGTGGGCTGGGGTATCCGATCTACCTCAACTTGGTACGCGGATGGCAGCGGCCCCGCATGTGGTCCCTCCACACCAAACTGACCCTCGTGATGGTCACGGCTCTGACCCTGGTGTCGGCGGCCCTGTTCGCGATTGTCGAATGGTCAAACCCGGAGACCATCGGTGGCGCATCGGTAGCCGAAAGCATTGGCGGCGCGCTGTTCCACTCCGTGAATCAAAGCTCTGGCGGATTCTCGACCTTTGACCCAGGCGACGCGTATAGCGAAACCTGGCTGCTCGACGACGTGATGATGTTCATTGGCGGTGGCTCCGGATCCACGGCCGGCGGAATCCGGGTCACCACGCTCGCAGTGCTGTTGCTCGCGATCGCTGCCGAGGCCCGCGGCCGGCGCGACATGGAAGCCTTTGGCAAGCGCATTGGCACCGAGGTGTTGCGCGGCGCAGTCGCGATCACCCTCATCGCCCTGTTCACCGTCATCATGGGCACCCTTGTGCTGATGGCCCAAACCGACCTCGCACTCGACCAGGCGCTTTACGAAGTCGTGTCCGCCTTTGCGACCGCGGGCCTCAGTACCGGCGTCACCGCGGACCTCCCGGACCAGGCGAAGGTGACACTCATAGTGCTCATGTACGTAGGCCGTGTCGGCTCCCTCACCATTGCCGCCGCGCTAGCGTTGAACAAGCAGCGCCGGGTTATCCGGTACCCGTCAGAAAGGCCCCTCATTGGCTAACAACGCAACCCGCGCATCGGGCGTATTGGTAGTGGGTCTTGGCCGCTTTGGCTCAGCGGTCGCAGACACTC
>CAZHTO010000156.1:0-3839 GCA_964535845.1 uncultured Demequinaceae bacterium | reverse complement strand
CCGGCCCACCGCCGCCCCCCGCTGCCCCGACCAGCCTGCCCCGACTCGCCAGCCCTCCCGCCATTTCTGCACACACCTGTGACAGGTGTGGCGGGGGAGTCTGATGTGAATGCACATGGGCCCCGTGCGCCCCATGAGTCACAGGTGTGTGCACAAGTGGTGTTGCGGGCCGGCGGATGGACCGAAGGGGCGGGCCTGGGATCTTGCTCGAGAGGAACTAGAGGGGCTCGGCAGGCTCGACCTGCGCCTCGGCCCGGCGCGGGCGGGCCCTCCACCCGTCAACGGTCAGCACCACGAGAGCGACCCACACCAAGATGAACCCCACCCACCGGCTCACAGGCATGGGTTCACCAAAGTGCCACACCGCCAGAATGAACATGCCGGTGGGCGCTATATATTGCAGCAGGCCGGTCACATACAGCGGCAAACGGCGTGCTCCAGCAGCAAAAAGCAGCAATGCCCCGGCGGTCACCACGCCCGTGGACGCCAAGAGCAAGTCGTGCCCCAGCCCTTCACCGGCGCTTCCGCGCTGCGCAAAGGTGTGCAGGTCGGCAGCGTGAATCCACCACAGCCCTGCCAGCGCAAACGGCGCAATGATCAGTGTTTCAACGGTCAGACCGGTGATGGCATCAACGGTGCCGCCCACACGCTTTTTGATGAGGCCGTACAGTCCAAACGAGGTGGCCAGTGCGAGGGCGACCCATGGGAACTCCCCCAGACCAAAGCCGATCACCAACACCGCCACGACGGCAATGCCGATCGCCGCCATCTGCGCCCGGCGCAGTCGCTCGCCCAAAAACACCACCCCGAGCGCGACAGTGAACAAGGGGTTGATGTAATAGCCCAGCGCCGCCGAGTTCACGTGGTCAGAGATGACGGCGTAGACGTAGATGAGCCAGTTCGCCGCGATAAATACGGCGGCGAAGATCAGGTTGACGAGCGTGCGCCTGTCTGTCAGCGCCGCACGCACACGCCCCCACGCACCCATGAATGCCACGATAATTCCGCACACCAGGACGGACCACACGGCGCGGTGCGCAGTGATTTCCCACACGCCGGCGGGCGCAAGCGCGTGCATCAGTAGGGGGAACATGCCCCAGATCAGGTACGCGCCAGCGCCGTAGGCGAGCCCGGTTCGGCTCAAGGATTCGCTCACCTCGCGATTGTGTCACCCCAACTGCGCACATACGGCCGATGCGCGGGTGGCCTCGTCATACGGGTGCCAGTGGGCTACTGCTTGGCACCACTAACGGAACCTCCGTCAGTGGGGAAGGCCCGAGTCGACCAGGCCTCGCGAGACGCGCAAACGGTGCTGCACGCGGGCAAACACTAAGCGGTCCACGAGCAGCGTGAACGCGAGCACGATCATGATGGTCGCCATCATCTCGGTGAGGTCGCCGCTCTCGCGCGAGCGGCCAATCACTTCGCCAATTCCGGTTCCGGACAGCGCGCCAGAAAAAATCTCGCCGGCCACCAGGCAGCGGAACGCGATGGACCAGCCGAGCTCGAGTCCGGTCGTGATGCCGGGCAGAGCGGCGGGCAACACCACGTGGCGCAGCAGAGTGCGCTGGTCTGCCCCGAATGTGCGTCCGGCACGCAACAGGAGTGGCGGTACATTCTTGACCGCCGACCGGGTGCCGAGCATGATCGCGGGCATCGCGCCAATGGTCACAACCGCCGCAAGCGACCAGGGTGTGGTTCCCAGCACGACGGCGGCGACGGGAATCCACATCGACGTCGGCATACCTTGAAGCGCAGCCAGGTACGGTGACATGCCGCGGTCCAACCAGGTGCGCGACCCGAGAAACAACCCGAGCGCGACACCGCCAATAGCGGCGACAGCGAAGCACACCGTCATGAAGATGGTGATGCGCGAAAAGATCGACCACAGTTGGCCGTCGCCAGCCATGCGGCCTAGTTCGCCTGCCGTAGCAAGTGGGCCAGGCAGGCTATTAGCAACGGCCGATGCGATGGCCCAGACCACGAGCAGGCCCAGTCCGGTGACAAGGATAGGAACGGTGCGCCGCCACCAGGGTGCGTTGGTGCGGACCGAGATGGCCTCTCCGTTACGGGTCGAGACGCTAGATGTTGACATACGAGTCGCCCCCTTCGCGCGGTGCGGAGATGCCCAACTGGTCGGCCTCGTCAAGCAGCCCGCGCACCCTGGCAGAGAGAGTGACCACGCGCTCCGACTCGACCACGCGTGGACGGGGAAGCGTCACAGAGACGTCGCCAATGATCCGCCCTGGTCCAGACGACAGCACGATGACCCGGTCACCAAGTGCTACGGCCTCGCGGACGTTGTGGGTGACGAACACGATGGTCACACCCGTCTCTTCCCAGAGTTCCTGGAGTTCGACGTGCAGGCGGTCACGGGACGGCGCATCCAGAGCACTGAACGGTTCGTCCATCAACAGCACCTTGGGGCGCATAGCGAAGGCGCGGGCCAAGGCTGCGCGCTGACGCATGCCGCCAGAGAGCTGATGGGGATGTAGGTCAGCGGCGTCCGTGAGGCCCACTTTGCCGAGCCACTTCGCTACAGTTGTGGCCCGCTCAGCGGGCGCAATGCCGGCGTTCTTGAGCCCAAACTCCACATTGTTGGCAACCGACAACCACGGGAACAATGCGTGTTCCTGGAACACCATCACCCGGTCAGGGCTCGGTCCGCGGACGGCGACGTCGTTAACGGTGACGGTGCCGCGCGCGGGCTTTGCGTGGCCTGCGAGCAAGTCCAGCATGGTCGACTTTCCGCACCCAGACGGCCCCACAATGCACACAAACTGCCCAGGCTCTACGTCAAGGTCGATCCCGTCGAGCGCTAAACGCCCGCCGCCCGAGCCCGCGAAGGCTTGGGAGACTCCGCGGAGCGAGACGGGTGCGCTCATCAGATAGACACGTGCGCGTCAGCACCAATACCTGGCACTGTCGCGCGGGCTGTGCCTGCACCGATGGTGTTGCCGTCTTGCGGGTCGATCACGCAGAATGCTCCCGTGCGACGGTGGCGTCCGTAGTCTTCGATCGCGAGCGGCTGGGCGAGCTGGAACTCGACTACTCCGATGTCGTTGAGCAACAGTTCGTGACCGTCAGCAATCGACGCATCGAGCGTGCCGCCCGGCAACGAGATATCTAGGATCCCGTCAATCGACTTCACCATCGCCTGCACCTGAGCAGAGCCATGCTGGATGAGTACCCGATCGCGCACACGCAACGGCTGGTCAGTGAGCCACGCCACGTGGGCGTGGAAAGAGCGTTCTGCAGCTACCGCATCGGTCGCACTGGAGAGCAAGTCTCCACGAGCAACGTCTACGTCGTCAGCAAGACGAATAGAGATCGACAGCCCGGTGCCCGCCTGGTCGAGTGGACCGTCAGCAGTATCGATCCCTGCGACCGTGGTGCGTCGCCCAGAAGGCTGGACCACAACCTCGTCACCTACGCGCACCGTGCCCTCAGCAACCTGGCCCGCGTAGCCGCGGTACTCGCGGTACTCGGGTGAGATCGCGGCGTCTTGGGGGCGCAGCACCCACTGCACAGACATGCGCCAGCCACCCTCGGCAGCACGCGCGTCCTCAGCGGTGGGGTGCGTCACGCCACGGCGATGCGCGGCAGCAAAATAGTCGGCACCCTGGTCAATGCTGGGCACGGTTTCGAGCACATCAAGCACTGTAGGGCCGTCATACCAGGGAGTATTCGTGGAGCGCTCTGCGACGTTGTCGCCCTTGAGTGCGCTCACCGGCACAGTGATGACGTTGGTGAGCCCCAGTGACTCCGCATGCGACTGCACGTGACGGGCAATCGACTGGTACGGACCCTGTGCGTAGTCGAGCAGGTCGATCTTGTTG
>CAZHTO010000155.1:0-4012 GCA_964535845.1 uncultured Demequinaceae bacterium | reverse complement strand
GGCCCGCTGTCGGTGGAGTGGGAAGACGCCGGTATGGACCGCTTGGTTGGTGCTCCGGAGGCGCTCGAGTTTGTGCGCCGCCTCGCCTTCGACGCTCCAGACGCTGCCTTCGACGCCGCGTTCTCCAGCAAGGACTAAGTTCCCCAAGTAGTCACAAGGTAATGGCCCTCGCACTTCGGTGCGGGGGCCATTATTTTTGGGTCTCGCCTTGGGCGGCGAAGAGTTATTGAAGAGGGCCGATGCGCTAGTTGGCTTCGGCGGTGACGTCACGCACCAGAGCTTCCACGCTCTCGGCAGACAGCGCGTGTTGAATCGCCATCGACGAGGCACCCGACACCGCAGAATTGTCGACACCGCGCGAGCGGACTATCTGCAAGCTTCCGGTTGCTAGGGGAGCGGACCGCGTGTAAATGCTTTCGCGCACCCCTGCCACAAGGTGGTCGCCCGCATTGGCGATGGGCCCGCCCAGCACAATTACTGCCGGGTTGATGAGACTGACACACGTGGTGAGCACCCGGCCGATGATCCGGCCGGCCTCGCGCACAGCGCGCACGGCCTCGATATCGCCTTGCATGACGGCGTTGGCCACGTCCTGCGGGGTGGTGACATCAAGCCCTGCTGCTCGAAGTTTCTCAGCGACGGCAGGCCCGCCGGCTACGGCTTCGAGGCAACCGGTTGAGCCACAGCGGCACGGCACATCGTCTGCACCTGCGACGTGGACGTGGCCGATGTCGCCAGCGATACCTTGCGCTCCGCGGTGGACTACGCCGCCGACGATGACTCCTGCACCAATGCCGGTGGAGACTTTGACAAAAATCATGTCGTCGACGTTGGGCCATTCAGCGTTGCGCTCGCCTACTGCCATGACGTTGACGTCGTTATCGACGAGTACGGGTACCCCGAATGCGTCGGTGAGCATGCCCGGCACGTCAAACCGGTCCCAGCCAGGCATGATGGGCGGGTCGACGGGACGTCCTGTGCTGTGTTCAACGGGGCCTGGCAGGCCCACTCCGATAGCCCGCAAAAAGTCAGGGGAACCGTGTTCTTTGATGAGTTCGCGACCTTGCTCGATTACCCAACTCAAGACCGTCTGCGGCCCCTCTGACACCGCGAGCATCACCTCAGTGTCTAAAAGCAAAGTGCCGTGGAGGTCGGTCAAGCCGATGTGCGCGTGAGTCGCACCAATGTCAATTCCCAGCACGCCGTGTTGAGTGCCGTCAAAAGCAAATTGGCGAGAAGGACGCCCTCCGGTCGAAGCAGCGTTTGCGACTGAGTTGATAAGGCGCGCGCGCACAAGAGCATCGACTCGCGCGGCAACCGTTGAGCGCGCGAGCCCTGTAAGAGTGGCAAGTTCCGATCGGGTCCGCCACTTACCGTCACGTAAGATTTGGAACACTTCCGACTGCGCGGAACCAGACAGGGTCTCCTGTCCGCGGGGGTCGATCATGGCCTAATGCTATCTGATTAAGGCAGCAGAAGGCGCTCTTAATGATCTGAGTGCGCAACTTTTGCAACAGAGCCGTCGGAACTTTCGTAGACGGCCCTAGCCTTGCCCGTCGCGGGCTGTCAGCGCGCCGGGGCGACACGAGTGACAAGGGTGTTTGGGCGAGAGCCCATGCGGTGGTAACCTTTAATTGCTTCCCCCGGACGGCATCCGGCCCCGGCGGACGGCAATCCCCAAGCATTCACACCTTGCAGACGACGGCGTATCCGCACACTCGGACGCTTGGGAGTACTCGCGCTATCAGGAGCCAGACGGGCTCGTGCGAGGGAAGGATCATCCGTGACAGACACCTCAGTGGCCGCCGATAAAGGCACGGCCCTCAACGCCATGAAGCTCCCTCAGTTGCAGGCTCTTGCCTCCGAGCTTGGAGTCTCTGGCGTCAAAAAAATGCGAAAGAGTGACCTCGTGGAAGCAATCAAGAACGGCGGTGTCGTGCCAACTAAGGCCGCCGCTACGTCAGAAGCGCCATCCGCACCAGTTAACGTTTCCGCTGAAGGCTCAGCCTCGAGTGCTCCCGCCGAGGGGGCGCCTGCTCGTCAGAAGTCAGCTCCGAAGAAGACCTCGTCGGCAACCGACAAGTCAGGTGACGCTACCGACAGCAATGGTGAAGGTGCTAGCACCGACAATGCGCCTCAGTCGCGGTCGGGAGATAACGGCGCAGACGGCGGTGCAGACAGTACAAACGGTACGTCGCGCCCATCGAATGGACGCCAGCGCAATGGCCGTTCCGCGAAGGGCGAGAGCGACCAGGCCCGCGAAGAGCGCGCGCGTCGCGCAGCTGAGGCTGTTCAAGCCGCAGGGGGCCAGAGTGCTGCCGGCCAGGAACAGACCTCGTCTGACTCCGCTAAGAGCGACGGTGGCCAAGGTCAAAACCAGGGCAGCCAGAACGACGGCGGCAAGGGCAACAACGGCGGCAAGGGTAACGGCAACAACCGTGACAACTCCAACCGTGACAACTCGAACCGTGACAACTCGAACCGCGACAATCGCCACCAGTCGTCGAACGATGATGATGAAGAGCGCAGTGGACGTCGTCGCCGCGGGCGCGGGCGGGGCCGTGGCCGCAACCGCGATGAGCGTGGTGGTCACGACAACCAGGGCCGCCAGGATGAAGATGAGGTCCAGGCCGACGAGGAACTGACTCCGGTTGGTGGCATCGTCGATGTTCTCGATAGTTACGCCTTTATCCGTACTACTGGCTACCTTTCGGGGAAGTCGGATGTCTATGTGTCGATGAACCAGATCCGCAAGTACAACTTGCGTAAGGGCGATGCGATCACGGGCACCGTGCGCCCGCCCCGCGCAGGTGAACGCGGTCAGCGCCAGAAGTTCAATGCACTTGCCACGGTAGAGACCGTTAATGGCATGAGCCCAGAAGAGGCCAAGGGCCGCAAAGAATTTGGCGACCTTACGCCGCTTTACCCGCAAGAGCGCCTGCACCTCGAAACGGACACGCGTAACCTCACCAACCGGGTCATCGACATCGTTGCTCCCATTGGTAAGGGACAGCGTGGCTTGATCGTCTCGCCTCCCAAGGCAGGTAAAACCCTGGTGATGCAGTCCATCGCGAATGCGATTAGTGCAAACAACCCCGAGGTGCACTTGATGGTTGTCCTCGTGGACGAGCGTCCTGAAGAGGTCACCGACTTCCAGCGCTCCGTCAAGGGCGAAGTCATCGCTTCGACCTTCGACCGTCCCGCTGGCGACCACACTCAGGTTGCCGAGCTCGCAATCGAGCGTGCCAAGCGCCTCGTTGAGCTTGGTCAAGACGTCGTGGTGCTACTAGACGGCATCACGCGACTAGGCCGTGCGTATAACCTTGCCGCCCCCGCATCGGGCCGTATCTTGTCTGGTGGTGTGGATAGCGCTGCGCTGTACCCACCCAAGAAGTTCTTTGGTGCTGCGCGCAATATTGAGCACGGTGGCTCATTGACCATTTTGGCGACAGCGCTCGTGGACACCGGATCCAAGATGGATGAAGTGATCTTCGAGGAGTTCAAGGGCACGGGCAACATGGAACTGCGCTTGTCGCGTCAGCTCGCGGACCGCCGTATTTTCCCCGCTGTGGACGTCAACTCGTCAGGTACTCGCCGCGAAGAGATTCTGGTTTCCAACGAAGAACTCAAGGTCATGTGGCAGCTTCGCCGCGTGCTGTCTGCGCTTGAGCCGCTGGCTGCTACCGAACTGCTGCTCGGCAAGCTCAAGGAGAACAAGACCAACGCCGAGTTCCTCATGCAGGTCGCGAAGACCACCCCGGGCTCGGACGACGGGTTCTCGAAGTCTAAGTAGGTTTGTGCACGTGGATGACGTCATCACCTGGCGTCATCCACTGCATTAAGCCGATGCGCGGGGCACCGCTTGCGTTCAACAGCCCCTTGACGCGCATGGCACAATAGAACGCTGGCCGTCCGGTTCACCAAGCGCGAAGTACGCGTAAGGACCCGGAGGCAACCTAAAGGGAGATCATGAAGAAGGACATCCACCCCGAGTACGTGGCTACCACGGTCA
>CAZHTO010000154.1:0-4258 GCA_964535845.1 uncultured Demequinaceae bacterium | reverse complement strand
CTCGAAGACAGCCAGATGTGCGTGTTCGACCACGCTGATCTCAAGAACTTGTTGCGTGAGTATCCGGACATCAGCGAGCGCATGCTTCTCACTCTGTCTGACCGCCTGTTCTCAACCGAGCGACTGCTCGCCGCCGTCACCTCGAGTGATGTGCGTGCACGGGTGGCCGCCTACTTGCTTGATCTGCTCAGTAGCGCACGCGGTGGGACGCGGGACGTGGAGCTACCCCTGGCCAAACACGAGGTCGCCGCTTACTTGGGGACTACTCCCGAGACGCTCAGCAGGCGCCTCGCGGCGCTCGCGGCTGAGGGCGTCATTGCGCTGTCCGGTCGCCGAGGAGTCACGGTTGTGAATAGGGCCAAGCTGGAAGAGATCGCTACCCCGCGATAACAGGCTTTGGGTGGGCATAGCAAAGCGCCCCGACCGGCTGTGATCAGGGCGCCTGCTACGCGGACTTAACCTGCCGAGCGGCCGCCGTCCACCAGCATGACCTGACCGGTCACGTGGCTGGCTTCGTCGCTCGCAAGGAAGACGGCAACGTTTGCAGCCTCTTCGGAGGTTCCGACCCGGCCCTGTGGTACCTGCTGGGCGAGAGTGTCAATGAGGTCCTCGTCCAGTCCGTCGAGCCATGGGGTGCGGATAATGCCTGGTGCTACTGCGTTGACGCGAATGCCCTTTTGGGCATATTCAAGGGCTGCGGTCTTGGTCATCATGACGACCGCTCCCTTAGACGTGATGTATGCCGAGGCGGTGGGTGTGGCGAACAGGCCACCAATGGAGGCGGTGTTCACAATGGCGCCGCCGTTGTCGACCATGAGGCGTAGTGCTAAACGTTGCAGCATGTAGGCGCCGCGCACGTTGACTGCCATCACCTTGTCGAACGACTCCATGGGGTAGTCGCCACTGAGTTCGGCGACACCATTGATGCCCGCGTTGTTGAACAGTGCGTCAACGCGGCCGTACTTGTCGCGTAGCCACTGTTCGAACGTGTCCACTGCGGCCTCGTCGGCGACGTCGAGTTCGTAGCCCACAGAGTCGTTGCCGAGTGCGGCTGCTACCTCGTCTTGCTTACCGGACACGTCAGCAACGACAACTGTGGCGCCTTCGCTGGCCATCTTCTTCGCAATGGACTCGCCGAGGCCTGAGCCGCCTCCGGTCACGACGGCGATCTTGCCTTCAAACCTTTTCGACATGGGGGTCTTCCTTTCTGGAATGGGTTGATACCTCCATTTTGAGGCCGATGCGCGGGCGAAGTACAGGACTAAAGTCAGGTTCACCTGGGGTTTTGTTAGTTACTGTTGGGACAGTAAGGCGAGGCGTCGCGCTAAAGTGCGCCAGGCGCATCGGCCCTGTGCACGCTGGTAGCGAACTCGATTGGGCGCAAGGCACGCCGCACACTAGACTCGTGGGGTTGCCCGCATGCGGCCTTGCCGTAACGGGCCCGGCCAGCACCCCATTTCACCAGGAGTACATCCGTGACCAGCGCCCTCGAGACTATCGACGCCACGACCGTGAAACTGACGGTCAACCTCACTGAGGAAGACCTCAAACCCGCGATGGACCATGCCTATGAGCACATCGGCGAGCAGGTCCAGATTCCTGGCTTCCGTAAAGGCAAGGTTCCGCCCAAGATTCTTGAGCAGCGTGTAGGCAAGGGTGCGGTCATTGAGCACGCAGTCAATGACGGCATGCCTGGCTGGTACGCGGCTGCTGTTGACGAGCAGGGTATCCGGCCGTTTGGTCAGCCTGAGGTTGAGATCACCAAGATTCCTGGCGCTGAAGAAGGCGACAACGGCCTTGAATTCACTGCGGTCGTCGAGATCCGTCCAGAGGTAGAACTACCTGCCGCTTCCGACCTCACGATTGAGGTTGACCCGGTTGATGTCACTGATGAGGACGTCCAGGAGCGCCTTGACCAGTTGCGTGAGCGTTTTGGCACGCTTAACTCGGTTGACCGACCTGCAGCACAGGGCGACTACGTCACCATCGACTTGGCGGCCAAGCTTGACGGTGCAGACGTGGATAACGTGCAAGGCACCTCGTATCAGCTGGGATCGGGCAACATGCTCGAAGGCTTGGACGATGCGCTCGAAGGTCTGTCGGTAGACGAAGAGACCACGTTCGAGGCTCCGCTCGCTGCCGGTGACCACGCGGGCGAAACCGCTCAGATCACAGTCAAGGTGACTGCAGTGAAGGAGCGCGAGCTCCCCGAGGTAGACGACGACTTTGCGCAGCTCGCGTCTGAGTTCGACACTGTTGACGAGCTCACTGAAGACCTGCGTGCCCAGGCCGCACGTATCAAGGCCAACAACCAGGCAGTCCAGGCTCGCGAAAAGCTCATCGATGCGCTCACTGAGGCCACCGACTTTGAACTGCCCAAGAAGGTCATCGAAAGCGAAGTGCACTCGCACCTAGAAAACGAAGGTCGCTTGGAAGACGACGTCCACCGCGCTGAGGTGGCTGAAGAGGCTCAGAACGCTCTGCGTGCGCAGATTCTCCTCGACCAACTCGCTGAAGACCTGGCTATTGAGGTCGAGCAGAACGAACTACTCGACTACTTGCTGAACGCTTCTCGTCAGTACAACATGGACCCGAACACGTTCATTCAGCAGGTTGAACAGGGAGGTCAGATTCCGGCAATCGTGTCTGAGGTTGCGCGTTCCAAGGCCACCGCGTTCGCACTGCGCCGCGCCACGGTTAAGGACACGGCGGGCAACGCCGTAGACCTGTCCGAAGTGATTGGTTCGCTTGAGGACGAGAACAAGTCGGCTGATGACTTCGACGAGGCCGCAGTTGCTGCCGCTGTTGAAGAGGCAGCAGGCGACAAGTAATCGCATAGTTTTTTAGAAGAAGCGGGATCCGGGTTCGCCCGGGTCCCGCTTCTTTGTTTCTTACTGCCAGTCGATGAGTGATGTTCACCACAGAGCCAAGTGAAATCGAACTATAACCCCAGGTATCCCAGAGATAGAGCGCAGTGGCCCCAAGGTGCTGGGAGGCATATAGTCACACTCCCTATGCCCGAATGTCAGACGGCGCTACTATCGTGCCAACTGTTGGATCTCCAGGTATCAAATGATCGGAGTACCTGGGGTTTTACGCCATCAGAATCCGGTCTGAGGGAAATGATGGGTAAACATGAAAACTGCAAAGACATGGAGGGCCGCCGCTTTAGGCGCGGTCCTCTGACTAGTGGCGGTGGGGCTCGTTCCCAGCGCTGCTGTAGGGGTAGAAGAGGTGCCAGGAGCAAGCGTTGTCTCTGTCACCGATCTTGCGAGTTTCAAGGCTGCGATCGCGAATGCCAGTGACGGCACGGTGATTGAACTGGCTAACGATCTCCTAGTCGACGAAGAAGTTCTTATTGAGAATGCTGGCCACGAGTTGACGCTCGACCTCAACAGCAAGAAAATGACGGTGAAGGGTCTTCGCACACTCGTGGCGAAGAACGTTAACCTGACCATTACTGGACCAGGTTTGATCCAAGCGGACGTTATGTCTAATGACATCGCACTCCGACTTCTCGGGACGGATGACGCGGTGGAAAATTACACCGTGGTCAACATCGGCCCCGGAGTCGAAATCGACGCGCGCATCGGTATCCACATGACCAACACGGTGTCGGGAAGCGTGGCCTATAACAACGGCATGGTTGCCAACATTGATGATGCGATAATTCGTGGTCACGACCAAGCGTTGTACGTTCACGGGAACATCGAAGAAGGCGACGGGCCAGGGGAAAGTAAGTTCCCGCCCGTTTTCAACATTCACGGCACTCATCTGTTCGGCAACTCAGCGGGGATGTACCTTGCGGGAAGCGCTCGTACGACTATCTCGAACTCTACGGTCGAGGCCACGGGTGAAGCCCCAGGCATTGAGATTCGCGCCGGCTATCTCACTGTGACGGAAACGGATGTGACAGGCGGTATAGGAGAACACGACTCTGACGCCAACCCCAGCGGGGCATCGTCAAAGAACGCGGCTATTGCGGTGATGCAGCACACCACTAAGCAAGAGATTTCGGTCACTATCAACGGCGGAACATTTACCGGCGGTGCCGCTCTGGCCATCGGAAACCCACAGGGCAACGAGATCTTCTCTGACGTCGCTTCGGTCGCTGTCGAGGGCGGAACCTTCCAAGGAAGGGTCGTATCTACGAACGCCGAGGGCGACCCCATCACCGGGTTCATCAGCGGCGGGTCGTTCACCGAAGACGTGGCTCGCGCTGGGTTCGTCAATCCTGACAGCGCGCAGCTTGTGCGTT
>CAZHTO010000153.1:0-4306 GCA_964535845.1 uncultured Demequinaceae bacterium | reverse complement strand
AGTCGGGCAACCTCGACGCTCAGATGCCAGGCGAGGCAGGCTTCTTCCTCATGCCTCCGCTCGAAGAGGGTGGCCAGCTTGGCGCCATGTCAGCACCGCTGACCTACGGCATCTCTGCCAACGCGGCAAACCCAGACTGTGCGGCATTCTTCCTTAACTGGATCGCGACCGACGAGACTGCACGCACCATCGCCGTCGAAATCGGCGGCTCGCACCCCATGGGCCCGGCAGACGCATTCATGCCTGAGCTCGACGAGTCCTCGGTTACGGCCCAGACCCTTGCCGCGGGTGCACTCGTGGGTGAGAACAACGGCGCCATGGACTTCATCGCTAACGCGACCGGAGCCATTTACGCAGACAGCTGGACGCCTAACCTGCAAAAGCTTGTCGCAGGTGAGCAGACTGCAGCAGGAATGCTGGAGTCGGTTCAGGCGGACTACCTCCAACAGATTGGCGAGTGATCTCCCCATGACTAAGCCCTGGCGCGCCGCGGGCGCGGTGGCAGCCCGTCCGGCCGCGCCGGGGCTGTCGGCTGATCAAACCCGCAGGCGCCGTGCTGACAAAGCACGGCGCCTGCGGGCGGGCATTCCTGGCTTGCTCTTGGTAGTTCCAGCCATGCTCTTCTACGGCGTGTTCGTGCTGGGCCCTTTGGGAACAACAGTGCAGTACTCGTTCTATAAGTGGGACGGCATTGGCTTGGCTGAGTGGGTGGGGGTGGACAACTATGTGCGGTTGCTGACCGACCCCGAGCGTCTTGGCCCCATCATCAACGCGTTCCAGTTGATCCTGTTCTTCTCAATAATCCCCGTGTTCTTTGGCCTGGTCGCGGCCGCGATTATTCGCAAGCTTGGCCAGAGCAAACTGGCAGGCATTTCGCGCACGGTCCTGTTCTTGCCCCAGGTCATTCCGTTGGTTGCCGCAGGCATCATGTGGACGTGGCTGATGGCCTCGAACGGCTTGGCGAACCAACTGTTGTCGCTCGTGGGACTTGAAAGCGTCACTCGTGCGTGGCTGGGCGACTTCAACACCGCCTTGCCAGCAGTGGGAATCATTGGAGCGTGGGTCAACGTGGGCCTGTGCATGCTTTTGATGCTCGCGGGCATGACCAAGATCGACCCCGCGCTCTACGAAGCCGCACGTCTTGACGGTGCAGGGGCCATCCGTGAGTTCTTCTCGATCACGCTCCCCTCCGTGCGCCAAGAGCTGGGCGTGGCCATCATCATCACCGTCATCAGCGCACTGCGCAGCTTCGACATCATTTACATCTCTACACAGGGCGGGCCAGGCAACTCGACCCTGGTACCCGGGCTTGAGATATTCCGCCTCGCGTTCTTCTCGCGAGAGATAGGCCAGGCATCTGCGATGGCAGTAGTCCTCACCCTGCTGGTACTCGCAGTGGTGCTCCCCTTGAACCGACTCACGCGATCGGAGTCGAGCTCATGACGACGTCAAAGCTTGAACTATGGCTAGGTCGGGGAATCCTGATCTTCGTGATGGCGATCACCATCATTCCGTTTGTGACGTTGTTCGTCACGGCGCTCCACGCCCCGGGTAGTTACCCGTCCGGGCTGACCCTGCCCGACGAGTACCACTGGGGCAACTTCTTGCTGGCCTTCCAGTCTGCGGATATGGCCGCGATGCTGAAGTCCAGCGTGCTGATCGAACTGGGAGTGGTGCCGATAGCCCTGTTGATCGCGACGCTTGCCGGGTTCGCTCTTGGCCACATGAAGATCCCCTTCGCTCGCACTATCTTGGTGGTCTTCTTGTTGGGGCTCACGTTGCCCTTCGAGGGCATCATTGTGCCGCTGTACTACCAGATGCGTGACTACGGACTACTCAACAGCCAGTGGGCCATCATTCTCCCGCTCATTGGGCTCTTTATGCCCTTCGCCGTCGTGTGGATGCGCGCGCACTTTGTGAACATGCCGCACGACCTCACCGAGGCAGCAAAAATGGACGGTGCGAACACGTGGCAGTTGTTCTGGCGCGTACACGTGCCGCTGTCACGCCCCGCCATTGCCTCACTCGCGATCTTGTTGTTCCTGTGGACCTGGAACCAGTTCTTGCTCGCGATTGTGCTGGTAGACGACCCGACTAAACGCACCATGGCGGGCGCGCTCGGAGCCTTCCAAGGCCAGTGGGGAACCGACATTCCGTTGCTGAGCGCGGGTTCGTTGCTAATTTTGACCCCGGTCCTGATCGTGTTCATTGTGTTCCAGCGCCAGTTTGTGGCCGCCCTGTTGCAAGGCGCGGTGAAGGGATGACGCACGTCCCTGCGAGGCCCCCGTTCGACCCTGACATCGAACGGGCCCTCCATCAGCATCGCGAAATCATTGTCACTTCCATGACCCGGGAAGACATTCCGCGAGTGCGGAGCTTGGGCGCCGATGTGGCACCGGTGGCGGCACCCACCCACGGCGGCTTTGAGCGCCACGACCTCGTCGCTCCGGGTCAGGGCAGCAACCCCGACGTGCCTGTCATCGTGCTCATCCCTGCTCACGTGCGCGAGCCCATGCCCGTCCTGGTCTTCTTGCACGGCGGCGGCATGATTGCGGGCACCGCCGAGTCGGATCTGGACCTTGTCGCCAAGGTGGCCTTCGAAACTGGCTGTGCCATCGCATCGGCCGAATACCGGCTCGCGCCCGAACACCCATATCCCGCAGCGAGCGATGATGCGCTTGCGGTCCTTGACTGGGTCCAGGGAGGCCATGCGCCGGCCGCGATTGACCCACACCGCGCAATCCTGTCCGGGATCAGTGCCGGCGGAGGCCTCGCGGCAGCCGTGGCACTGCGCCACCGGGACTTGTCGCGGCCCAAGCTCGGCGGCCTGTTGTTGCTGTGTCCCATGCTCGACTACCGCTCGAACTCGCCCTCGGCCACTCAAATGCTGGGAGCAGGCTCGTGGGACGCGACCGCGAACGCCACCGCATGGGCGGCGTACATCGGGGACGCAGAGCCCAGCCCGTATGCCTCTGCCGCATTGGCTGACGACCTGTCGGGCCTGCCCCCGATCTTTATGGACGTCGGTTCAGCAGAGACCTTCCGCGACGAATGCGTCACCTTCGCCTCCCGCGTGTGGCAAGCCGGTGGTGACGCCGAGTTACACGTCTGGCCAGGCGGCGCCCACGCTTTCGATGCGCTCGCACCCTGGGCGCTCATGTCCCAAGCCGCCCGCGACGCGCGCACCGCATGGTTGCGCCGGTTGCTCAGCCGCCACCCCGCGACTCATCAGGAGCCCTCATGACCACCACCCCCCACCACGGCCCGCAGCTCATTACGTACATCGATCGCTTAGCCGGCGACATTAGCGGCCTTCGCGACACGCTCCTTGGGCCGCTTGTGGGCGCCTTTGACGGCGTTCACCTGTTGCCGTTTTACGTGCCATTCGATGGGGTCGATGCGGGTTTTGACCCCACCGATCACACTCGCGTTGATCCGAGGTTGGGTTCGTGGGAAGACGTGCGGCAGTTGAGTGACAGCCACACCGTCATGGGCGATGTCATTGTGAACCACGTGTCAGCGGATTCTGCGATGTTCCGTGACGTGGTGGAGCAAGGCGACAAGTCGCCATACGCGCCTATGTTTTTGACGCTCTCTTCGGTGTTCCCTGATGGCGCGAGCGAGGCAGAGCTTGCCAGGATCTATCGCCCACGGCCGGGTATGCCGTTTACCACGATGACACTGGGTGATGAGCGCCGTTTGGTGTGGACCACTTTCACGCCCGACCAGGTGGACATTGACTTGCGCAGTGAGCAAGCGTGGGACTACCTCGACAGTGTGCTAGACGCATTGACCGATGCCGGGGTGACCATGCTCCGGCTCGATGCGGTGGGCTATACAGGTAAGGAACGCGGCACCAATTGCTTTATGACGCCGGCTACCGAGCGCTACACCCAGCAGATCGTTGAGCGGGCCCATGCGCGAGGTGCTCAGGTGCTTCTTGAAATCCATGGGCACTATTTGCAGCAGGTCGAGATCGCGACGACGGTTGACTATGTGTACGACTTCGCTTTGCCCCCTCTGGTACTGCACGCATTGCATGCGCGGGACCTCGGGCCGTTAGCGCGGTGGTTCGACGTGCGACCGCTCAACTGCGTCACGGTGTTGGACACCCACGATGGCATTGGGATCGTGGACGTTGGTGCGAGCGAGTTGCGCCCAGGAGACCCTGGCTTGCTGAACCCGCGCCAGATTGACGCGTTGGTCGAGTCAATTCATCACGCGAGCGGGGGAGTGAGCCGGGCCGCCACCGGGGCTGCCGCCTCTAACCTCGACCTTTACCAAGTGAACTGCACTTTTTACGATG
>CAZHTO010000152.1:0-4392 GCA_964535845.1 uncultured Demequinaceae bacterium | reverse complement strand
GCATTGCGAGCGGTAGCCCCGCGGTGCTCTTGGCGGCTGTGGGCGCGGCCACCGACACCATTCGCATTGGCAGCGGCGGCGTGATGCTGCCCAACCATGCGCCGTTCGTGGTCGCTGAACAGTTTCTGATGCTCGAAGGGCTCTATCCAGGGCGCATTGACCTTGGCCTGGGCCGCACGCTCGGGTTCACCCCTGGTGTGCGCAAGGCACTTCGCACCGAGCTGCCTGCAGCTGAGAGGTTCGCCGACGACCTCGCAGAACTCCGCAGCACACTAGCCGGCACTGCCACCATCACCGCGCGCCCAGCCGCCAGTCCCCCGCCGCCGGTGTTTGTTCTCGCCATGCAGCAAGGACTCGACTTCGCAGGAGAAGCCGGGCTGCCCGTGGTCGTGGGCGGTTCGCTGCTGCGCAACCCGCAGGCGCTCTCCCAATATCGCGAGCGTGCCGGCGAGGGTGCGTACCTGGTCATCAGCGCCGACATCATGGTGGCCGAGTCCCGTGAGCGTGCACGCGAGCTGCTACTACCAGAGGCATGGAGCATGGTGAAATCACGTGAGACCGGCGAGTTTGGGCCACTCGAATCCGTCGAGCACGTGCTCGCACAAAACCCCACCGCGCGTCAGCAGACCCGGGTTGAGGCGTGGCTGGAGGGCACCATCTACGGGGACGCAGAATCGGTCGCGGCCCAGTTAGAGGATCTGGTCGCCCGCACAGGCGCCGACGAAATCATGAGCACCGCATCCACCTTTGCGGACGCTGACCGTGACGCTTCTGATGCCGCGCTCATTGAAGCGCTGGCAACGTAACTACGTAACAAGCAATACGGCCGATGCGCGGGCTGGGCAAGTTCCTGCGGTGGCCTTGTGGCGGGGGTGTGGTCACGCCCCCGGGCTTCCGAACGGAACCTCACCCCATCGACACGTCGACGGTCACCGGGTAGGCATGGCTCCCGGGGATGTGATCGACGTTAAGGGTCACGCGCCCATCGGCTACAAACCAGAACGCACCAACAGTGACCCCGGTCGCGTCGGTGGCGACCGGGTTAGACAACGTGACGGAGGCGGAAGGCGTGTTAGACGTGAAAGTGAGTGAACCATCGGGCTCCTCGGTCAGGTCCGCGCCGTCAACGACCGCTGGCAGGACGTCTCGTGACAACTCGATCATGGATGCGTTTACTGAGGTGTCGAGGGTCAGCCGCAGTTGGGTCACCTCGGGCGCATGGGACACAGACCACAGCGCCGGATCGCTCAGAATGCGCGGCTCTTCGTTCCTGCTCGCCATATGCGCGAAGAGCTCAGCGAGTTCTCGCGCATCAGCCACTTCAAAGCCCTCGATGGACCGCGCGCGGAGCTGCTCGAGCACGCCCGCGTCCACATCGAGGCTCGACGTCGCGCGGTGACCCAGCGGAAACTCCCGCACCCCCCGCCCCACTCCCAAACCCGTGGGGATTAGAACCACGTACCCGTCGATATCCGGCGGACGCTTGCGGCGCACCGTCACCGGATACCGCTCAAACGCTCCTTCTCCGCAGATGTCCACCAGCGCATCGGCCATCCTCACCGAGACCACCGGGAACGCTGTGGACGTTGTCCACAACATGTCCTGGGTGTTGCCTGCGTTGGTGACGCTGAGCCACACCTGATCTGCGATCTGACGGAACTCGCCATCGGCGATCAGGTCGCGGTACTCGCGCCCATCGGGCAGGAGGTAAGGCTGATCTTTATCCTGACCGGCCCACACGAGGTCCACCCACATGAAGGAACTCCCGTTACGGCCGGAGAGAACCGAGCGCCCGTCGTAGACGCTGGGGTCACTCCTCTGTTCGCCTGGGCTTGGCATGGCGGCTCCTTGGGGTTCATCTGATTCACGTGCGCTCATGGTCTTCCCTCGGGTCTGAAAGTGGCTGCCTCTGCGGGCAAGCCCTCCGCATCCATGCCGTTCCGTTGGCTGGCAGGGTCTCTTGGCGCGAGCCTAGTGCCCGTCACCGGCCTTCTCCGTCTGTCTACGTTACGGGCGGGCATCATGCACGATCCACACCATCCAACACGCAATGGTGACTACACATACGTAGTCGCAAGCTCTTGACTACGTATAGGTAGTCGAATAGCCTTGACTACGTAAAGGTCGTCACACACGCCCAAGGAGTAGCCATGGCCAGAGGTCAGGTGCGCACCCCACAAGACCTCGGTCGAGCGGTGCGGCATGCACGCCGCACGGCCGGACTGTCGCAGCGCGCACTCGCCGAACGGCTCGGGGTGTCTCAGCGTTGGCTGACTGAGTTGGAAACCGGCAAGCCCAAGATTCTCGACGAGCGACTCTTTGATGTCATTGCCAAACTGGGCATTTCAATCACCTGGACCACAGATGCGTGACGACACCATTACTGTCGACCTGCACGGACAGCGACTGGGCACTCTGCACCAGACTCGAACGGGCGCCAGGTGGCATGCAGACGAGCGGGCGCTTGAGACATACGGCATTGGCTCCCTCATCCTTTCAGCGGCCCTTCCGCTTGACTCCTCCCCCGCTTCTGTGGCGGCATCTGAGGCATTCTTTGGCGGATTGCTCCCCGAAGGCCCCCGCCTTGACGCCCTGCTCCGTGACACACCTGGAACCTCGCGGGACAACCTCGTAGGGCTTCTCGCTCAGGTGGGACGCGACGCCATCGGTGGCGTGGTGCTGCCTGGGCCGCCCATCACTACTTTGGGCCCCGCGCTGTCACCAGAAGCAGTCGCCCGTGAGGTCGCAAGTCCTCATTCGTACGTCGCCGGGGGCGGCTCAGGCATACCGGGCATGCAACCCAAGGTGGCGTTGGCACGAGCGAACGGCCGCTGGCATGCAGCTAGGGACGGACACCCTTCCACGCACATCGTCAAGCCCTTTGACCCGGGCGTGGAGCACGGCGGGCACGCGGAGGCCTGGCTTATGTCGCTTGCCCGGCATATCGGCCTCATCAACTACTCCGTCGAGTTCGAGCGCTTTGGCGACATTGGGGCTGTGGTGGTCGAGCGGTTCGACCGCGTGCCGTTATCTGACGGGACAGTGGATCGCATTCACCAGGAGGATGCGGCGCAGGCGCTCGGTCTACCTTGGGGCGGTAATGCCAAGTTCGAGTGGGCGGGCGAGGGTGCATCGCTAGGCGCGATTGCACGCCTACTGGATCGCGACCGCACCATTGCAGATGCCGGCCCCAGCGACCGGGAACGGCTGCTCGCTCACACAGTTTTTCGCCTACTCGCAGGCGACACTGACGGGCACGCAAAGAATCACGGCCTGCTCCACAGCGTGGACGGTTCCGTGAGCCTCGCACCCTTATACGACGTGACGCCGCAAGTTCTTTACGGAGCCACCGGAGAGGCGGTCGCGATGTTTGTTGACGGACGCAGAAGTCTCCGAGATATCGACATCGACGCTTTGGCGCGAGAGGCTCGCTCATGGGGCGTGAGCACAGAATCTGCCACGGAGATAATCCAGACTGTCGCCACGGACATGCTCGCAGCCGCGCGCACCATATCAGCGCCAGGGCCCGTCGCCTTCCACCTGCCGGGTTACGTCACACAGACGTGCCGAGCGCTGCTCGAGGGCCGGACAATCGGCTTGGGATTGGGAGAGTTCCCCACGCTGCGCACACTCGACATCCAGTAGAGGGCCGCGACCAGGCCTGAGCGCAGCTAAGTGTCCGCCTCTCGCATCAAACGACGACTAGACATTTGGAAGCCGTGAACACGCCTGTGAAATACGGCCCATGCGCGGGCTGGGCGACGAATCAGGGGCGCATGAATGCGCCCCGAGAGTCTTTGGCGACGAAGATCATGTCCGACAAGATCCACAGCCCGAGAATGACTGCCAAGACTGCGGAGAACACACCGAACTCAGCCCTTGAAAGCAAGTAGACGGTCAAGGACAACACAACCTGACCGATAGCTCGCCCAAAATAGCCCGCATAGAAGTTCTGAATACCCAGGACCCCTAGGAAGAAGGCCAGGCCAACAAATGCGCCTCGGGAGCGCGACGACGTTGGCGTTGGGCCAGTGGCCCGTATCGCGGATGGGCTCGCGCTTGCAGCGTTCGCGCGTTGCCCTTCGAGCGGCCCCTGTGCCTGGGCGAACGCATCAAGTGCATCCATATTCAAACCGTTTCGATCAGTCATGACGGTGACCCTAGCGCATGCGGCATTCCCTGGGAAGGCCTGCGAGCATTCTGCAGCGCTGGCAACGTAACTACACAACAACAAGCACTACGGCCGATGCGCGGGTTGGGCTTTCGACTCAGTTCCACACACCGTTGTCGCCCGTGGGCTGCTCATCGGCGCCACCAGAACCTTGCTGTGCTCTCCCATCGCTCGGGCTCGAGGAGAACAGATGCAGATCGCGATAGTCGAGGCGTTTCGAC
>CAZHTO010000151.1:0-4451 GCA_964535845.1 uncultured Demequinaceae bacterium | reverse complement strand
CGGGGAAGGTCGAGGTCGACGCCTTTAAGGTTGTGTTCGCGCGCACCGCGCACCAGAAGTCGATCGTTCACACGGCAATGCTACGTTGGTTTTGGTTCGAACGCATGTTCGATTGCGGGTGTGTGGGCTATCCCTCAGGTTCTCGACCCGGCCGAGTGCTGGCAGGATGTCAGGCATGGCCACTTGGACTATTGAGTACGCATACGATGATCGCGCAGAAGACCGCGACCGACACCGCGCTGCCCACCGTGCATATCTGGGCAATTTGGCGGACGAGGGCATCATGCTCGTGTACGGGCGCTATGACGATGACAGCGCACCGGGCGCCCTTCTTGTGTGCGAGGCCGAGAACGCGGAGGCGGTTGAATCATTGATCGAAGGCGATCCCTTCGTCACCGCCGGGCTCGTGCCTGAATACCGCATCCGTCGGTGGGCTGCGATCTGGCCCGAGTAGCAGCGGCCCTTAGCTCCGTGGGTGTCTAACCTCTATTGGCGCCGAACGACACGGCAATATCCCACGCCTCGTCCTCAGTGAAGTGACCGGAAAAAGTCATCTCGCCCTCGGTGATCGGTACCATCACCGAGGGGGCGAAGAGGACCTGTTGCCCAGACAGCAATGCCAGCCGGTTGCGCGGCGCATCGAGCCTGTGCAGCCGCTGTGTCACGTCGGCAAAGGCTGCGCTTCCCTCAACTGTCAGCACGATGGCAATGGCGTAACGGTCAGTCTCGATTCCGTCGTGAAGCACTTCGGGGATGACAGTCACGCTCTCGACCATCGACCCATCGATCTCGACCGGTCCCAGCGCAAATCGCTCGCCAAGTTCGGTGCCGCACGCCACCACTGGCTGGTCGAGCCCTGCATCGACGTGTGCGGTGGCGTCTGCTGGCTCTGTGCAGTCCAGTGCCGCAAAGTCCGCGGCAACCTCGTCCGTATCCTCAGAGCTGGCTGCCTCTCCCCCACTCCCAGGTGTGGCTGGGCCCGCAAGCAGAACTGGCCGGAACTCGACACTGTAGTCACCCGAGCCGTCACCATCTCCAGCACTTCCACAACCCCCGACCAGGCTCAGCCCAACGGCGATTCCCACAGGAATCACGATCAATCGCCGCCACGGCCTTGAACCCCAGGTCGTTTTCATACGCACCACGCTATCGCAGGGCACCCCTGCCGCTCCGGGCGCAGGCCGTGAGGGTTCACGGAACCTCACGACGAGGACGCCGTGCGCGGGCGAGAGAAAAATCTAGCGGTCGCGGCTGCCCTCAGCGGCCGGCGGCTCTACCGCATTAGCCTCAAGCGTGTCGGTCTCAAGCGTGCTGGCCTCTTGCGACTCGTGAGTCTCGGGATTGTGCTCAACTGAGTGGGGGTCTGGCTTGTGGAGCCGCTCACCCCTGCGGCTGGCGTACAGGCTAGTCACGGTTGTGATGAACAGGACGCCAAGGATGAAGATAAGCGAGACCGCGATCGAGACCTCGGGGATCACGTGAATGGGTTCGCCGCCATTGATGAACGGCACCGAGTTCTCGTGCATCGCGTGGATGATGAGTTTGACGCCGATGAAGCCCAAGATGGCCGCCAACCCAAAGTGCAAGTACACAAGCCGGTCGAGCAACCCATCGATCAGGAAGAACAGCTGACGCAGGCCCAGCAGTGACAGCGCGTTGGCCGCAAAAATCAGGTACACCTCTTGGGTGAGCCCAAAGATCGCAGGGATCGAGTCGACTGCAAACAGGATGTCCGCCGCGCCAATGGCGATCATCACCATCAGCATGGGCGTCACCATGCGCTTGCCGTCGATCTTCACCACCATATTCCCGTTGTGATACCCATCCGTAGTGGGGATCACACGGCGCACGAGGGTCACGATGCGCGGCTCTTTGTCGCTCTCATCTGGCGTCTTCAGCTGCATAATGGCGGTCCAGATCAGGAACGCACCAAAGATATAGAAAATCGCGGCGAAGGCATTCACTGCAGCTGCACCGACGAGGATAAAAACCGTGCGCAGTATGAGTGCGAGCACAATTCCCACAAACAAGACTTTTTGCTGATAGATGCGCGGCACTGCGAACGCGCCCATGATGAGCAAGAAGACAAAGAGGTTGTCGACTGAGAGGCTCTTCTCGGTCAGGTAGCCAGCGTAATATTCGCTGGCAAACGTGCCACCCCAACCCGCGAGTACCACGAGCCCAAAGCCCAGGCCTACTCCCACATATGCAGCCGACCACCAGGCGGCTTCACGGAGTGTGGGTGCGTGCGGTTTGCGCACGTGCCCGACGAGGTCGATGGTGAGCATCAACATGATGCCGGCAATAGTAAGAATCCACACCCAGGTGGGGACAGACATGGGTAACCTTTCCGAAGACGCGTCTAAGTCACGGAAGGTCTTCTCCGGCCCCATACATGGAAAGCCTGACCGCACCGGGTGCGAACACACGCACCGTGATGACGACACGGTCACAGACGGGAGTACTCCCCTTCAGCGGTCTACCCTAACTGATGACGGGGGTTGTCAAACCATCGCCGCGCCACTTACATAGTCGCGTCGAGCATTTGGCGCAGTTCCCGCTTGAGTTCCGCGATCTCGTCACGCAAGCGACCGGCCAACTCAAACTTGAGTTCCCCTGCCGCTTCGCGCATCTGCGCGGACAGTTCTTCGATGAGTTCGGACAGTTCGTCCGCAGGCCTGCCTGCCAGCGGTGTTCCTTTACCGGTGCCGCGCTCCTTGCGCTCTCGTTGCACACGGTCAAGGGTTTCTACGGTGTCGGCTTCTTCTCGCGCCAGCATTTCTGTAATATCGCCGATGCGCTTGCGCAGTGGCGTGGGATCGATCCCGTTTTCTTTGTTGAAGGCTATTTGCATGTCGCGGCGCCGGTTGGTCTCGTCTATCGCCCGCTCCATGGAGTCCGTCACGGTGTCGGCGTACATGTGAACCTCGCCAGAGACGTTACGGGCGGCACGGCCGATGGTCTGAATGAGCGAGGTTCCCGAGCGCAAAAAGCCCTCTTTGTCTGCGTCGAGAATGGACACGAGCGACACCTCGGGCAGGTCCAGGCCTTCACGCAACAGGTTGATACCCACCAACACGTCAAAGCGACCCATCCGCAGTTCACGTAACAGCTCGACGCGCCGCAGCGTGTCGACATCGGAGTGCAAGTACTCGACCCGCACGTCGCGGTCCGCGAGGTAGTCAGTGAGGTCTTCGGCCATCTTCTTAGTGAGCGTGGTCACGAGCACCCGCTCGTCACGCTCGACCCGTACCCGCACCTGCTCGAGTAGGTCGTCGATCTGGCCCTCGGTGGGTTTGACCACTACCTGCGGGTCCACCAGGCCTGTGGGGCGAATGATCTGTTCCACGACACCGTTTGAGCGCCCCAGTTCGTACTTACCGGGAGTAGCGGACAAATACACAGTTTGCCCAATCCGGTCCTGGAATTCGCTCCACTTGAGAGGGCGGTTGTCGAGCGCGGATGGCAAGCGAAAGCCGTGCTCGACGAGCGTACGTTTGCGGGCCGTATCACCCTCGTACATGGCGCCAATTTGCGGCACTGTCACGTGTGACTCGTCGATGACGAGCAAAAAGTCGTCCGGGAAGTAGTCAAGCAGCGTATGGGGAGCTGTGCCTGGGGCGCGTTGCTCGATGTGACGCGAGTAGTTTTCAATCCCCGAGCACGTCCCCACGGAACGCATCATCTCCAGGTCGAACGTGGTGCGCATTTTGAGCCGCTGGGCCTCGAGCAGTTTGTTCTGCCGGTCGAGTTCCTCGAGCCGCTCCCCCAGTTCGATTTCGATGGTCTTGATTGCCGCGTTCATGCGCTCTTCACTCGCGACGTAGTGCGAGGCGGGGAACACGTGAACCTGCTCTTTGCGTTCCACCACGTCTCCAGTGAGCGGGTGCAGCGTGTAGAGCGCCTCCACCTCGTCCCCAAAGAGTTCGATCCGGATCGCGAGCTCCTCGTATACCGGGATAATCTCCACGGTGTCGCCACGCACCCGGAAGGTGCCACGGGTGAAGGCTAAGTCATTGCGGGAGTACTGCATGTGCACAAACTCGCGCAGTAGCGAGTCCCGGTCAATGACGTCGCCCACACTCATGGAAATCATGCCCTGGATGTACTCTTCGGGCGTGCCCAGACCGTAGATGCACGAGACCGACGACACCACCATGACGTCCCGCCTGGTCAGTAGCGAGTTGGTGGCCGAGTAACGCAGTCGCTCGACCTCTTCGTTAATCGACGAGTCCTTTTCGATGTACGTATCCGTTTGCGGCACATACGCCTCAGGCTGGTAGTAGTCGTAGTAGCTCACGAAGTACTCAACGGCATTGTTGGGCATGAGCTCGCGGAACTCTGTCGCGAGCTGCGCGGCAAGAGTTTTGTTGTGCGCCATGACACGCGTGGGGCGCTGCACCCGCTCGACGAGCCACGCGGTCGTCGCTGAGTTACCGGTTCCAGTGGCC
>CAZHTO010000150.1:0-4472 GCA_964535845.1 uncultured Demequinaceae bacterium | reverse complement strand
AGGCGCGGCTCGTCCGTAGCTGAACGCGACTAGCTGCGCTCGCGGCACCGTCCCGTTCTGGTCTGCGCGCCGCGCGCCGCGTTGCACCACCCCGCGGCCCGTTGCACCATCCCGCGCCGCGTTGCACCACCCCCGCGCCGCGTTGCACCACCCCACCACGCCAGTTCTGCACACACCTGTGACTGGTGTGATGGGTGAGGCGCCTGCGCTTGCCCACCAGCCCCACGAGCCCCACCTGTCACACCCGTGTGCAGAAATGGCGGAGCGCGCGGGGGTCAGTGGGGAGGCGCGGGGGTGACGTGCAGGGCCGGCCGCGGAAGACGTATACCTGCGAAAGTTGCTAGCCCTCCAGCGTGCCGTGGAACGCGGTCCATGACTCGGGCGCGAGCCGGAGTGTCACTGTGTTGTCGTCAGTCTCTACGGGCAGCGCCGCGACCATGGCGTACTCCTCGGCGGCCTGCTGAGTTTCCCGAGCACCTTCGTGGTCGGCAAGCACAGCCTGGCCACCGTCAATGCGTGCACGCGCGCCCGGGTGGCGCAATGTCACGACCTGCTCTTCGGCGGTCCGGTTGGTGACGAACAGTGCAAGCGCGCCGGTCTCTGGATCGACAGATGCCGCTGCGGTCACGGCGGGCACGTCCCCGTGGCGCTCAGTCGAGATGGTCTCGGTGTCGATCTTGAGCTGGAGGGACTGGCCCTGCGCCAGACGTGCCGCGGTCGCGAAGGGGTGGAACGTGGTTTGCTTCCACGCGTCCCCGCCGGGCTCGGTCATAATCGGCGCGATGACGTTCACGAGCTGAGCGAGGCAGCCCACAGCCAGCCGGTCCGCGTGGTTGATCAACGTATTAAGTAAATCTCCCACCACGACCGCATCGAGGCCCGAGTACTTGTCTTCAATAATGCGCGGGGCGTCGCGCTGGATCGACAGGTTTTCTCCCATGCCACCAAACCGTGACTCGAGGTACCAAACGTTCCACTCGTCAAACGAAAGCGTGATCTGCTTGTCGGAACGGCGTTCGGCGCCCACCGCATCGGCCGTTGCGACGACCCGGTCGATAAAGCGGTCCATCGCTGTTCCCGAACCCAAGAACGAGGCGCGGTCGCCGTTCAGTTCTTCGTAGTAGGCGTGCATGGAGATGTGGTCGACGATGTCGTAGGTGTACGACAACACGGTGCGCTCCCACTCGCCAAAGGTGTCCATATACATGGACGATGAGCCGCACGCCACGAGCTCAATGGAGGGGTCCACGAGCTTCATCGCATGGCCGGTTTGGGCGGCGAGTTTGCCGTATTCGTGCGCGTCTTTGTGGCCAATCTGCCAGGGGCCGTCCATCTCGTTGCCCAGGCACCAGAGCTTGACGCCGTAGGGCTTTTCGCGCCCGTTGGCGATGCGCATGTCTGCCCACTTGGTGCCCGCTTCACCGTTGCAGTATTCGAGCAAGGCGACGGCTGCTGCGACCCCGCGCGTGCCGAGGTTGACGGCCATCATGGGCTCAAGTCCTTCGCGTTCGCAGTACTGCAAGAACTCGTCCGTGCCAATGAGGTTGGGCTCGACTGTGCGCCATGCGAGATCCAGGAACGGCTTGCGGTCCTCAATGGGCCCCACCCCGTCTTCCCACTCATAGTTGGAGACAAAGTTGCCGCCGGGGTAGCGCACCACGGTCACGCCCAGTTCGCGAGTCAGGTCTGCGACATCGCGACGAAACCCGTGGTTGTCTGCGGTCGCGTGTTCGGGCTCGTAGATGCCGGTATAAACACAGCGGCCAAGGTGCTCGACAAATGATCCGAAGATGCGGCGGTCAATAGGGCCGATGCGAAAGTCAGGGTGCAGGGTAATAGTCGTCACGTTGGTCTCATCTCACGTTGGGCAGGCTGCGTTGGCTTAGGGCTCAGCCTGCCTGATCGCGTCGAAAAACGCCAAGAGCCCGACTCCCCTTCAGGGAACCAGGCTCTCGAACTGTGGCGGTGGCGGTGGGATTTGAACCCACGGTAGGGGGTTACCCTACACAGCATTTCGAGTGCTGCACCTTCGGCCGCTCGGACACGCCACCGCGGAAAAGATTACCGGCTGTTGACGCTCCGTCCTAATCCAGAGTGTGAGGGGGAGCGTAGCGGTGGCCCGGGTTGCGGGGACAATGGTGCCCCGACTCGCCACCGCGCGCTGCATACCGCCGCGCCACATGTCGCGTTTGCGCGGGACCTCGCTCATTTACGTCAGCGCCGTGCTTGGAAGAACTGTGTAAGTAGGGCGGCGCTTTCGGGGGCCTTCACACCAGAAATGACCTCGACTTTTGAGCCGATGCGCCCGTCGCGCACCACGTCCCATTGAGATCCAGTGGCGCCAGCTTTGTCGTCCCACGCCCCGATAACTAAGCGTGGGATTCGCGCCGCCAGTAGTGCGCCTGCGCACATGAGGCACGGCTCAAGGGTGACCACAAGGGTGCAGTCATCGAGTCGCCACGTCCGTAGCGCGGCTGCGGCTTCGCGTAGTGCAAGGACCTCGGCGTGCGCTGTGGGGTCGTGTGCAACTTCGCGCTGGTTAAAGCCGCGCCCCACGATCTCGCCGTTGGGGGCCACGACCACTGCTCCCACCGGAACATCTCCTACGACTTGGGCGCGCTCCGCCAACGCAAGTGCCTCGCCCATCGCGTCGTCCCATCTGGCCATTTGGCCAGGTTACCCGCGCCCGCCCGCGCGCCGCGTGACACGGCAGGTGACATGGCGTTGCTCACCCAGCCCGCGCATCGGCCGCATGCTGTTTCAACAGGTAGCGTTGAGCCATGCAACTGCACGTCGCGGATCACCCGCTTATTCGCCACAAGGTCACTGTTCTGCGCGACAAAACCACGTCGTCACCTACCTTCCGCCTGCTGGTGGACGAGTTGGTGACGTTGCTGGCGTATGAGGCGACGCGGCATGTCCGGGTGGTGGATCACCAGGTGGAGACGCCGCTCACGACGGCGACGGGCACCAAAATTGCGGACCCGGCGCCGCTGATTGTGCCGATTCTGCGCGCAGGGCTAGGCATGCTCGACGGTATGACCCGCCTGATTCCCAGTGCCGAGGTGGGATTTCTTGGGATCAAGCGGGATGAGCAGACGTTCGAGGCGCTCACGTACGCGAACCGGTTGCCCGACGATCTGACGGGTCGCCAGGTGTTCTTGATTGACCCCATGCTCGCGACTGGTGCCTCTTTAGTAGTGGCCATCGATTACGCGCTCGAGCGCGGCGCGACCGATGTGACGTGCGTGTGCCTGCTCGCTGCGCCTGAGGGAATTGATCATGTGCGCGAGCATGTGGGCGACCGGGCGCACGTGACTGTGGTGGTGGCGCAAGTGGACGAGCGGCTCAACGAAGACGGGTACATTGTTCCGGGCCTTGGTGACGCGGGCGACCGGCTGTACGGAATTATCGACGCGCACTAACTGCGTCATTTCGGCCGATGCGCCGGTGAAGTAGGCACGTGCGGCACCTATGCGGTGGCCGCGCAATCCATGAATGTCAGACCTCGGTGAGAGGCTGTTTTTGTGGGTATCAAAGAGCGAAGCGGAAGTGTTCCCCAGGCATGCCCTCGGGCTGTGGAGGACACGCCGTGCTTGTCCACAAGCTATACACAACTTATCCACAGGACCACAAGATATGGTGTTTGTCCACTTAACACACCCCTATATCTAGTTGCACAACCATGTAATTCGGGTTATCGTCGTAGAACGCTTCGCGCCAGCAACGTAGCCCTCGAAGTGGGGCCGCGCACCGGCTACAGCAGTACAAAATCAACATCACCAACTCCGGCCATAGAGCCGCTCTATATCTCGCATGCGAGGGGAGAAACGTGACCATCACGGAGAACACCGCACAGGCCGACGTCAATGGCGACGCCGTGGCTGATGCGGTAGCTGAAGCTAACCCGTCCCGCACGGGCATCCGCGTCACCAAGCGCGACGGAACCCGTGAGCCGTATAACGCTGACCGCATTAACAAAGCGATCGAGCGTGCGGCAGAAGGTTTGCCGGACCAGATCTCGATCACCACGCAGATCGCCTCTGAGCTAGCCATCACGCTGTTCGATGGCATTACCACCGAGCAGCTCGACGAGGCCGCGATTGGTGTGGCTGTCCAGAACGTTAAGGACGACCCGCACTTTGACACCGTTGCCGCGCGCCTGCTGCGCAAGGTCATTTACAAGCGCGTGCTCGGTGGCTACGAGTCCAACCTCGAGTTGGCGCTACTTCACCAGGCTCGCTTTCCCGGGTACATTCGCGACGCCGTTGAAGAGGGATTGCTCGACGAGCGTCTTACCTCGCTATTTGATCTCGACGCGCTCGCCGCCACGGTCGACCACGAGCGTGACGACCTGCTGAAGTACATCGGCACCGTCACCATGCGCAACCGCTACATGATCACGGACCGTCACGGTAAGTCGCTTGAGGTGCCGCAGTACTTCTGGATGCGCGTCTCCATGGGACTTGCGC
>CAZHTO010000149.1:0-4473 GCA_964535845.1 uncultured Demequinaceae bacterium | reverse complement strand
GACTGGTACGCCGACGGCATGTACCCACCCATGCACCTGGACGAGGAGCGCGACTCCAAGGGCAACGTCACGCGGCAGGGCCAGGACTATTACTTGAAGCCCATGAACTGCCCCATGCACAACCTCATCTTCGACGCGCGCGGGCGGTCTTACCGCGAGTTGCCTTTGCGCATGTTCGAGTTCGGCACCGTGTATCGCTACGAGAAGTCCGGCGTTGTCCACGGCCTCACGCGCGCCCGCGGCTTCACTCAGGACGATGCGCACATTTACTGCACGCGCGAACAGATGAAGGATGAGCTTACCCGCACGCTCGAGTTTGTGCTCGGCCTGCTCAAGGACTACGGGCTTGAGGACTTTTATCTGGAGCTGTCCACCAAGAACCCAGAGAAATACGTGGGGGAGGACGATGCGTGGGACGAGGCCACGCAGACCTTGCGTGAGGTGGGGGAGGCTTCTGGTTTAGAGCTAGTGCCCGACCCGGGCGGCGCTGCATTTTACGGTCCCAAAATTTCCGTGCAGACCCGCGACGCTATTGGCCGCTCGTGGCAGATGTCGACCATCCAGCTCGACTTCAACCTGCCTGAGCGCTTTGACCTCGAGTACACCGCAGCCGACAACTCCCGTCAGCGCCCGGTGATGATTCACCGCGCCCTGTTTGGCTCGATCGAACGGTTCTTCGCGATTTTGACCGAGCACTATGCGGGTGCCTTCCCGGTATGGCTGGCGCCAGTTCAGGTGCGTGCCATCCCGGTGGCCGATGCGTTTAACGAGTACTTGGGCGACGTGGTCTCGCAACTTAAGGCCGCAGGCATTCGGGTTGAGTTGGACGACTCCGACGAGCGGTTCCCCAAAAAGATTCGCACGGCTTCAAAAGAAAAGGTTCCGTTCGTGCTTATTGCGGGTGGCGACGACGCCGAGGCGGGCGCTGTGTCGTTCCGTTTCCGGGATGGCAGTCAAGACAACGGTGTTCCGGTAGCCGATGCGGTGGCCAGGATTATCGAGGCAGTGAAGACCAAGGCGCAGGTGTGAGTTGTGGTTGAGGTAGTTGACGGAGACCAGATGGGCGGCAAGCCTGACGGCTTTGAGCGGTTGTGGACGCCGCACCGGATGGCTTACGTCACGCACTCGTCGGGCCGTCCTGAGTACGAAGGCGCGCATGAGTGCCCGCTGTGTACCAAGGTCAATGAAGGCGACCGCGAATCGCTCGTCGTGTACCGCGGCGAGACGTGCTACGTGGTGCTCAACCTATATCCGTACAACCCCGGTCACCTGATGATCTGTCCCTACCGCCACGTTGGCTGGTATACCGAGGCAACCGACGCCGAACGCGACGAGATGGGTGTGCTCACCCAGCAGGCTATGCGGGTGCTAAGCCATGTGAGCGGCACCAAAGGATTCAACATTGGCATGAACCAGGGCCAGGTGGGTGGGGCAGGCATTGCCGAGCACCTGCACCAACATGTGGTGCCGCGCTGGACAGGAGATGCGAACTTTTTACCCATCATTGGGCACACTAAAGCAGTCCCAGAGCTCCTGGGTGATACCTGGCAGCGGCTCACGGACGCTTGGGGAGAGGTCTAAGGCACCACAGATGTTTGACAAGTTACGGCCACTATTTGTGAATGTATGGGTGGCTCCGGCCAAGTTGCTACTGAGGCTAGGAGTTCACCCCAACGCAGTCACCATCGTGGGTACTCTCGGGGTGGTCCTCGGCGCCCTCTTATTGATGTCTCAGCCTGGGAAACCGATGTTCTGGGGCGTCATGGTGGTGACGTTCTTTGTGTTGACCGATGTGATCGACGGCACCATGGCACGTCTCTCTGGCAAGGCATCGCGATTGGGATCGTTCCTCGACTCGACCCTGGACCGGGTAGCTGATGCGGCAGTGTTCGGTGCACTGGTGTGGGCGTACGGTGTGGAACACCCGTTGACCTCGCTGGCTGCGCTCCTATGCCTCACCATCGGCTCCTTTGTTCCCTACACCCGGGCCAAAGCAGAGTCCCTCGGGGTGAAAGCCTCTATGGGTATCGCAGGTCGCGGGGACCGGTTGCTATTTGGGTTGACCGCGGCGGGCCTAGTAGGGCTCGGACAGCCGCTGTGGATTCTTACTTGGACCCTGTTCGCGTTGTCTGCGGCTGCCGCTTTCACCGTGGGCCAGCGCACGTACGCAGTGATCAAGGCCAATCAGGAAGATCCACGTCTTGATGTAGATGGCCTTGATATAGGTGGCACAGCCCCCAAATGAATGCCTTCTTGACCGCGACGCGCCTCTCTGCTGCGTTACCTATTGGTTTTACCCGCGCCAGCGCATCGGCCATAGCGTGGTGGGCCTGGGCGGCCAAAGCTAAACCTGCGCGGCGACTGGAAGCCAACCTGCACCAAGCAACCGGCAAGCAAGGCCGTGACCTGCGCCGGCTCAGCCGACGCGGCATGGCCTCCACGGCACGCTACTACGCAGAAATGTTGGAACTAGGCCGGATGACGGCGGAGCAGATTGATGCGCGTGTACGGCTCGATGGCTATGACCGGGTGCGTGATCTGTTGGCCGAAGACCGCGGAATGGTTGCGGTCCTGTCGCACATGGGGAACTGGGACCTCATTGGCGCCTACGCCACGCGAAACATCATTCCGGTGACGGCGGTGGCTGAGGTGCTGAAGCCGCGCGAGGTCTTTGAACAGTTTGTGGCAATGCGCGAGAACATTGGCATCAATGTGCTTGGCCACGAGGGAAGTTCGACGTTTCGCACACTGATCTCTGTGGCGCGATCCCAGCGAGTGCTGGTGTGTTTGCTTGCGGACCGGGACTTGTCAGGTAGCGGTGTCAAAGTTCAGATGTGGGGCAAGACCGTCAAGGTCGCTCCTGGTCCCGCGGCGTTGGCGATTGCGGCAAAGACAGTGATTGTGCCGGTCTCTATTCATTACGAACGGTTGCGCGGTTCGCGGCGGCGGGCCGCAAGCTCGCGGTGGGGCTGCGTCTTAGTTTTTGGCCCCGTCGTGGACCCGCAAGACTTCTCGGAAGAGAACAGGGTTGATGCGATGAGTCAGGTGTGGGCGGCGTGGATGGCTGAGCAAATCGCTGAGCACCCCGAAGATTGGCACATGTTGCAGAGGTTTGGGTGGGTGTCATGAAGGTAGGGATCGTGTGCCCCTATTCGTTGGACCGTCCTGGAGGCGTCCAGTTGCACGTCATGGACCTCGCAGAGGCACTGATGGGGCGGGGCCACGAGGTCTCAGTGATTGCCCCGGCCGTGCCCCACACGGTGGTGCCCGACTATGTGGTGACGGCCGGCCGGTCTATCCCTGTGAAGTACAACGGCTCGGTTGCGCGCGTGAAGTTTGGCATGGCTGCCGCGTTAAGGGTGCGCAAGTGGCTCAAGGAGGGTCAGTTCGACGTGGTTCATATCCACGAGCCGGGCACCATGTCGCTGTCGGTGCTTGCAATGTGGGCCCGCATGGGTCCCACCGTGGCGACCTTTCACACCAACAACGAGCAGTCGCGCTTGATGCGTAACGCTAAGCCATGGATTAAGCCCGGGTACGAGGAGCTAGACGCGCGCATTGCGGTGTCGCCCTCTGCAGACCGGACAGTGAAGTTCCACCTAGGGGTTGCGGCGACGCACATCATCCCCAACGGAGTCGACACCGGGGAGTATGTGAACGCGACCCCGGTCGCTGAGTGGCAGGGTAGCGAACAGGCTCCCACGATTGGCATTCTTGGGCGCATGGACGAGTCCCGTAAGGGCCTCGACGAGTTCCTGGGTGCGATCCCCTATGTGCGTAAACGCCACCCATACGCCAGGTTCTTGGTAGCTGGCCGTTTCTCGGACCGCACCGCCGCAAAGGCCGCCCGCGCGGGGGCCGAAGTGGTGGGCGAGCTCGACGAGGGCATGAAGGCGCGCTTTATGGCCTCCGTGGATATCTACTGCGCCCCCAACACTGGTGGCGAGAGCTTTGGCATAGTCCTTGTCGAGGCCATGGCGGCGGGCGCCGCGGTGGTGGCCAGTAACCTCATCGCTTTCCGGGACGTGGCTACAGACTCTGAAGGTGAAATTGGCGCGGCAATGCACACGGTTGGCGACTCGGTAGAGTTGGCTGCTCGCGTGAACGTCTTGATCGACGATCCAGAGGCTCGCGCAGAACTTGCGGCACGCGGTCAGCAGCGCGCCCTCACGTTCGATTGGAACTCTATTGCGCCTCGCATCGAAGAGACCTATCGTGACGCGATTAGAATGGAAGCTGAGTTTCATCCAAATACACCAAAGGACCCCACCTCATGAGTGACAACGCCCAGAACTCCACCCCTCGGGTCGGTACCGACTTGGTCAAGCGCGGCATGGCCGAGATGCTCAAGGGTGGCGTCATCATGGACGTCGTGACGCCGGAGCAGGCCAAGATTGCAGAAGATGCCGGCGCAGTAGCGGTCATGGCTCTCGAGCGCGTTCCTGCAGACATTCGTGCCCAGGGCGGCGTGGC
>CAZHTO010000148.1:0-4507 GCA_964535845.1 uncultured Demequinaceae bacterium | reverse complement strand
TGTGCGTCACGAGGTTCCAGGTGACGGTGTTGCCGTCGAGCTCACCATTGTGGCTAGAGACCGGTCCAGGGAACGTGACCGACATCGTGAGGGAAGCATCCATCGGCAGCTCCTGGCCGCCAGTCTGTTCCGAGACGTCTTCTGGCGTGCCAGAAATAACGAAGTTGTCGCCGTCGCGAACGATCTTCATGTCTTCACCAGCGCCGTCAAAATCCGCCAGGGGGAGCCCTTCGAATGCCACCCGGGTGCCAACGAAATTGGGCTGGCCCGCGTCGTTCTTGTCTTCGGATTCGTAGCGCTCGGTAGTGGCGCCCTCAAAGCCGCTGTCTTGAGCGAGTAACTCGTCAAGGCCGTCTTCACCCGCGAGCGCGAGCATCTCTTGCGAGAACGCCATGATCATTTCACCGTTTACGGTGTCGTCTTCTTGCAGGGCAATGTTCATCTCAACACGGACGCACCCGGCGAGGGCGAGAACGGTGATGGCGGCTAGCGCTATGGCGCGGGGGATGGTCTTCATGGCGACAACCCTCCCACACTGCTCGCTCTTGGTCTACCCTCGCGGCGGGATCGACTCTGAAAATTTCGCATCAGCGGCCGATGCGCGGATTTTGTCTTTTATGTCCTCTTCACCGGCGCGTATTGACACGAGTGGGGCACGCGTAACCTTGGGGCATGCCTGTCGACGTCCTTGTGACCCTGACAGGAGGTATCCGGGACGTGGCCATCGCGCTTGTCGTGGGCGGCCTGGTCACGCTTGCAGCCATACTTCCTGTCGGTCATCGTGCCACTGCCCATGCTGCTGCTGTCGCGAGGTGGGCCGCTGTGGTGTGGGCCGTCGCGGCGATGGGGTTTGTGTTTGCGTCTTACGCGAATATTCGCAACGCCGCTACCGATCCTGAACGCTTCATTGAAGAAGTGTGGTCTTTTGTCACCACCATTGCGCTGGGGCAGGCGTATTTACAGATGGCGCTGTCTGCTCTGCTGGTCTCCGTCGTCGTGGCTTTTGTGCGCCGCCCTCTCGGTGCGGCGTGGGCCTTGGCCCCCGTGGTGTGGGCGCTGGGCTGGCAGGCCCAGATTGGGCACACAGCAGGCGCTGCTGACCATCACCTAGCGACGTCGGCGATGTTCATGCACTTGGCGGGTTCGGCTCTGTGGCTGGGTGTGATTGCGATGCTGTTCATTATGCGCAGGCCACTTGCTAACGATGCGAAGGCCGCAGTGCGGCGGGGGTCGCGCATCGCGATTTGGGCCGCGGTGACCATCATTGTGTCTGGAGTGGCCAGCGCGTGGGTTCGACTATCTGGTCCCGCAGATTTGGTGACCACCTCTTATGGACGTCTACTCCTGCTAAAGATCAGCTTGATGTCACTGGCTATTGCGCTTGCCGCGTGGCACCGGCGAGTGGCTTTGCCGCGGCTTACCGACGTCCAGGTCCGTGAACGGTTCTGGCGCGTGATGATGGTGGACGTGGGCGCTCTTGTGGCGGTTGTGGGTGTCGCGGTGGTGTTGTCAGGAACCGCGCCGCCGGTGCCTATGGAGGCAGTCGGCGACCCCTCGCCAGCGCGCTACCTCACGGGCTACGACTTGCCGCCGGCGACCTCAGCATGGAACTGGATTGCGCTGTGGCGGCTCGAGATTTTGATGGCCTTTGCACTCGGTGCGGCGGCAGTGATGTACTCGCGCTGGACCGTCCGGTTGCGCAAGCGAGGGGACCGCTGGCCTTGGCACCGGACCACATTGTTCTTGATAGGTGTCGCGTCGATGGTGTGGATCACTCAGGGTGCCCCCACCATCTATGGCAACGTCACGTTCTCTGGGCACATGGTGCAGCACATGTTGCTTGTGATGGTGGCACCTGTGTTCCTCACGCTTGGTGCGCCCGTGACGCTGGCCTTGCGCGCACTACCCGTGCGTACCGATGGTTCGCGGGGGCCACGTGAGTGGCTCCGTGCTCTCGTGGAGTCACGACCGCTCGGCTTGCTGGCTCACCCCATCGTGGCGGCAGTCAACTTCGCAGGATCGCTCGTCATCTTCTACTACACCCCGCTTTTTGGCTTCGCTCTCGATAACCATGCGGGTCACTTGTGGATGATCGTGCACTTCACACTTGCGGGCTATTTCTTCGCGAACGCCTTGATAGGTATTGATCCTGGCCCCAAGCGCTCGGCGTATCCGATTCGAATTGTGCTGCTCTTTGCCACCATGGCCTTCCACGCGTTCTTTGCTGTGGCACTGATGACCTCTGAGGTGCTGTTGGTGCCGCGCTGGTACGGCTTGATGGGCAGGGATTGGGGGCCCGATGCGATCACGGACCAGATTTATGGCGGCCAGTTGGCGTGGGGTATCGGTGAGCTGCCGGTGGTGCTGCTTGCGATCGGCGTGATCGTGGCGTGGCGCAGGGCCGACACTAAAGAGGCGCGGCGCAAAGACCGCCAGGCGGACCGTGACGACGATGCCGAGCTCAAGGCGTATAACGCGATGCTCGCGAGGGCCGCGGAGCGCGACGGCAATCGATAAAGTTATCCACAGATTTTGTCCACAGGCTTGTGAACGACTGGTGAATCGCGTGCAAATTCGGTGGATAAACCTGTGGGTAAAAAGAGTGGTCAGAAAACCGCCCATTTGGAGTTGCAAGCACGGCTAGAGGCGAGTACGACTAGTCACATCGGAACTTTAGTTCAACTGCTTGAGGGGTCGCGAGATCACTTTGAGAAGTCCTGAGTGCGAGGCAAGCGGCCCAATGCCATGGTCCGTTTTGCCTGGTAAGTGGGTTTGTTGGGCTGAGGTAACGGATGCGTCGGACAACGTCGGACCACTTCGCGTGGGCCCTCTTCGCAGGGCCAGGGAAGATCTGTGGGTGACGGCACAGGGACTGACGGCCCGGCGCATCGACCACGAGGTCATCGACTCGTAGGAGTGGGTGTTGCTGCATCGTCAATTACAGCTGTCAGGGCCTGGAAGTTATCCCCAGGCCATGAGAACTTGTTGGTCATGGCAAGGCCCCCCGAAGGCTTATTTCGGGGGGCCTTCGCCTTGCCAGGGCCGCGACAGCGATGGGTAAAAACGCCACGTTGCCTGCCCAGACTTCACGGTAGAGCGCTCCTTGACCCCGCCCGCGGCGACACGCCCGCGGCCCCTCAGCACCGCCTCTCCCAAGCCCTCTCAGCAACCGCGGGGTACGTTAAAGAAAGAGGTCTGCCCGACGCTAAGGAGGTAGCGATGTCTGTGGCCGGTAGCGATAACGATCAGGACCCTGACCTGCCCCCGAGCGCGCCCACCCCTGGGGCACAAGAGTCGCCAGTAGTCTCTGCGGCTACGCCCGCTCAACTAGACGAGGAGAACGACCCAGCCCGCGCATCGGCCCAGGATGATCTCACTGACGACGGTGGGACCGCACCTGAAGCCGCCGACCGCAACTGGATGGGCTACGTCGCCTACGCCACGGGGGCACTCGGCCTCAGCGTGGTGGCGATCGTGCTCGGTTTCTTGGGCCTAGGCGCCGCTCGCGATAGCCGTGCGAACAACCGGTCCTTTGCAACGGCAGGCTTGATTCTGGGCGTAGTGGGGCTCGTGGCCTCCGGAGTGGGCGTGTGGTGGTTGCTGGGCGACAGGTCTGCGGGACAAGATGTGGACATTCAGGCCCAGCAAGACGTGTCGGCGGTGGGGGCCGCGATTGCGATCGCCGTTGTGGAGGTAGGTGATGTGCCCGACGTGGCGCAAACCGAGACCGGGTATGTAGTCGCGGAGCAGACCATTGCGGCCCACTTGACCGCTGAGCGCACCCTCACCCTGACAGGCTCAGAACCCGTGTCATGGTGCGTAGAAATTGTCTACGAAGGCGGAGATCAGCAGGCATACTCCTACGGCGCCACGACGGGGATGGCCGCTGGCTCATGCTGAGCTAGTGGGTAGTTAATTGACGTAGCGCGTAGTTAATCGACGTAGCGTGTAGTTAGTCCAGAACCGTGCCCGCCGCGACCTCACCGCCTGGCTCCGCGAGCGTCACGTCGCCACGGACCGTGACGTCAGGGCCAAACGCCCAGTCGCCCTTGACCGTGAGCGACGAGGCCTCTCGCAACGACGGTGCTCCGTGGGCAAAGCGCTGATCAAAGGACTGCACAGTCTTGAAGTATGCAGAATCGAGGTCCACGAGTGGGGCACTGTCGACGTCAAGCCGCAACGCACCGTCGGTAGCGAGTTGGTAGGCGTCCGAACGCAATACCAATAGGTCATCGGTGGTTTTGACGGGTAAAAAGCGATCGCGCTCGACCACGATGGCAGTGGCGCCCTCGAACACCTCGATCGCGGCGCCCATCGCGGTCTCGATTTGGTAGACCTCGGGCGAAGACGGGTCTGTAGGGTCCACGGTCTTCTTGTTGCGAATGAGCGGCAAACCCAGCACTGCGCCCCGCTCGGTCAAAGCGGCGTAAAGCGCCTCGAGGTCCCACCAAAGGTTGTTGGTGTGGAAGAACGGGTGGCGGTGCTCGTCGGTGAAGTAGTCCATCTC
>CAZHTO010000147.1:0-4508 GCA_964535845.1 uncultured Demequinaceae bacterium | reverse complement strand
CGATCATCATCGGCTTCAACGTCCGTCCGGCCGAGCGAGTGCAAGAGCTCGCCGACCGCGAAGGCGTCGACATGCGCTTCTACTCGGTTATTTACCGTGCCATTGAGGACGTCGAAGCGTCGCTCACCGGCATGCTCAAGCCCGAATACGAAGAGAAGCAGACTGGTGCGGCGGAGATCCAGGAGATCTTCCGTAGTTCCAAGTTCGGAAACATTGCTGGTTGCTTGGTGCGTAGCGGCGCTATCCGTCGTAACGCCAAGGCGAAGGTGGTGCGTGATGGCGTTGTTGTCGGCGAACCCTCCATCGACACGCTGCGTCGCTTCAAGGACGATGCCAACGAGGTCAAGGAAGGCTTCGAGTGCGGTATCGGCTTGGGCAAATTCAATGACATCCAGGTAGGCGACATGATCGAAACCTTCGAGATGGTCGAGATTCCGAGGAAGTAATGGCGGATAACGCACGTGCACTCCGGCTCGCGGGCACCATTAAGAAATTGGTGGCCCGCGCGCTGGAGACAGAGATCAAGGACCCTCGGCTGGGGTTTGTCACGGTGACGGATGTACGTGTCACCGGCGACCTCCAGCACGCGTCTGTGTTCTATACCGTGTATGGCGGGGACGAGGAGCGCGCGGCGACAGCCGCCGCCCTCGCCTCGGCGAACGGTCGGTTGCGTTCACTGGTGGGTAAGGAGCTGGGAATCCGGCTTACGCCCACCCTCGAATTCCACTTGGACGCGGTTCCGGAGACCGCTGCGAGCCTCGACAAGGCGCTTCACGAGGCCCAGCAGCGTGACGCGGAGCTCGCGAAACTGCGGGAGAACGCGACCTACGCAGGCGACGAAGACCCTTACCGTCGCCCTGAAGAGGACCGCACTGACCCACGCGACGACAGTGGCGAGGACTCCTAAGCCCGAGCCCGTTCCCGGGCTCGTCGTAGTTGACAAGCCTGCAGGCTGGACTTCGCACGATGTCGTGGGCCGTATGCGTCGTCTCGCGGGTACCCGCAAGGTAGGCCACGCAGGCACGCTCGACCCGATGGCCACTGGCGTGCTGGTCGTGGGCATCGGTCGAGCCACCCGGCTCCTGACCTACATCGTGGGTCACGACAAGGACTACCTGGCCACCATTCGGCTAGGCGAGACCACGGTGACCGATGACGCCGAAGGTGACACCACCGCACGGGCCGATGCCTCTCGTGTGAGCGATGACCAGATCGCCCATGCGGTCCAGGGGCTCACAGGCGATATTCAGCAAGTGCCAAGTTCAGTGAGCGCCATCAAAGTCGACGGGGTGCGCTCGTATAAGCGGGCCCGCGACGGCGAAACCGTTGACCTTCCGGCTCGGCCTGTGAACGTCGCCGAGTTCGTCATTCTCGATATTCGCCGCGCAGACACGACCATCGACGTGGATGTGCGCGTCACCGTCTCGTCAGGCACGTACGTTCGCGCGCTCGCCCGCGATCTGGGGCTCGCACTTGCCGTTGACGGGCAGCCAGTGGGCGGCCACCTCACAGCGCTGAGGCGCACCCGTGTGGGTGGGCTTTCTCTTGCCGATGCGCACACACTTGATCACTTAAGTGAACTTGTGGACGGGGGTGCCAAGGTGCCGCTCGTGCCTTTGGCGGCTGCCGCATCGGCCGTGTTGCCGTCAATCACCGTGAGCGAACGCGACGCCACAGCGCTGGGGTATGGGCAAGCGGTTGAACTCGAAACTGTGGACGTGCCGACCGGTGCGGAAGATGGGCCACTTGCCGCGATAGTGCCTGACGGCGAGCTCGTGGCGGTCATCGAACGTAAACGTGACAGCTTTTGGCCTGCCGTGGTGTTTAGGCCAGCGGGGGGTGGCACGCCATGAGTGCCATGCAGATTTGGCGGTCCTTAGAAGAGGTACCGCAAGACCTGGGACCTACCGCAGTGACCCTTGGAAACTTTGACGGGGTCCACCGCGGGCATCAAGCAGTCCTCGAGCGCATGGTTGCCGACGCGCGGGAGCGAGGTCTCAAGGCTGTGGCGATGACCTTCGACCCGCACCCGCAAGAGGTGCACGACCCGGCTCACCCCCCGTTGCTCATCACTGGTGTGGATGATCGGCTGGATCGGTTGGCCCAAACAGGCTTGGACGGCGTGCTCGTCGTCAACTACACACTCGAGTTTGCTCAGCAGACTCCTGAAGAGTTTGTGCAGACCTGGATCGTGGATGGGCTTGGCGCTGCGTTGACGGTCGTGGGCAAAGACACCAAGTTTGGGCGCGGCAATGCCGGCGACATTGAGACCATGCGCTGGCTGGGCGAAACATATGGTTTTGCTGTGGATGTGGTGAGCGATGCGGGCGATGTTTCGGAGTCGGGGCGGCGCTGGTCGTCTACGTGGGTGCGCGAGCTGCTGAACAACGGCGACATGGGGGAGGCGGCTGATGTGCTGGGCCGGCCGCATCGCCTACGGGGAATCGTCGTGGATGGCAATAAGTTAGGCCGCACCATTGGCTTCCCGACCGCCAACTTAAGCGTGAGCGGTGGCATGATTCCTCGCCATGGCGTCTACGCCGGCTGGATGACAGTGCTGGATGCTCGTGGCAATGAGCGCGCGACAGCGTTGGTGGGGGAGCGCTTGGCGACTGCCATCAGTGTGGGGGTCAACTACACCGTGGGAACCGAAGATGTGCGCGTCGAGGGCTATGCCTTCGAGCGCACCGGACTGGACCTGTACGGGACAGAAGTGGTGTTCGACCTGGTCGAGTGGCGCCGGCCCATGCTTGACTACGGCTCCCTTGAAGGGCTGACTCAAGCACTCCAAGAAGATGTGGCCTGGTGCGCCGGTGTATTACAACTTGATTAAATGGCGCAAAAGGGACAAATATCGCGCTAGTGTCAGTGCATGGAAGACGTTCCCGGCAACGATGCCAGCACCACATCCGAACCCTTAGTTCTTGTTGATGAAGTAAACAAGTACTTCGGAGACCTGCATGTTCTACGCGACATCAATCTGAGCGTCGCGCGCGGCGAAGTGGTTATTGTGATCGGGCCGTCAGGTTCCGGCAAGTCAACCTTGTGTCGCGCCATCAACCGCCTTGAGACCATCGACTCGGGGCGCATCGCCATTGACGGTGTCGATCTGCCTGCAGAGGGTAAGCCCCTCGCAAACTTGCGTGCCGACGTGGGAATGGTCTTTCAGTCCTTCAACCTTTTCGCACACAAGACCATCCTCGAGAACGTCACGCTAGGGCCCATCAAGGTGCGTGGAGTGGCTAAGGCCCAGGCCCGTGAAAATGCCATGGCCCTGCTTGAACGTGTGGGGGTGGCCAACCAAGCCGACAAATACCCTGCTCAGCTCTCGGGTGGTCAGCAACAACGGGTAGCCATCGCCAGGTCTCTAGCGATGGAGCCCAAGGTCATGCTGTTCGATGAGCCAACATCGGCTCTTGACCCCGAGATGATTAACGAAGTTCTTGACGTGATGACCTCTTTAGTCAAGGACGGCATGACCATGATCGTGGTGACTCACGAGATGGGCTTCGCGCGTAAAGCGGCAGACCGTGTGGTCTTCATGTCAGATGGCCTCATTGCAGAAGAGGCGACGCCCGAGGAGTTCTTCACGAACCCCAAATCGGACCGCGCCAAAGACTTCTTGTCAAAAATCTTGACGCATTAAGTGCGTAAAGCCCCCGCGTCACCCGTGGGGTGGGAGAGAGGAGAGAGAATGTTCAAGAAGACGAAGATAGCCGCTCTTGGAGCAGTGGTAGCAATGACGCTTGCCGCATGTGCCTCAGGAGGAGACGTCGAAGTCGCGGAGGTCGACGCAGCGGACTTCCCTGAAGGGTCGTCCATGGCTCGGTTTGCTGACGCAGGCACCATCACTATCGGCACCAAGTTTGATCAGCCGCTGTTCGGTCTACGCGCGCCATCCGGGGTGCCCGAGGGCTTCGATGTCGAGATCGGAAAGATCATCGCCGCGGAGCTCGGCATCGAGCCAGACGACATTCAGTGGGAAGAGACCGTGTCACAGAACCGCGAACCGTTCATTGAGAACGGCACAGTGGATCTGGTGATCGCGACCTACACGATCAATGATGAGCGTAAAGAGCGGGTCTCGTTCGCAGGTCCTTACTACAGTGCGGGCCAGTCACTTATGGTGATGGCGGACAACGAGGACATCAACGGCCCCGAAGACCTCGCGGGCAAGCGCGTGTGCTCGGTCGAAGGCTCCACTCCTGCCGCAAATATTGAGGCGAGCTACCCCGAAGCTGAGCTGTCTCTGTTCTCGGCGTACACAGACTGCCTAGAGCCGCTGCGGAACAACCAGGTAGACGTGCTCACCACGGACAATGTCATCCTCGCGGGCTATGTCGACGAAGACGACTCGTTCAAGATCGTGGGTGACCAGTTCACTGAAGAGCCCTATGGCATTGGCCTGGCACACGGAGACGACGAGTTCCGCGACTGGATCAACGACCTCCTCGAGGAGATCTACGAGGACGGCCGCTGGCTCGAGGCCTGGAACAACACGGTAGGCG
>CAZHTO010000146.1:0-4510 GCA_964535845.1 uncultured Demequinaceae bacterium | reverse complement strand
ACCCCGCATCGTCTTCTTGGCCCAACGCATAGCGAACAGTCGAGTCGAGTTCGAGTCGCATGCCCATCTCGACACGGTTGAGGATCACCCTTGCCACCTGCGGCATGTCCGCTGCGTTGGGAGTCTCAATCTCGACGAGCGATGCGATGGTCAGCACCCGCTGCCACTCGTCGCGGGGCACGTCGTTGCTCTCAAGAAGCTGCACGGTGGAGGCCACCATTGAGCTAGCCTGCTCCGACATTGGCACGTCGCCAGTGGAGCCAGGTTCCATCCAGATGGAATGCTCACCTGCACCCAGCCAGCCCTCAGGGTTGCCGCCTGCCTGCGCCGGCAGCTGGCCGTCAACGGCGGCCCTGGCATTGGCCACAGGCGCCTCATATGCCTCGGCTAGTCGCTCAATGATGGCGTCGGCACGCTCGCCTGACTCAATAGTGACCACGACGTCGTACCCGACCGGCACCTCGCCCCCATCCAGAGGAATCTCTGTGGCACCCGCTGTACCTGACGCTGAAGGTGACGGCGTACCCATAGGTGCGAGCGCATCGGCCCCACGCAGTTGCAAGACGCCAAAGGTGCCAGCGCCCGCCACGCCAACCCCGGCTAAAGTTGCGACACTGCCACGGACGGCACGGTCGCGGCGTACTCGCCGGACAACAGGTCGATGGCTGTCTGCCAGGGATGTTTGGCCAAAACTACGTGCGCCGTGCCGCTGAATTGCTGTCAGCTGGTCATGGATGTTGTTCATCGCTTGCCTCCTTGGGCGGGGGAGTCCACGGGAATGGACTCCGGGGTGTCAAAGTCAATGTCAGTAGTGATGTTGCGCAGTTGTGCCACCCCATCGGAGAGGTAGCGCTTGACCGTGCCGACGGCCAGGCCAAGTTCGCTTGCGACGCCCGCGACGGGCAAGTCGTCGAGGTACCGCAGCACCACACAGGCGCGTTCACGTGGCGGCAAGGTAAGGATGGCGGCGTGGAGATCAAGGCTGCTTGCCACCTCCTCGGCTGGGTCGGGCATTGCGGCCGATGCGCTAGCCAGGCTGTAGTCGCCATCGTCGCCTCCCGCTCGGGCTGGTCGGGCAACGGCACGGCGGTGGCGGTCAATGAAGGCCGTTGAAATCGCCCGTTTCACATATGCGTGTGCCGTATCGATATGGCTAATACGGCGGTTAGTGCGGAAGGTGCGTACCAGGGACTCTTGAAGCAAGTCCTCGGCCTCATGTGTGTCGCCGGTGAGCACGTAGGCGTAACCGAACAGCGCGGCGGCACGTGTGCGCATTAGCTCGTCGAGAGTGTTCGACCAGGCGCTCATAGGGCAATCGTCGCATTCGTCATATTGGCTAAGACGCAGATGCCCGTCGTGAGGTTGGGTGCTAGTTGAGAAATTTCCCAGTGCTGATGGCTGGATCGAGGTTCAAGCGGCGTAGCAATTGGGCATTAAGCGCGACGATGACCGTGGAGGCGGACATCAAAATCGCGCCCACGCTCATGGGGAGGATGAACCCGATGGGTGCGAGTACGCCAGCGGCTAGCGGGACGGCGATGATGTTGTATCCCGCGGCCCACCACAGGTTTTGCCTCATCTTGCTGTAGCTGGCGCGGGACAGGTCAATGATTGACAGCACTGAACGGGGGTCAGACGAGGCCAGTATCACTCCCGCGGAACCAATGGCCACGTCGGTGCCGGCGCCGATGGCGATTCCTACGTCTGCCTGGGCGAGCGCTGGGGCGTCGTTAACTCCATCCCCGACCATCGCGACCTTACGGCCCTCCGCCTGTAGTTCTTTCACCTTGGCGGCCTTGTCTTCGGGGCGCACACCAGCGAATACGCGGTCAATGCCAAGGTCGGTGGCGACTGTTTGGGCCACGGCCTGGGCGTCGCCCGTGATCATCACCACTTGGGCGCCTGCTGCGTGCAGCGCATCGACGGCGTCGCGGGACTCGGGGCGCACCTCGTCGTCAAGGCGTAGTGCACCGATGATGTGGCGGTCCGCAAGGACGTGCAAAATGATGGCGCCCTCCTTGCGCCAGTCCTCAACGGCGGCCAGTTCTTGCAAGCCGTGCTCGTCCAGCAGGTACGGCCCGCCCACCTCGATTGTTTTGCCCTCAACGGTGGCTTTCACTCCGACTGCTGGTGAGGACGAGAAGTCCTTGGCACTGGCGAGCTGTAGGTCGCGGTTGCGCGCTGCGCCGACGATCGCCTTCGCTAATGGGTGTTCACTTGCGTGTTCTGCGGCCGCGGCGAGCGCTAAGACGTTGTCTGCGTGGTGGTCATCTGCTGGGGCGATGTCCACCACGGTGGGCTCGCCTTTTGTGAGGGTGCCGGTCTTGTCGAACAGGACGGAGTCAACTGTGCGCATTGACTCCAGGGCCAGGCGGTCTTTGATGAGGACCCCGCCGCGTGCGGCACGCTCGGTGGCGATGGAGACCACCAGCGGTATCGCCAGGCCAAGTGCGTGCGGGCAAGCGATGACCAGCACAGTGATGGTCCTTACTACTGCGGCATCCGGTAGTCCCAGGAGTGACCACACGAGCGCGGTGACCAAACCTGCGCCAAGCGCATACCAGAACAGCCAGCCCGCGGCCTTATCCGCGATGCGCTGTGCTCGGGAAGAAGATGATTGCGCATCGGCTACTAGTTTTTGGATTCCCGCCAAAGCGGTGTCGTCGCCAATAGCCGTGACTTCAACGCGTAGCCCAGAGTCGGTAGCGACCGTGCCCGCCACCACCTGGTCGCCTACTTCGCGCCGCACCGACTTGGACTCACCGGTAATCATCGACTCGTCCATGCTTGCCGAGCCGTCCACGACCTTGCCGTCGGCAGGCACTGCGGACCCAGGGCGCACCACCACGACGTCGCCAACAGCCAGTTCGCTTGGCGCAACTGTGACGATGTTCTCGCCTTCAAGCCGCTCGGCTTCATCGGGCAGCAGCGCCGCCAGAGAGTCCAGGGCAGAGGTGGTTTGGGCGAGCGAGCGCATCTCTATCCAGTGGCCCAACAACATGATGACCACCAGCAGCGCGAGTTCCCACCAGAAGTTCAGCTCGTCATCGAGCAATCCCACGCTTGCGCCCATGGATGCGATGAAGGCCACCGTGATCCCTAGCGAGATCAGTAGCATCATCCCAGGTTGGCGGGCGCGAATTTCTTGGGCTGCGCCGGTCAAAAAGGGCCGGCCACCCCAGGCGTAGATGATCACCCCGAGCACCGGAGAGATCCACTGCACCCAGGTGGCGTCAGGTAGGTCGTAGCCGAGCAGGTCCGCAAACATGGGGTTGAATCCCACCACCGGCACTGCGAAGACGAGCATGATCCAGAACAGTCGCCGGAACTGTGAGACATGGTCACCGTGGTCGTGGTGGCCGTGCTCGTGACCCGAGTGGTCATCGTGCCCCGTGTGGTCGACGTGGTTGTCGTGTTGCAGGCTCATACTCATCGACCCTAACTGCCCGGCCGAGATATGGGCCGTGATGCGCGAAGGTGGGACAAAAGCCCCATCTTCTCGGTGTCTTCGCATGCCTACCATGAGCCAGTTGGTCAGCACAGAACCGAGCGGTCTGGGCGGTCATGACCTACTTTCCGGCCCACTGGACGAGTGGCGCGGAGTCCCCTAGGAAAGGTATGCCATGAAAAAGTTCGCGATTATCGCCGTAGCGGCTGCGCTAGTGATTGCAGGCTGCTCGTCAGCAGAGACCACGTCCGGGCCAACCGTTGCGGGTGATGAAGAGTTCTTTGCCGCGCATGATCTGGCCGGTATGGAAGTCGTAGAGATGATCGACCACCTGGACCGGCTTGGGGGGCAGGAACGCTCTGCTGAGTACATGGCGTCCATTCGTCCAGACGAGGTGGTGTTTACCGACGGTGAGCAAGAGTTGGCGGTAGAGATTCCTGAGGACCTCTTCTACCTGTCCATCGCCCCATACGTGAACCAGACTCACGACTGCTTTTATCACAGTCTGACCACGTGCCAAGGTGAGCTTGTCGACCAGGAAATCCAGGTGCGGATCGTTGACGATGCGACAGGTGAGGTGCTTGTTGATGAGCAAGTGACTACCTTCGAGAACGGCTTTGCCGGCTTCTGGTTGCCACGCGATGTCGAGGGTTCCATCGAGGTCGAACATGACGGCCTGACGAGTGAAGTCGACTTCTCGACTGGCGACGAGGGCGCCACCTGCCTCACCACTTTGCAGCTCACGTAGGTGGGCCCGGGTCACCCTGGGTGACTATCCCCAGGGTGGCGGTGGTGCGCACCTTTCCACATTCGAGCGCCGATGCGCTGGCGGGCTTGGTTTGCGGCCCATACTGTTCTGGACATGTCACCAGCCAACGCCGAGTACCGCTCCGATACGCCGCTACCTGAGTACACGCTCACGCGGCGGGCGCGCATGCGCAATATCCGTATGCGGGTGGTCCCGCCTACCGGAGAAGTGAAGGTAAGCGCACCGTATGGGGTCTCGCGTCACGCGATTGAAGTCTTCGTGGCGTCCAAGGCAGCGTGGATTGCGCTCCAGCA
>CAZHTO010000145.1:2695-4545 GCA_964535845.1 uncultured Demequinaceae bacterium | reverse complement strand
CCATCGTCTTCTCGCCGCTCGCTCAGGGTTTGCTCACTAACCGTTACCTCGGCGGGGTGCCCGCCAACTCGCGCGTGACGCACTCCCAGTTCCTCAACGAGAAGCAACTCACGCAGACGTACTTGGACCGTACGCGCGCCCTGGACCACATTGCGGAAGAGCGCGGCCAAACCCTCGCACAGCTCGCAATCCAGTGGGTGTTGCGCGGCGATCACGTCACGTCTGCCCTGGTAGGTGCCTCAAGCGCAGATCAACTTCGCACCACCGTCGCAGCACTCGACTTCCCAGCGCTCACTGCCGACGAGATCGCGGCGATCGAGCCGCACGCAGTTACCGGCACGCACCGCCAGTCCTAACTTAGGCTGCGGCAGTACGGCCGATGCGCGGGTTCCGTCTGGAGCAAGCGCGGGGGTTATCCCCCGCCCGCCCGGCGGCTATCGCCATACCCGAGCCACGTCACCCAAGCCAGGCTGTAACAATGACAACCATGAATCAGACGGCCGTTGACTCGGCCCCCGTGATCCGGCCAGCCGTGCCGTTTTTCACCGCCCTCACCGCTCTCATCGCCAGCCGCACGTGGCGCGAGTTTGGCTTTCTATGGCTGATGCTGTTGCTCGCGCCGTTCGCCTTCGCCTACGGGATATTTACCGTGACGTTCTCTGCAGGAGTTGCGGTGACCGTCGTCGGGCTGTTCCTGGCCGGCGGCGTGCTGCTGGGCGCCCGCAGTTGGGGAGCGATGTACCGCAACCTGACGCAGCGCCTGCTCGGCATCTCCATCGATGCACCGGCCCCGTTTGTGCGACCGCGCGGGTTCTGGCGCAGCCTCGGCGCACCATTCGCCGACGGTGACGCCTGGCGCGCACTACTTTTTATGGTGGTGACGTTCCCCTTGTCGATACTCGCAACGGTTGCGAGCACCGTCGTGGTGGCGGTCGGCGCTGGCGCGGTGACGTATCCGCTCTGGTACCGGTTTCTCCCGGCGCAGCAGGACAGCGATGGGATCTGGCACAACGCGGCCCAGATTGCCCCCAATTACTTCATCGATACCCCACTGCGCATTGTGATCCAGATGTTCGCAGGCGTGTTGCTGCTGCTCATATGGCCGTGGGTGATGCGCGCCTTCATCGTAATTTTCACAGCCCTGGCCACGTCCCTGCTGGGCCCTACGCGCTCAGGCCAACGCATTGCCGCACTACGAGCAACCCGGGCGGCAGCCGTCGATACTGCCGATGCTCGCCTGCGCCGCATCGAACGAGACCTTCACGACGGCACGCAGGCTCGCCTGGTCGCCGTCGCCATGCAACTGGGCGAAGCCCGCGAACTTCTCGCCACCCAAGAGCCCGCCCAGGCGGGAGAGCTAGTCGATGCCGCCCACACCTCCACGAAAGAGGCGCTCACCGAACTGCGTGAGATTGCACGCGGCATTCACCCGCCGGCACTCGACGCGGGGCTCGCAATCGCTCTCGAAACGCTCGCTGCGCGCAGCACTCTTCCAGTGACTATCGATGTCGATAAAGCAATCGAAAGGGACAAGCCGCTCGCCCCAGCGGTCCAGTCGATCGTCTACTACTCGGTGGCGGAACTGCTTACCAACATCATCAAACATGCACAGGCCACGGGCGCGTACGTCATGGTCAAGCCAGCCGGCCCCGGCAAGCTACAGCTGAAGGTCCGCGACGACGGACGTGGAGGTGCCGTCATCGTGTCGAGCGACGGCAGTGGAACTCGCACCGGCCTTGCAGGCTTGGTTGAGCGCGTCTCATCCGTAGACGGCACCCTGAATCTGACCAGCCCTGCTGGTGGACCTACGATTGTGACTGTGACCCTGCCCACCACCATTCGGCCGTGAG
>CAZHTO010000145.1:0-2595 GCA_964535845.1 uncultured Demequinaceae bacterium | reverse complement strand
GGCCACGACGTCGTCGCAGTCGGCGATGCGAATGCCCTGCTAAGTGAGCTGGGGGCGCGAGCGGCGGCACAGCAGGCAACCGACGTTGTCGTCTCGGACATCCGCATGCCACCGTCGTTTACGGACGAGGGACTCCAAGCCGCACTCACGTTGCGCGCGACTTACCCCGGCCTTCCAGTCCTGCTGTTCTCGCAGTACGTCGAAACTCATTACGCGTCGCAGTTGCTGGCCGGCGACGCCCGTGGCGTTGGCTACCTGCTCAAGGACCGGGTTGCGGATGTGCGCGACTTCATGGACGCCCTCGAACGAGTCGCGCGCGGGCACACGGTGTTGGACCCGGAGGTGGTGGGCCAGCTGATGGGCTCAGCGACGCAAGACGACACAGACATGGCACGCCTCACTCCTCGCGAGCGCGAGGTGCTTGGACTGATGGCAGAGGGACGGTCCAACGGTGCCATCGCGCAGCACTTGTACTTGTCCTATGGTGCCGTCGAGAAAAACGTTGCCTCCATCTTCATCAAGCTAGGTCTCGAAACCGATTCGGCCGACCACCGCCGGGTGCTCGCGGTGCTGCGCTACCTCGGCGCGTAAGAGCGCTAGAGCGAATAGCGCCCCCGCGCATCATCCACCAGTCGCGCTAGCCCGTCTTCGACGAGCGACTCGAGGCAGCGGTCTAACTGCCCAGGCTCGACGTCCGCCAACTCGACGTGCCCGGTCACCGCAACCGGCGCATCGGCCGTACGTAGTAGCGCCATCACGCGCCCACGCACTTGCCGGTCAGTGCCGTGCCATGCCTGGGTGCGCCGCGGTGCGTCATCGAGCCCCGGTTTGCCGGCGGCGCGCCATACGCATGAGCGCGCGAGTACGCACTGGCCGCAGCGCGGCGCACGGGCAGTACACACGAGCGCACCAAGTTCCATTGCCCCGGCATTCCATAGGGCCGATGCGCGGGTGCCCTCAGGAACAAGGGCGGCAGCATGGTTTCGCTCGCCACGGGTGAGGTGGGTTTTGGGTAGCGGCGCGCCTTGCCACGCGCGCCCAATGACGCGGCGCACGTTGGTGTCGAGCACCACGTCACGCTCACCGAACGCGAACACTCGTACTGCCGCGGCGGTGTATTCACCAATGCCGGGTAGCGCCAAGAGCTGGTCGCTGTCGCGTGGCACGTTCCCGTTGTGGATGTCCGTGATCGCGGCAGCACATTCCCGTAACCGCATAGCCCGGCGTGGATACCCCAGGCGACCCCAGGCGCGGATCACGTCTGCTTGCGGTGCCGCAACAAGATCGGCGGGTGTGGGCCAGCGTGCCATCCACTCTCGCCACACCGGCTCGACGCGCGCCACAGGGGTCTGCTGGAGCATGACTTCGCTCACCAGGACACCCCACGGCGTGCGCTCCGGGGCGCGCCACGGAAGGTCTCGCGCAGAGTCGGCAAACCACTTAACGACAGCATCGACCATTTTGGTGTGTGACAGGCCCGGCATGGCTCCATCATCCCAAGCCCACGCAGGACTAACGTGACATGCAGGAAGGAGCCACACGTGGAAGGATTTCGCAAGCCTGTTGGCGATGAGCCTCCAGAGGTTTATTGGCGACGGCGCATTACCGTGCTGGTGGTTGGTGTCGCGCTCATTCTTCTCGTGTGGTTTTTGGTGTCTGCCACGTTGGCTGGCGGTGGTGACGACGAACCCGGAGTTGGCACGTCGCCCGATCCGGCTGTCACCACGGATGCGGCATCAAATGACGCGAGCGGTCCTGAACGGCCGTGTACTGCCGAAGACGTGACGGTCACGACGGCCGTGTCCCCCGCCAGTGTGAACGTGGGCTCGAGTGCCGCCTTTGATGTGTCGATTGAACACACCGGGTCTTCTGCGTGCTCACTGTCGAGCGATGGTGACGGCACTTCCCTTGCTGTGCTGTCGGGCGCGGATGTGTATTACAACTCAGCGTGGTGTACTGACACCGCGGTGTTCGGATCGACAAACTGGGTGTTGCAGCCCGGTGACAAAGAGGCGTTGCAAACCACATGGAGTGGTCAGCGCTACAGCGAGGCATGCGAGCCTGGGGCGAATGGTGCGGCTGGCACCTACAGGGCCGCGATCTCGGTATCGGGAATTGCGGCCGCAGAGGCCAGCTTCCCTCTGGTCGACTAGGCGCGGCTTCCGCGTAACGTTCACCCTCGTGGCACTGCGATCTCGACCGCCTCACGCAGGCTCGTGACAGTGTGCACTTTCACTCCCGCGGGCGCATCGACGTCAGTGCCCGCGGGGATAATTACTTCGGTGAATCCCAACCGTGCTGCCTCAGCCACCCGCTGACCTATCCCACTCACAGGCCGCACTGCGCCCGACAACGCCACCTCCCCCATGGCGGCAATGCCCTGGCGCACCGGCGAATCGGCTCGTGCCGAGGCAAGTGCGAGCGCAAGTGCCACATCTGCGGCAGGCTCGGTCACACGCGCGCCACCGATGGTCGACACATAGACATCGTCTGCGGCGATCGCTACGCCCACCCGTCGCTGGAGTACCGCGAGAATCATGGCCACCCGCGCCGAGTCGATCCCGGACGTGGCGCGCCGCGGATTACTGAGCGCGC
>CAZHTO010000144.1:0-4600 GCA_964535845.1 uncultured Demequinaceae bacterium | reverse complement strand
CGCGTGTCGTCAAAGCCGGGTGATCCCACGGATGCAGACGCCGAGGCGATCGTGAAACTGCGCGCCGGTGCGGAGCGCATCGTGTCCGTAGGCGAGGGCAATGGGCCCGTGAACGCGCTCGACTATGCACTACGCATGTCGGTGTCTGGTGTGTATCCCGAGATTGGTGAGTTTGAGCTCACGGACTTCAAGGTGCGCATCATGGACGCGTCGCACGGCACCGATGCGGTCACCCGCGTGCTCATCACCACGGTGCACCGGGACACAGGGGAGTTGTGGCGCACGGTTGGCGTAGGCCCCAACATGCTCGAGGCCTCGTGGGAAGCGCTCGTCGACTCGGTGGTCTACGGACTCATCAAGGCGGGCGTGGAGCCACGCTAACCCTGTAGGAACGTCAGGACTCACTGGGAGGCAAATCTCATTCCTGTAGGAACGTCAGGACTCTTTGCGCCCAGAGTCGAGGCTAGACAGCGACTCCCAGCAGGTGGCCCACCACAAAGGTGATGCCCATCGCGAGTGAGCCGCCAATCACGTTGCGGAGTATCGCTCGGGTGCGTGGCGCGCGCCCCAGCGCAGCAGAAGAGAAGCCCGTGACCACCAGCATGACCACCACGATGGCGAACGTCGCTGGTACTTGCCATGAGCTGGTGGTGAGAATCACGGTCAGGAGCGGCACCGCGCCGCCCGCGGAGAAGGCGAGTAGCGACGCGATGGCCGCATTATGAGGGCTCACTAGCTCGTCGGGGTCAATGCCTAGATGCATGAGTGCGTGAATGGCCAGCGGGTCCTGAGCAGTTTGTTCGATGGCCGCGGCAGATGCCGTCTGCTCGCTCATGCCGGTGCTCATGTGGATCTGTTTGAGTTGCTCGAGCTCCCATTCGGGGCGCTCGTCATGCCAGCGCCGTTCGCGCGCTAACTGGGCGTCCTCAGAGTCGCGCTGCGCAGATACGGAGACGTACTCACCCACACCCATGGACAGCGCGCCTGCTACCAGGGCCGCAACGCCCGCGAGCAGAATTGCGGTGGGGCTTTCTGGTGCCGCAGCGGCTACGCCCACGACCAGGGCGGCAATAGAGACAATGCCGTCGTTCGCACCCAACACGGCGGCGCGTAGCCAGTTGAGCCGTATACCTAGGCGCTCTTCTTCGACCACTGGATCGTTGTTCATAAGGCCAGGCTAGAGGGCCGATGCGCGGGGCGCCAGCAAGGCATACCTCACTTTGGTGTACCGAAATCCCTGGTAGCGGCGGCATTAACTTGGTCGTTCGGTGACCCTGGGTGGGCGCGCAGGCTGCGAAGGGGCGTGCGGATCAGTTGCGGCGCGCGCGAACAACTGTGCTCGCCAAGAAGGTGAGCAGTCCCGCCCACAGTACGATTCCGGCGGCTCCCCAGCCTGGTAGTCCGTAGAACGAGCCGATCATCGAGCCGACGGCCGCGATGCCCATTCCGAAGGCGGAGTCCGCGAACGCGCTCGTTAAAATGCGGTCGTCACGCTCGTCGAAGTGCCCTGTTGCTACGCGTCCAGCGAGCCCCAAGCGCGGCCCCGCCACCCAGAGAATCAACATGACACCGAGGGCGAAAGAAGCGCCTTGGATCATGCCCCGGCCAAGGGAGTCAAAGCCGGTGGCGTAGGCGATTGCGGCCAGGATGCTCGCGGTTGCGGCGCCCACGACGAAGGCGGTTGCCTTCGCGATGAGGCCCGAGTGCTTATTCGACATGGAAGATCTCCTCGATGGTGGTGTTGAAGTGGGCGGCGATGGCAAACGCGAGCGGCAGGCTCGGGTCGTAGCGCCCCTTCTCAATGGAGTTCACCGTCTGCCTGGAAACGCCCAGGGCCTCCGCAAGAGCGGCCTGCGATAGCCCCGCTGTTTCGCGTAGCTCCTTCAGGTCATTACGCATGTGCGCCTCCGGTTTCGAGTCAAGCTGAGTGTCAAGTGAACTTGTCATGACAAGGATGCTTGACATAAAGTACTTTGTCAAGCGACCTTGTCATCAGCTGAGGGATCTGGGGATGCTACTGGGGTCCCACGTTGAGTATTTCCATCACCGGTGAACCGGCCTCGTCAGAGGCATCGAGGTTCACCAGCGCCGTGATCGCCCAGTCGTGGTCGCCGTGCGCGTCGTCAATGACCTGGCGCACAAGCCACGTTCCCTCCGGTAAAGCCGCGTCGGGTGTCGCCAGCAACGCGGCTTGCGCACGGCCGTCGACATGGTCTCCACCTGGTTCGACGAACGTGACAAGAGCAGTCGAGCGCGCATCGGCGCTAATCCCAATCGCATCGTTGCCCTGCGCCTCGAACAGTGGGTCCAGTGCTTCTCGCCAGGCCGCCGCGTCCCAACCGGCTCGCCCATCGAGGTTGCCGAGCGCTGTGTAGTCCTCGCGCGCCGCAAGTTCGACTCGACGGAACATTTCGTTACGCACCAAGCGGCGCAACACACTGGGGTTGCCAGTCATGGGCCGTGCCGGGCCGAGCGTGGGCACTGCGCCGGTCACGGAGTCCGGGTCCACGTCGTCGGCAATGACCGCATCTGGGTTCATCAACCGTTCCCACTCGTCTAGCAGTGACGAGTCGGTTGCGCGCACTATCTCGCCAAGCCAGTTGGTGATCTGGGCCACCTCGTCGGTGCGGTGTTCCTCAGGGACGGTGTCGCGCATGGCCCGGTAAGCCTCGGCGAGGTAGCGCAACACCACGCCTTCGGTGCGTTCCAGTTTGTAGGCCGAGACCACGTCGCTAAAGGTCATGGCCTTGTCCAGCATGTCGCGCACCACCGATTTGGGGGATAGCTCGGCCCCCAGAATCCATGGGTTAGTGCGGCGGTAGGCGATAAAGGCAGGCTCGAGCAGTTCTGCAAGCGGCTTAGGCCAGGTCACTTCTTCGAGCAGTTCCATGCGTTCGTCGTACTCAATGCCCTCGGCCTTCATCGCCGCCACAGCTTCGCCGCGCGCTTGGTGCTGCTGCGCGATCAGAATCTGACGCGGGTCAGACAATGTGGCCTCAATTACGGACACGACGTCGAGTGCATGGTCTGGTGACTCAATGTTGAGCAGGTCCATGGCGGCCAGGGCAAAGGGGGACAAGGGCTGGTTGAGCGCAAACCCGCGCGGCACGTCCACCGTGAGCCGAACCGACGGGCGTTCGCCGCGAGGGTGAGTAGGGTCGGGTACGCGAATGTGCTCCACCACGCCCGCGATTCGCAACGACCGGTAAATCTGTAGTGCTTGGCGCGCATGCGCGGAACGCTGGGTCGGTGTCTCGTGCACTGCGTTCAACAGCGTGGTAAAAGCGACTACGGGGTCTTGCGCCGCACGGTCAAGCGCAGGGTTCTCTAGCCCGCGAGCGAGCACATTGAGCACCATCGCGTGCGTGACGGCAAAGCTGCTGGTGAGTGCCTCTGGAGGTGCGTCGCGCAAGCGCTCGAATGTCGCATCGGTCCAGTTGACGGACCCGGGCGGGGCCTTCTTGCGGACAATCTTCTTGAGTTTTTTGGGGTCATCGCCGGCCTTGGCAAGCAGTTTGCGGTTCTCGATCACGTGCTCGGGTGCCATGACGATGACTTCACCCTCGGTATCGAAGCCAGCCCGCCCAGCACGGCCCGAAATCTGGTGGAACTCACGCGCCGTGAGGTGACGCATGCGTTCGCCGTCGTACTTGACCAGCGACGTGATCACTACGGTGCGGATGGGGACGTTGATACCCACTCCGAGCGTGTCCGTGCCGCACACCACCTTGAGCAAGCCCTGCTGAGTCAGTCGTTCAACTATGCGGCGATATTTGGGCAACATGCCTGCATGGTGAACGCCCACCCCGGCACGCAGGAACTTACTTAACGTCTTGCCAAAGCCGGTGGCAAAACGCGTGCCAGCCAGCGCATCGGCGATGCTCTGCTTCTCTGCCTTTGACGCCACGTTCATGCTGAGCAGCGACTGAGCCCGCTCAACCGCGTCCTTTTGCGTGAAGTGGACCACGTAAACGGGCGCGCGTTCGGACTCCACCAGGCGTTCGATCACCTCGGGCAACGGGTCCACTACGTAGTCGAAGCTGAGCGGCACGGGGCGTTCGAGCGTGGTGACCTCTGCGACGTTGCGGTCACTGTCGCGCTCGAGCTCCTCTACCAGCCACTCGGTGTCGCCCAGCGTTGCGGACATGAGCACAAACTGCGTCTTGGGCAACTCGAGCAGTGGCACCTGCCACGCCCACCCCCGCTGCGGGTCGGAGTAGAAGTGGAACTCATCCATGACCACCAGGTCAGCGTCCGTGGCCTCACCGTCGCGCAACGCGAGGTTGGCCAGAATCTCCGCAGTGCAACAAATAATCGGAGCGTCAGCGTTGACTGCCGAGTCCCCGGTCATCATCCCGACGTTCTCAGTGCCGAACATCTCCACCAGAGCAAAGAACTTCTCGCTTACCAGGGCCTTCAGGGGAGCCGTATAAAACGTGCGGCCCCCGATGCCAGCGCGGTGGGCGGCCAGCGCGGCAAAGTGCGCACCAGCGGCCACGAGAGATTTCCCGGACCCGGTGGGCGTCGCCAAAATCACATGCGAGCCGGTGACGATCTCCATGAGCGCCTCGTCCTGATGCGGGTACAGCACCAGGCCCTC
>CAZHTO010000143.1:0-4608 GCA_964535845.1 uncultured Demequinaceae bacterium | reverse complement strand
GGTCGGTTCGCCGACGGTCCTGCAGACTCGCTCGCAAAGCTGTCCAAGTCCACCCACTTTGACTGGCGCTATGCGGATGACGATCTGCGCGGCTCTATCGCTCACGCGCACGCACTCCTGCGTGCTGGGCTGCTGACCGACGACGAGGCCGAGCGCATGGTCGCTGGCCTCGACGAACTCCGTCAGGACGTGGTGCACGGCCGCGTCCAAGCGGCCGAGTCCGACGAAGACGTTCACGGCGCGCTCGAACGCTTGCTTATCGAACGGGTGGGGCCAGAACTGGGTGGCAAGCTCCGCGCTGGCCGCTCTCGCAACGACCAGATCGCCACGCTGCAGCGCATGTATTTGCGTCGTCACGCACGCATTATTGCTGCCGGCATTCTCGATGTTGTAGATGCGCTCCTTGCTCAAGCGGACCGTCACCTCGACGCGCCCATGCCGGGCCGCACGCACTTCCAGCATGCTCAGCCGGTGACGGTGGGTCACCACTTGATGGCGCACGCGTGGCCGCTGTTACGTGACGTCGAGCGCCTTACAGAGTGGGATGCGCGCGCCGCACAGTCTCCCTATGGTGCGGGGGCGCTAGCCGGATCCACGCTGGGGCTTAGTCCGCAGCACGTTGCCGACGAGTTGGGCTTTGCCGGTCCGTCCGAGAACTCGATCGATGCCACCGCCGCGCGCGATGTCATCGCCGAGTTCCTGTGGGTGAGCGCCATCATTGGCGTTGATCTGTCGCGCTTTGCCGAGGAAGTTATTACCTGGGCCACTGTGGAATTTGGCTTTGTCCGGCTCGATGACGCATATTCCACTGGCTCGAGCATCATGCCGCAAAAGAAGAACCCAGACATCGCAGAGCTGGCTCGCGGCAAGTCGGGCCGCCTCATCGGTGACCTCACCGGTGTATTGGCCACGCTCAAGGGACTGCCCTTGGCGTACAACCGCGACATTCAAGAAGTCCACGAGCCCGCCTTTGATGCGGTCGAGACTCTCGAGACGCTGTTACCTGCCTTCGCGGGTATGACCAACACGTTGCGTTTTCAAGAGGACCGCATGGCCGAGTTGGCGCCCGCCGGATTCTCGCTCGCCACAGATATTGCCGAGTGGCTCGTGAAGGAGGGGATCCCCTTCCGCGAGGCACACGAGGTGGCAGGAGCGTGCGTGCGCCTATGCGAAAAGCGCGACAAGGAACTGCACGAACTCACGCCAGACGAGCTGAAGGCGGTTCACCCTGCCCTCAAGCCCGCGGTACTCGAGGTGCTCACGGTTCCCGGTTCGCTCGCAGCTCGCGACGGTGCAGGCGGAACCGCCCCGGTGCGAGTGATGGAGCAGGGTAAAGAGGCCCGTGCCCGGGTGAGTCACTTCCGCGCCTGGACTGCCTAGTCCCTATTTCCGCACATGAGTGTCGCTGTGGAGCTCTTGTGTGACTGAATGAGGTGCCGGCTGCGTGATCGACGCCTGCCGGGAACCTATTCGACCGCGATCTCGGTGGCGCCCGTGAGTTCCTTCAGGTCCTCGTAGGAGATCTCGAAAACACTTGCGGGAACGCCTGCGGCCGCCCACAGTTCTCCGTGGTTGGCCAGCTCCTTGTCGAGGTAGGTAGGGATGGGAGCGAGGTGTCCAACAGGGGCAACGCCGCCAATCGGCTGGCCTGTCACGGCCTTCACTTCGCTTGCGCTCATTCGCTCGACGGCTTCGACTCCTATAGCTGCTGCTGCAACGTCGGTGTTGACGCGATGCGCTCCCGAGGTCAGCACTAGCACCGGGCCGCGCTCGGTCTGGAAAATAAGCGAACTCGCGATGGCGCCGATCTCACAGCCCAGTAGGGCAGCGGCTTGAGCGGCGGTGTGCGTGCTCTCTGTAAGTTCGCGAACTCGTCCATGGAGACCCGCGGCGTCGAGGATGTCCTTGATTTTCTGCACATTGGGATGCATATGGCTACCGTAGCCTTATCAGGTGACCTCCGACTTAGTTGCGAACGCGCGCACACTTGCCTCACGGGTCCAGGCGTCGGCACCGTCGCTGCGAGATACCCGGATTGTGCTCATCGATGGACCGGCTGGTTCGGGTAAGACCACACTTGCGGCCCAACTGGTGCAGGCGCTGGGGGGTGAGCCTTCGCTGGGTTCAGGAACGTTCCGACCCGAGATGGCGCTTTCGGCCGATGCGGTGGTTCAGACCTTGCATGCCGACGACATGTATGAGGGCTGGGGCGGGCTAGCTGGCCTAAGTGAGGTATTGGTCGGTGCGGTTATCGAGCCGTTGGTGGCAGGGACAGTGGGGGAGTTCCGCATGTGGGACTGGCATCGGAGCGAGCGGACTCATCTCATCACGGTTCCGCCGCGGCCAGTATTGATCATTGAAGGAGTGGGGGTGGCGATGGCGCCTGCGCGAGCTCATGCAAGCGTGGTGGTGTGGGTAGAGGCGCCCCCGCAGGTATGTCTCGAGCGCCTGCTGGCACGTGACGGTGAGGGCATGCGTAGTGAACTCGTGAGGTGGCAACAGACAGAATCGGCGCACTTCAATCGAGACCGAACACGTGCTGCGGCAGACGTGATCGTGACGACTTCTTCAGTCTGAGAGCCCTCTCAGACGATCCCCAATAATGTCGTATTAGTCGCTGGGCATGCGACGACCAAGTTGGTAGGACCCCCTCGCAAGACGTCCACCCCTCAGCGCCAACTTGTGGAACCGCTCCGCGTGCCCAGCGGCTTTTCTTTTGCACTCATGGTCTGGGCCGCCACAAGAGGGGCCGAGCGGGCTGGCACAATGGCTCCATCATGACTACGCACATTCTTGACGAACTGGCCTGGCGCGGACTGGTTTCCCAGACAACTGGGGAAGACGAGTTACGGGCCCACCTCGACTCGGGCCCTATAACCGTCTACTGCGGTTTTGACCCCACCGCGCCGAGCCTTCATCATGGCCACTTGGTCCAGTTGGTGTTGTTACGCCACTTACAACGTGCGGGTCATAAGGTGCTCCCGCTTGTCGGTGGCGCGACCGGCATGATCGGCGACCCCCGCATGTCAGGCGAGCGCACCCTCAATACCAAGGAGACCGTCGCGGACTGGGTTGCCCGACTCCAGACGCAGATCTCTCGCTTCCTCGACTTTGAGGGAGATAACCCGGCCAGCATGGTGAACAACCTTGATTGGACCGCAGAACTATCTGCCATTGATCTCTTGCGCGAAGTTGGCAAGTACTTCCGGCTGGGGACCATGCTTGCCAAAGACACGGTGGCACGTCGATTGTCTTCGGACGAGGGCATCAGCTACACGGAGTTCAGCTACCAGGTGCTGCAGGGCCACGACTTCTTGCAACTCAACCGGCGGCATGACTGCACGCTGCAGACTGGTGGCAACGATCAGTGGGGCAACCTGCTGAGTGGCGTTGAGCTCGTACGTAAGGCGGACGGTAAAACTGTTCACGCCATGACGACGCCACTTATTACTAAGGCGGACGGCACTAAGTTCGGAAAGACTGAGGGCGGCGCAGTTTGGCTCGCGCCCGATCTTATGAGTCCCTACGCCTTCTATCAGTTCTGGATCAACACGGACGATGCGGACGTGGTGCGGTTCCTTAAGATCTTTACCTTCCTTGACCGGGAAGAGATTGACCGGATTGCATTAGCGGTCGAGAACGAGCCGTTCAAGCGGGAAGGGCAGCGCACGTTGGCGTGGGAGGTGACATCACTCGTTCATGGCGCCGATGCGGCTAATGCGGTGGTGCTGGCCTCTCAAGCAATCTTCGGTCGGGGCGAGCTGACTGGGCTGGATGCTGAAACCTTGTCAGCCTGTGCTGACGAGCTCGCCAGTGCTGAACTGGAGGCCGGCACGACCGTAATCGACGCCTTAGTGGCGACTGGGATTGTTGGCTCTAAGTCTGACGCGCGTCGGGCTGTCCAGGACGGTGGGGCGTACGTCAATAACCAGAAGGTGGAGGGCATTGACGCGTCCATCGATCAGGAGGCGCCGTTGGCCGGAGGCTGGTACGTGCTCCGCCGCGGAAAGAAATCTGTAGGACTGGTGCACGTACGAACGTAGCGACTCCGAAGGCGTGCGCAGCTAATAGGCATTTACCAGGGGATATTTCCCAGGAAGCGCCCGCGACACGCCCGGACACACGTGGATTTGACTCCTTGCCAGGAGAGCCGTAATGTTTCACCTGCTGCCAACGAAGGGAGCGCAACACGGCGGTCTGAATAAGGCCACGTGGAGCCCCAGGACAGCTTCCAATCATCACAAAACGGCAGTCGCTAACGCGCCCAAAGTGATGTATGATTGAAAGCCCCTGCAAGATCTGGACCTAGACAACAAGCCGGCAAGGCGACTTGACAAGTACAGAGATTGCAGGTAAGTTGGTAGGGTTGCCCGGAGACATGAACAGCCTGGCAGATCGCACAAAACAAGCGATTTGACAGTGTGAATGTGACCGAGTAACTTACCAGAGTTGCCCGAAACAGGTCGATAAAGAATCGCAGAAAAGCGATTTGACAAGTCGAAACCAAGCGAGTAACTTTGAAGGGTTGCCCCGAAACCAGTCGAACAGGCTGCTAACGGTGCGCGTCCGAACCTTGAGAACTCAACAGTGTGCCACATAGTCGATGCC
>CAZHTO010000142.1:0-4660 GCA_964535845.1 uncultured Demequinaceae bacterium | reverse complement strand
GTCACCGAGCCGACGCTGTACTGGCGTCGCGAGTGGCCTGACGTGATCGCGTCCGACGAACTCGAGGTTCGGGGCGACGTTTACAAGGTCAGGGGCAAGCCTGCCGACTGGAAGGGATCGATGGTTGGCGGGCTTGTGGTGTCGCTCTACCTGGCAGAGGAGGGCGAGTCCTGATGGCGAAGAGTGACGTGAAGTTCAGACTGAACCGGCGGGCATTCCAGCAGCAGATCCTTATGGGCAACGGTATCGCCCTTGAGTCAGCACTGCGCTCAGCGATCGGCGGCGGTGACGACGTGCAGATCGAGGTGTCGTCGAACACTCGTGGCGGTGGTCGTATGCGGGCCAGGGTCTACGGGTCGCTGTCGGATGAGGCCGCCCGTGGATCACTGTCACGGAGGCTGTCATGAGTTCCCGCATCATCCCCACTCGCCCCCCGGACATGACGAGCGTGCTGCTGAGCATCCTCAACTCAGCCACACTCCCTGGCGGCGCAACGGTCAGTAACCGGCGCACCAGCACTCCGCGCCAGGTCATCGTTCGTGCCGACTTGCAGAACCACGCCACCCCCATCTCGCGCTACTGCCGTGTAGGGCTGACCGTGTTCTACAAGGACGCGAACGGTAACGCACGAACCGACCTCGGTTTCGACGTGGCCGCCACCGCAGCATCCGCGATCATCGCATCCCGTCACCCCGCAATCGTCTCAGCCGAGTGGCAGTCCGGCCCGCTGGAAACCATCGACGAGATCAGCCAAGAGCCTGTCTCGTACATCACCCTTCTGCTTGAGGTCGCCTCGACCGTGTAGCAGATCGCCGCGCCATAGCGGCATCAACCATCCGACGCCGCCACGTCGGGAGAGCACTCTCCTGAAAGGACGGCCACTGCTATGGCTGCACCCGCATATCTCGACCAGAACGCCGCTGAACTTGCGCGTCTCATCAAGGATGGCGCGATCTTCATCCGCGAGGCCGGCGCAACCGCGCCCACTGGCGTTGAATGGACGCCTGGACCCACTGACGGCCAGATTGGCTACTACTCCGAGGACGGCTTCGAGCTGGCCCCCGCAGCGGGCGACACCACGGAAATCAACGCCCACAACGGCGACCCCGTAGTGGCCGACCAGATGCCCGGCTGGTGGACGGTTGCGTTCTCTGGCCTTGAGGGCCGTGCGAGCGTAACCGCCGCGTACTTCGACATCGACGAGTCCGACATTGGCGTCGACGGTTCGGTCACCGTGACCGGTGCGTCGAACTCGCGTCGCTACGACCTGGTGCTCGTGGGCCTCGACCAGAACGAAGGCCTGATCGTCGTGCACATGCCGAACGTGCAGATCTCCGAGAAGGAAGCAATGACCTTCAACCGGTCGACGCTCCTGGCCTACGGAATGACGTTCCGCACGTTCAAGGGCGGCCCGACTGCCCCGTACCAGTTCAAGGCGTGGGGCTTCGTCAATGAAGAGGGCGAAGGCGAGGGCGAAGGCGAAGGCGAGTAGCCCACCCCATCAAGACTCCCCCGACGCGACGATGGCGGTCGTCGCGTCGGGGGCCTTACCGCCACAACCGCCACCCTGAGAGGAACCGCCAATGTCTATCGACATCACATCAGAACAGGTCGAGCAAGAGTCGCTTGACTTCAACGTGCAGTCCAAGGATGGACGCAAGCACGCTTTCACTCTTCCCGTGCTCGGGTCGGGGAACATCCCGCTCGGCATGATGGCAACGGTGTCCGTTGCCCACGATGCGCTCCAGTCGCGTGACGACACGGAGATGGCACGTGCTCTTCATGGCTTGCTGGAGTCGATGCGCGGCCAGTTCCCTGACCAGTACCGCACGCTCTGGTCGATGGACTTCGAGACCGCCGTCAAGGTATTCGAGTCATGGTTCGAGGCATCCAAAGAGAACGGGTTTGACCCAAAAGCGTAGAGGGCCATCCACTGCTGGCGACGCTCCTGCACCATAGGGGCGCGCTGGCTGTGGACTTCGCAGAGCGTTACCACTTGCGGCTCCGGCAGTTCCTCCCCACTGCGTCTTGGAATGAGACGTGGGAGTTGGTGCGTCCGCTACTTTCGGACCCGTACTCGCACGTGGTCGCCGATGCGCTCGGATGGACTCGCCCGCCACACGCCGTCGAGGAATCGGCGCTGACCCTGTTCGACCTGTATCGACAGGCGAACCGCAAGAAGAACGCTGCGGCCATCAAGCCGCTTGACCGCCCGTGGCGTGCGCCCCGTGATGGGCCGTCGCGTCAGGTTCGCTCGGATGCGGAGAAGGCCGCTGGGCGGTCGAAACTCATGGATCGACTCGGGCTTACGTCCGACACTGAATAGACCGTCCTGCCTGCCGCCACGGGCCGCCCTTAGCCGATAGGAGGCCGCCCGTGGCACAGGAAATCGGCACCGCGTATGTGACCGTCCAGCCCTCAGCGAAGGGCTTCGGTAAGTCCGTTGAGGGCGAGATCGACCAGGGCGTCGGCGGTGCCACCAAGAAGGCTGGCGGTCGGCTCAAGACACTGGCGGGCAATGCTCTCAAGTGGGGCGGCGCTGCGGTTGCCGCTGTCGGCACCGTCATTACGGGCCTTGCCATCAAGGGCGGCATCTCGCGTGCCCTGAACATCGAGGACGCGCAGGCCAAGCTCAAGGGCCTGGGGCATGACGCCGAGTCGGTCGACCAGATCATGACCGACGCCCTCGCCTCGGTGCGCGGCACTGCCTACGGGCTGGACTCCGCAGCGACCACGGCGGCGTCTGCTGTGGCGTCGGGCATCAAGCCCGGCAAGGAACTTGAGGGCTATCTCCGACTGACGGCTGACGCGGCCACCATTGCGGGCGTGTCGATGGAGGAGATGGGCTCCATCATCAACAAGACGACGGCCAAGGGTCGCGTCGGAATGGATGACCTCAACCGCCTCACTGAGCGCGGCATCCCCATCTTGCAGTTCCTTGCGGACGAGTATGGCGTCACGGCTGAGGAAATGTCCAAGATGGTGTCGGCCGGCGAGGTTGACTCCGAGCGGTTCCGCAAGGCGCTCGAGGACAACGTTGGCGGGGCTGCACTCGCGTCCGGCGATACGACCCGAGGCGCGTTCGCCAACATGGGTGCGGCATTGTCCCGCCTGGGCCTCACGGTAGTACAGCCATTCATTGACAACGCCAAGGGCCTGTTCGGTGAACTGACGACGATCCTTGACGGCCTCAACGAGCGCATCGGCCCATTCGCCGAGCGGTTCTCGGAGTGGTTCGGCGGCAAGGCCGCAGAGTCGCTAGACGGGTTCGGTGAGCGATTTCTGGCGATGGTGGACAACATTACGTCGGGAGTGTCGGACTTCTCTATCGGAGACCTATTCAGCAACCTCGTCCCGATGATCCAGAACGGCATCCAGGCCGCCGCAGACTGGCTTGCTAACGGCGGCATCCAGACGCTGGTCAACGGGTTCATTAACGGCCGACAGGCGCTGTTTGATGCGGTACTCCAGATCGTCCCTGCGATTATCGACGCCCTCATTACGGTCATTCCGGCATTGAGTGATGTCGTGGCGCAAATGGTGACGGCACTCGCGGCTCTTGCGCCGGAGGTCGTCACGGCACTGGTCACGATGATTCCGATGCTGCTAGATGCGGCAGTAACGGTCTTCATGACGCTGGTGAATGCACTGGTTGAAGTGCTGCCAGTCGTGTTGACGACACTCTCTGAGGCTTTACCGCAAATCATCACGTCGATCCTTGAGATGCTGCCAATGCTTTTGGAGACGGCAACGATGCTGTTCCTGGCGCTCGTGGACGCGGTATTGGAAGTGCTTCCGCAGCTGCTGGAGACCCTGCTCGGGGAAGTGCTACCGGCCGTGCTGACGGCGATTCTGGACATGGCTCCTGACCTGCTCGTCGCGGCGATCGACACGTTTATTGCACTCGTTGAGGCCCTCATTGAGGTGCTGCCCGTCCTGCTGGACACGATTTTCACTAAGGTCTATCCAGCGCTCGCGGCGGCGCTGATCGAGTTGACTCCGAAGATACTGGAGACGTCTCACCGGATGTTCATGGCATTGGCCGATGGGGTCATGCGAGCCGTCCCGCCGCTACTCTCTGCGGTCGTGTCGGCTATCGGATCGGCGATCAGTAGCCTCATGGGCCAAGCTCCCAAGTTGCTGTCTTCGGCGAAGACGTTCTTTGCGAACCTGCTGGCCGGATTCAAGGACCGATGGGCTCGCGCTATCGACTGGGTGCGCGGGTTGCCACAGAAGATGCTCGGCGCGTTGGGCAGTCTGGGCAACATTTTGAAAGACGCTGGCAGGAAGATTCTCGACGGGCTTTGGAACGGCATGAAGTCTGGGTTTGGTCAGGTCAAGGACGGGCTGCAGAACTTCACCAGCATGCTGACGTCATGGAAGGGTCCACCCGAGCGCGATGAGGTGCTGCTCGCTGGCGCTGGTCGGCTTGTCATGGGTGGATTCTTGGACGGCTTGCAGGACGGCGAGAGCGCCGTGAAGCGCTACCTGACTGGGCTGACTGGCGAGTTGGGAATGGCCGCGTCTGTAGCCGTGAGTGCGACCGGTGCGAGTGCTGGCCCTGGCCCGCTGAGTCGTGACGACCTGCTGGCTTTTGCTCGGGAGATTGCTTCCGAGATTCGTGATTTGGCTGACGATCGGTCCTCTCGCGCTTTCACCG
>CAZHTO010000141.1:0-4743 GCA_964535845.1 uncultured Demequinaceae bacterium | reverse complement strand
CCCTTCCCTGCACACACCGCCTCGCTGGAGTCAGTTTTGGTGGTCGTGGACGGAACGTGCACTATTACTTTTCCCGATGCGGCACACGAGTTACGTACTGGCGACACCTTTATTGTCCCGGCCGACGAGGTTCACCACGTGGTCGGGACACCCGATTTTGAAGCCGTGCACATCATGCCCAAGGACATTCGCTTCGACTTCAACGTCTGATGCGCGGCGGCGCCGCCCTGGTATATGTTCGGGAGTCATGCTGACTATCGCGCATCTGAGCGACCCGCATCTTGATCTTTCAGAGAACCGTCTAGGGCGCTTTGATGCCGTTTTGCGCCAGGTCGCGGACCTCACCGCCGTCGATGCCCTCATCGTGAGCGGCGACCTGACGGACCACGGGCAGGCTGGCGAGTACGCAGAGTTTTTCGCCACCCTGCCTGCGGACATGCCTACGCTCACGGTCGCCGGGAACCATGACCTTACGCAGCCTCTCGCGGACGCGTTGACCCGTGCCGGCGCGCAGCCGCAACCAAACGCAGTACTGCAGCTCGACGGCCTCACCATCGTGGGGCTGGACACGCACATTGACGGACGTGACGCCGGCCGTCTTGACGTGACCACGCTCGAATTTGCCAGGGAGGCAGTCGGCGATGCCCCTGGTCCAGTCGTCTTGGTGATGCACCACCCGCCGGTGGCAATAGGCCACGACTTCGTGGACGAGCACTTTGCGTTAGCGAATCCTCATGACCTGGAGCTCGTGATCCGCGATTCTCCACGGGTAATCGCGGTTTTCTCAGGGCACGTACACGCCGCCTTCACCTCCACATTCGCGGGAGTGCCGGTGTTGGGCGCGCCCGGCATCGTGTCGACAATGCGCCTCGGCAGCCGGATGGACCCCATCGCGGATCCCTATGCGATGCCCGGCTTCGCGCTCCACACCATTGACGGACGAAACATCAGAACCGTCTTTCACTACCTTGCCCCTCACGACCTGTGACGGTGCTCACGGCATTTCTTGTCCTACTGCCCTTTGTGCTGTCACCGGGTGCGAGTTTTGCGCTCGCAGTCAGCGGCGCAGCGGCAGGCGACCGGGCCGCTGGCTTACGCGTCGCCATCGGCACTACCGCTGGCATTCTCGTTCTCGCGACCGTGGCCGGAATCAGCGGCCTGGGAGCATTTGTAGCGGCCGATGCGGTGGTGCGGGCCTGGTTCGAAGTGACCGGTGGCGTTTTGCTCGTCGCGTTTGGTGCCGTTCCGCTCATACGGGCGCGCAGAGCGCGCCAACGCGGTGATGAGGCGCGGAGCAAGGCTCGCCCAAGCCGGTTAGTGATCTGGTCATTTGCCATCGTCGTCAGCAACCCCAAAGCCTTAGCCGTCTACCTCGTGGTGGTGCCCCCGCTGATACCTGTGGAGACCTCGTCGCTCGGCGGCTACCTGACCATCGCGGCAGTCCACGGGGTCATGATGTTCGCCTGGCTCGGCCTGATCACGGTCCTCATCACGCGCGTGCCGGCAATCGCTACGAGGCCGCGCATCACAACTGTCCTCCAATATGTAGCGAGCCTGATGCTAATTCTGTTGGGACTCCAAAGCGGCTATAGCGGAATCACGGCCTTCCTCTGACACCGCCGTGTTCGCCCCTCCCCCCTCAATCAGCACGGACTGGACGCTACCTGACTGCGCATCCCGCGCATCGGCACTAAAGAAGTTGCCCCCTAAGCGACGATGCGGGAATCTTAGCCGTCTCGACTGCCGTCACCGAATCTCAGCGGTCTTACAATCTTGCCTCGGCGACCAACGCGTGCGCCGCCCGTTGAGCGCGAACTAACTGGGTTTCACTGATGGGGTCATGCCCGTAGCCAGCCCGAGTCTTCATTCCTAGGAGGACACTCAGCTCCGTCGATCTACCCTTGTCAACGGTAGCCAGGAGTCCGACCGCCTCTTGGTGGTTTTGCCCTCGTGCATGGGCACCCAGCGCGCGAGCACAAATCGCGTCCGCAGCAACGATTCCGGCATGCACGTAAAGGGTCACCGCGGCATCCGCGACACCGTCTCCAGAAAGTTCTCGAGCATCGTCTGCGACCTGGAGAAATTGTTGAGCGTTGGCGAGTCGCCCCTCCCGCACCTGTTTGTCAGCGACCACGGTTCTAAAGTTGTCACCTTTTGGCGTCATACGGTCTTACGTCCTTTCCGAAGGTGCTGACGAAGCCAGGACGGATCTCCTGCAACGTCGATACCATCCTCGATTACTGAGTTGAGAACGCTCGCTGGCTTGACTTCAGAGGCGCGGTAGATGAGAGGGCGCACATCGTTACCCGTCCAACCGGTGATTTGTGCCGTGAGCCGCATCGCCCAGTCCGCAACCTCGTCACCTGCAGCCAAGTCCGGCATCACGATGAGAAGGTCGATATCGCTGTCCGAGCGCATCTCGTTACGGGCAGCAGAGCCAAAGATCTTGACCGTGACTGGCTGGATTGGCCATTCAGAAATAGCCTGGTTCATCCTGGAGAGGAGCTCTCGCTTTGCATCAGCGATCTTCAGGAGGGCATCCGCCAGTAGGTGGTCCCGGTTGAGCGCGTATGCGTGGCTTCTGCCTGTGACACGCACCGTTACCGTCCCTTGTGCCACCAGCCGCGTTACCGCATTGCGCACCCCTTGAAGTGACCCTTCCTCGGGCAGCAATTGATAAATCTGTTGAACCGTCAGAAATTGTTCAACTCGCGCTAGCACCGTGAGCACTTGTGCATCTAGGCCAGTGGTGCTGACGACCGCGAACGGATTCTGCAGACGCACGCCTTCTCCTCTCGGTCTTTCTCTGCCCGAGTCTTACATAAAAGTGTGCGATCGTCCATAAAAGTGTGCGACTGTGCACTAAAATGGGCGAAGCGGGGCCGGCACATCAGGCACGCTTACCTACATCTGAATGATGTCCACTCAAGTTTCGCGGCCCCGAACAGCCGTAGCTAATGACGTTTACGAATCCGACAATCGGCTGTCGTCGGCCGCGGGAGGAATCTCGAATCTGACTGCCAACGCTAGTCGTCCCATCGCAGCCGTGGAACATTCTCCTCTGGTGGAGGCAGGGGTGCCTCCCGGAGATCAATGACCGCCGGCTCCTGCCTGATCAAACGGATGAGGGGAAAGATTCGGATGCTCTTGCGTGCAAAGATCACCAGCGCCGCTGCAGCCACGATCGCGAACCCGAATGCTCCCGCCAAGCCCGAACTGGGGCTGGGATCCAGCGTCACGAACACAATCGCAGCCCGCCAGAACGCCATCCACCACAGTTTCAAGAATTGCATGATGCCACTTACTCCCTCTCGTGTTTTGGCTGCGACAGCTGAACCCCGGGCGAAATCCGCCACGCCTCGTTTGAGCGCGTGAGTTCGACTATTCCGCATGGCGGCAGTTCGAGGGCACCATCCGGCAACGTATTGTCTGGGGCCGAGACAGACCCCAACACTGCATTGATGACCCCGCCATGGCTGACAGCGACAACTGTTTGACCGGGGAATCGACTGGTCGCCCCTTCCAACACGGTGAAGACACGAGCTGCGGCAGTATTGCCATCCTCCCCTCCCGGGACAGACGACGCCAGCCGTCCGTCGCGCCAATCAGCGAGTACCGGTTCGAAGACCTCGGGGTCGTAAGGCAAGCCCTTCATGGCACCCACGTCATACTCCTCGAGTCCCCGACGAACCTCTACAGGCACCGTCAGGGCCGCAGCCGCAATCTCCGCAGTCTGTACCGCTCGAGAAGATTCCGAGCACAAAATCACGGAGGGCAGAAAGGCAGCCAGGCGCTCTCCTAGAGCGCGAGCCTGTTCACGGCCCGCCGGGGTCAGACTCCCGCCGCTGTCCCCATTTCCGACGGTTTCGTAGGCCGCTTGGGCATGGCGCGCCAGAATTACGCGGGTGGTCACAGTGTCCACTGATTCAGAACCTCAATCCCTGTCTTTGCAAAATCGCTCTCGTTCCGCGTGGCGCAAGTCGCTTCGTTGGCTCTACAGATCGCCGCAATTTGCGCATCGGCCGTACTAATCGGCAGCCCGGCTGCTTCGCGAGCCACCAAAACCTCGGCGTATTGCGCAGCCGCCTCAGCGTCAAAGGCGAGAAGAGAACGAGTTCCCAGGTATGGTTCCAGCGCCGAATCGAGCGCTACCCCCAGCGCTGCTTTGCGGCGCCCGTCCGGTAGCCGACGCACTCCGGCGAGTAGTTCCGCGAGGGTGATAGTCGTGATTGCAACGGCGCCACTGAGCGAATCCAGCCATGCCATAACAGATGCCTGGGGTTGGGGACGAAATATCTCTGAGATGGCGCTTGTGTCGAGAACTATCATCCGAAGTCGACCGCTCGCGTGACATCGCTGCGCTCGGGAATCTGCAACTCATCGACCGGCCCTGTCTCACTGGCGACGTTCATGAGAGCAACACCAATATGTGGCTGGGACGCGGCGCGAGTAAGGATGTCGCGGACCTCGGCCTCCATTGAGCGGCCACGCTCCTTTGCCTGGGCCGCTAACCGGTTCTTCACAGATTCGGCTAACCCGCGCACAACAATCGATGCCACGACGACCACCTCCACACATTGATATCAATCATGACATCAAGCGAATATCGCGATGTCGAGACGAGGTCTAGTCCGCGAAGGCGGCCTTCATGCAGCGCATGGCGGCAAGCGTCTTCGGCACCCCGATGTAGGGCATCAGGTGCACAAAGCACTCTGCGACTTCTTCTTTCGTCATGCCGGCGAC
>CAZHTO010000140.1:3659-4823 GCA_964535845.1 uncultured Demequinaceae bacterium | reverse complement strand
ACCGGGCCCTCGTGCTTGCCCTGCGCCTCAAGCGCGCGCTGGGGCGGTAGCCAGCCCGCGCATCGGCCCAAGCGAGCGCTGGGGGGGACATAGGTGTCGGATCCGAGCCAGATTTAACCCCCAGGTCCCCCGAGGACCAGCACTATCCACAGATCAGATGCCCGCGCCTTTCGTCGCGCGCTAAGGACTGATCACATAGGTCAAATGCGCTCCCTACCCGGCCTCACATCCCTCGATCGCCCGCTCGTGACCTTCCTCGAGAGCAACGCCCATGCGTTTACGCGTGCGGACCTGTTCAGCCGCTGGACTCGCACCGCGCTTACCCGAGGGCTCGACACTGGGAACATCGTGCGCGTGCTACCCGGCATTTACAGCGCGCAACGCCACGCAAAAACCCCGCAAGTCATAGGCGAGGCGCTCAATCTTTGGCATCACGAGGGACTAGTGACCGGCCCGCTTGCCCTACATCTGTTCGACAATGAGCTCCCGATGCCAACGTCGGTGGATCTGCGTGTGGCTCACGGCTTTCGCCCGCGCACACCTGAGTGGGTCCGCTGTCGACAGGGTGAACCTTCGCGCCAATTGGTCTTCCAAGATGGCGTCCGATGCGCCCCACCGGCCCTCGCATTACTGGATGCATGGCGGTTCGCGGCACCAAGGGACCGGCCCAATATCTTCTGGGAAGCACTCTGGGCTCGAGTCTGTACCTGGAAAGAATTGGCGCGCGAAGTCGAGCGGGCACCGCGCATTGCAGCACGGCGAGATCTCGAACGGATGCTGCGGTGGTTCTCAGAGGGCGCGACCACTCCGCTCGAGGTTCGTGCCAAATACGAAACCTTTGCCGATGCGCGGTTCAGTGACTTCGTATGGCAAACACGTCTGTGGCTGGGAACCCGGCGAGTAACCGTTGACATGCTGCATCCGGCCACCATGGTGGTGGTCGAGCTTGACGGCGATCGCTACCACTCGACGTCGAAAGCGCGCACGGAAGATCGCGAGCGCCAGACCCTCCTGACCGCCTCGGGCTACACCATGGTGCGATTTGGATGGTCGGATGCCCGGGATCGTCCCGCGTGGTGCCGCGAGCAACTCCTTGCGGTGCTCGCCACCCGCTCATCTGGGCCTAGTCGCCGTCCCTCGGGCACCGGCTAGCCTCCGCCGAGC
>CAZHTO010000140.1:0-3559 GCA_964535845.1 uncultured Demequinaceae bacterium | reverse complement strand
GTCGTGGGCTCGGGAGGCGTCGCCTTGCGATCCGTCCCGACATTTGCGCGCGGAGGGAAGTCGACAATCTCCATGGGCGCCAAAATGGGTTCCATCATCCAGGTCCACACCCGCGCAGGGATGGTTGACCCCGTGATCTGGGAGAAGTCACCGAAGGGCTCAATCTGCTCCGCGGACCCATCTTCGCCCACTTGGTAGAGCGCCACAGCGCCCACGATCTGCGGGGAGTAGCCCACGAACCATGCTGACCGGTTCTCGTTAGAGGTTCCCGTTTTGCCGGCAAGGGGACGCCCAATCTGGTTGGCATACTCGCCGGATCCGAACCGCACGACTTGCTGCATCGCGTAGTTCGTGTCTGCCATCACGTCTTCGGCAAACACCCGCTCGGGTGTCGCTTCGTGTTCGTAAATCACCTCGCCGGTAGCGTCAGTCACCGTTTGGATCAGGTATGGCTCGGTGTACTCGCCGCCCGAGGCCATGGTCGCGTAGGCGGTGGCCATGTCGAGTACGTGTGGCGATGCGGAACCGAGGACGTTGGACGGGTTGGCCTCAAGTCCGAGTACGTCTTCAGGCAACCCTGCCCGGATTGCGGTCTCCATCACTACCTGGGGCGTGACTTCGAGGCCGAGCGCCACGTACGCAGTGTTGACGGAGCTTTGTGTCGCACGAACGAGGTCGATCATCCCGTAGTTGGCCCCACCGAAGTTGCGAACCGGGCGGTCAAAGCCCTCGAACTCCATGTCGTTGTTACCCAGGTATTCGGTACCGAGCCCAATGCCGCGTTCGAGCCCTGCGATGAGCGCGAAGGGTTTGAATGTCGAGCCCGCTTGCGCCACGTCTTGGGTGACGGCGTTGCGCTGGATCTTGAGATAGTCGGCACCGCCGTACATCGAGGTCACAGCGCCGGTGGCGGCGTCCATGGTCACTGCTCCGACCCGGAGGTTCTCGTTGTGGTCGTCAGGCATTTGGGCGACTGCCTCTTCTGCCGCCTGTTGGTGTGCGGGAACAATCGTCGTGGTCACGCGGTATCCACGGGATTCAATCTCTCCGCGGGACACTCCTGTGCGCTCGGACACTTCGTTGATCGCCTCGCGCAAGATGTAGCCTTCAGGACCGGCAAAGACATCGTCGTTTTGATACGCAATAGCCTCGGGGAACTCGGTGATGGCGTCCCGTTCGGCCTGAGTGAGGAACTCGGTTGTGACCATCCGGTCGAGCACCGTGTTCCAGCGCTGTTCGGCGCGATCTGGGTCAATGCGCGGGTCCCATGCGCTGGGTGCCGGGATGATTCCTGCGAGCATCGCTGATTCTGAGACGGTCAGTTCTGACGCTGGTTTGCCGTAGTACTGCTCTGCAGCTGCCTGGATGCCGTAGGCGCCGCGACCAAAGTAGATGGTGTTGAGGTAGTTGATCAATACTTCTTCTTTGGACTGCTGCTGATCGATCTTTAGCGCCAGTAGCGTCTCGTCGATCTTGCCCTTGATCGACGTGGTGGTCTCGCCCACGTAGTAGCGCTCAACGTACTGCTGAGTGATGGACGATCCGCCTTGCGTGTCGTTCATGACGACAGTGCGGAACATCGCCCGCGACATACCAAACACGTCAATGCCTGGGTTGGTCCAAAAGCTGCCATCCTCAGCCGCGACCACCGCGTTGCCTACGTGTTCGGGCAACGAGTCGTATTCGACGACCTCGCGGTTCGCCACACCTAGCCGACCCAGTTCTGTCTCGCCGTCGGCGTAGTAGAACGTCGAGGCTTGTGCCTGGGCGAAGTCGTCTGGCTCAGGGACCTCGAGCGTCATGTATCGAATCACCAAGGCGATGATCCCTATGAGCAGCACCGCCAGGCCGGCAATCAGGCCCCACAGGACGATGCGCTTGAGCCACTTCTTCCACCCCGGCTGGTCGGCTTTCGCCGCCTTTTTACCGCCACCACCACCGTTGCCGCCACCTTTGCGACCGGTCGCAGGTTTTGCGCTCGCGGGCTTCGTTGCGGCCGATGCGCGGGCTGGCCCCGGTATTGAGCTGCCAGTTGGTGAAAACCGCTGGCCAGGGCTCACGCTCCGGGTACTACGGCGTTGAGGCGTGCGCGGATTTGTCACTGTGAGCGTTCCCTCGCGGTTCGAGACGGGCAGATGCGGCACGTGCATCACGCACCACGTCAGTTAACGCGCCACAGGTCCTAAATGTGGCCGCCAAGCGGCCATCAATAAAACTAGAGGCTGCGCGATGTATCGCGCCGATACAACTTACTGTTATGCTCGGCGAGTTCCACAGCGTACATGGCCCGCGCATCGGCCGCATAAAAGAGAGGATAGCGGTGGCGAAAACAGACGTTTTATCGCTCGCTATTCTCGGCATGCTCGCCAAGCAGCCTCTTCACGGATACGAGCTTCGCAAGCAGCTCGGCAGTGAACTTGGTCCTTTTCGCGCCTTGTCCTACGGCTCGCTCTACCCCTGCCTTAAGCGCATGGTTGATGCGAACCTGATTGCCGCCGATGAGCAAGACCAAGAAGCTCCGCGGGCCACCAGCTCTAAACGGTCACGTATCTCTTACCGACTTACGGAAGAGGGCCAACAGCGTCTCGCTGACGAACTCGCCAGCGCGGGCGCCTCGTCTTGGGACGACGACACATTTGATGTGCGCTTCTCGATGTTTGAGCGCACAGATTCGGCCACCCGGCTTCGAATTCTCGAAGGGCGCAGGTCACGACTGACTGAGCGCCTTGAAGACGTTGCCGCGGGCCTCCAACGTGTGCGTGAACGCCACGATGCGTACACCACCGAACTTCACCGTCATGGTCTCGAGCAAGTTGAGCACGAAGTCCAATGGCTCGACCGGCTCATCGAGAACGAACGATCCGCTTCCCGCGGAGACAACAACTAGGCCGCTTCCGCGGGCTCAAACTAAGGAGAAATTATGGCTGCACTTCGCGTCGCCATCGTCGGCGTTGGAAACTGCGCGACGTCCCTCATCCAGGGCGTGGAGTTCTACAAAGACCGCGTCGCCGGCGAGACCGTTCCGGGGCTCATGCACGTTCAGTTTGGGGATTACCACATCTCCGACATCGAATTCGTGGCGGCCTTTGATGTGGACTCCCTCAAAGTCGGTAAGGAACTCGTTGAGGCCACGCAGGCTTCCGAGAACAACACCATCACCATTTGCGACGTCCCCAAGACTGACATTCAGGTCCAGCGCGGCCACACCCTCGATGGCCTGGGCAAGTACTACCGCGAGACCATCGTCGAGTCCGACGACGCTCCCGTCGACATCGTTCAGGTGCTGCGCGACACCAAGGCAGACGTCATGGTCTGCTACCTGCCTGTGGGCTCCGAAGACGCCGCCAAGTTCTACGCTCAGTGCGCAATCGACGCTGGCGTGGGCTTTGTGAACGCACTCCCGGTCTTCATTGCCTCGGACCCCGTCTGGGCCAAGAAGTTCGAAGACGCTGGCGTGCCGATCGTGGGCGACGACATCAAGTCGCAGGTAGGCGCCACCATCACCCACCGTGTCATGGCGAAACTGTTCGAAGACCGCGGCGTAGCGTTGGACCGCACC
>CAZHTO010000139.1:0-4824 GCA_964535845.1 uncultured Demequinaceae bacterium | reverse complement strand
GCGTCAGAGCAATTCCCAAGGCGCGGGACAGGCGCACCTGACGGCGCGCGCGCTGAACTGAAGTCAAAATAATTCCTTAAGGGTTTGAGCCGGTGTTGAACACGCTCACACATGTTCGTCTGCCAAACTTACAAATGGTCGCGGGGCAGCAGCTAACCGTCCGCGAGGGCTGGACAATCGTAGCAGAATTTGCTGGCGTGTTGCTGGGCGTGTCGCAAGCCCGCTGCTAGTCGCGGCCGAGCATTTCTCGAATGCGGGCCATGCGCTCCGTCACGGTGCGTTCAAAGCCAAACTCTGTGGGCTCATAGTAACGCCGGCCCTGCAAGGACTCCGGCAAATACTCTTGCTCCGCAACTCCCCCAGGCGCATCGTGCGAATACCGGTAGCCATCGCCGTGGCCAATCTTCTCGGCACCCGCATAATGTGAATCGCGCAAGTGCTGAGGAACTACACCCGCCTTGCCTGCCTTCACATCCGCAATCGCCGCGTTGATTGCCGCGTACGCCCGGTTCGACTTCGGTGCCGTCGCCAAATACACCGTCGCTTGAGCCAGCGGAATACGGCCCTCCGGCATCCCGATAAAGCTCACCGTGTCTGCTGCCGCTTGCGCGATCACCAAACCCTGCGGGTCTGCCATACCGATGTCTTCTGTCGCGAGAATCACGAGCCGGCGGGCAATAAACCGCGGGTCTTCCCCCGCCACCACCATGCGAGCCAAATAATGCAGCGCGGCATCCGGGTCCGAGCCCCGCACCGACTTAATGAACGCACTGATCACGTCATAGTGCTGATCGCCAGACTTGTCGTACGCCACCAACGCCGAGTCCATGGCATTCTCAGTCAGCGCACCCGTAATAGCGGGCGGGTCGCCACCCAAGCCAATTGCCGCATCGGCCACAGCCTCGAGCAATGTCAAAGCCTTACGCGCATCGGCCCCCGCAACCCGCAAAATATGCGCCTTAGCCTCAGGTTCAAGCGCTACCTCGCCACCCAATCCCCGCTCATCGCTGACAGCGCGGTCTATCACCTCACCCAAATCATCTGAGGTAAGCGGCTGCAACGTCAGGAGTAGCGACCGCGACAGCAACGGCCCCACCACAGAGAAACTCGGGTTCTCAGTCGTCGCGCCAATGAGCGTCACCCAGCGGTTCTCGACCGCAGGTAACAGCGCATCTTGTTGGGTACGAGTAAAGCGGTGAATCTCGTCAATAAACAGAGCCGTCTCACGCTCGCCAGTAGCAACCCGACGTCGCGACGCCTCGATAACCGCCCGCACATCTTTGATACCCGCCGTCACCGCCGACAACTCCACGAACGGCCGCGCTCCAGCCACCAAATAGGCCAGCGTGGTCTTGCCCGTGCCCGGCGGGCCCCACAAAATCACTGACGTAGCACTCGAACCATCCTCCACAAGCCGCCGCAATGGCGACCCGTCCGTCAGCAGATGCTTTTGGCCCACGACCTCATGGAGCACCTGCGGGCGCATACGCACCGCCAACGGCGCGTTCGGACCCGGCTCCGGCACACCCGTGCTGGAACGCTCAGTCGACTCGAAAAGATCCACGCCTACACTCTAGGCGCGGTCAGTGACACGGAGTGGTTAGTGCGTAGCGGGTAGTGGCTAGTGGGTGGTGGTTAGTGCGTAGCGCGGTAGAAGTCCATCGGGTCAAAGACCGACTGGATGACGTTGAGATTGCGCCAGCGATAGAACACGCCGCGCGTCGAGTCACCCTGGCCGTTCGTGGTGTTGCCCTCATACAGGTAGACACCATTGCCCGACACCTTGTGCACAATGCCCGTGTGAGTGGGGTTATTGCCACCATTCCAGTCCACAAGCACCACGTGGCCCGGCTTGAGCTTGGCCTTTGTCACATTGGAGTCGAGAACGCCTGCGTTGCGCAACTCGCGCACAAAGGTATTGAAGTGGCCAGTGTTGGGCACCAGTCCCGTGTAACCGGCCTTCTCAAAGACCCAGCCCACGTAGTTGTGGCACCACGGATAGTAGGCGCCCGCCCAGTGGTTGTACTTGCTGCGTTGCCATGACGGCTGGCGGTAGCCCACCTCGCCTGCCGCGACACTCAACATGCGGCTGGGGTTGTAATTAACCGGGGGGGCCTGGTACGCCGGCGGCGAGTAACCCGCAGGCGCATGGCCACGGAACAAGAAAGCCGACGTCGCCTCGCGCGTAGAGCTCGTGTACGGACGGAAGGTGTTGTCAGCCCATCCGGTGGTGATGCCCGTAGACGCTAGCCAGTTGATCTCTTTGTAGTACTTCGCGCTCTTAGGCACGTCCTTAAACGGCGAACTGCTGGGCGGCGAATAACTAGGCCGGCCCTCATAGCGGTACAAGAAAGCCGCCATCGCGTCACGGGCGATGTCCCACTTGGGCCTGAACGTGCCATCTGCCCAGCCAGTAGTGATGTTCTGCTGCGAAAGCCACACGATTTCCTTATAGAACTGGTGGTTCTTAGGCACATCCTTGAATGGCGAACTTCCAGGCAGACTCACCGACGGGCGGCCCGCGAGCCGGTACAAGAACGCCGCGAAAGCCTCGCGCGACACCTTGTCGGTAGGACGGAACGTGTCGTCAAACGCATAACCCGTAGTGATGCGTTGCTCCGTCATCCACGCGATTTCCTTATAGAACTTGTGGTTTCCCTTGACGTCGCGAAATCCGGTCGTTGAAGCGCTCGCGGCAGTAGCCCCTGCGGGGACAATCACCGCCGCCGCCATCAACACGGCCGCTACGAGGCCCACCAGCCTGCGCGTTCTGGAATGGGTAGGTGTCGAATGGCCCGCCGGGGAGCCCGCTAACTTCAGGTGCATCGAAATCGCCTTTCACCGTGAGCAAGCGCAGCCGCACGCAAGCACGCGGCCACACTGGCGCTTTACCTCACGTTAACGCGATGCATCTGAGTTTGTTCCTCAGACGTGACGAGTCACACTCACAGCGAGTTGCTAAGCGTCTGCTGCCTCAGCATCGGCCTGTTCAGGTTCGTAGTCCACGCCAGCCTCCGCACGCTGCTCAGGCGTGATGGGCGCCGGTGCCTGCGTAAGCGGGTCGTAACCGCCGCCAGACTTGGGGAACGCGATGACGTCACGGATCGACTCAGCGCCAGCTAGCAGCGCGACCACACGGTCCCAGCCGAGCGCAATACCGCCATGCGGGGGCGCACCGTACGAGAAGGCATCCAGCAAGAAGCCGAACTTCTCGCGCGCCTCTTCCTCATCAATGCCCATCACGCGGAACACGCGCTCCTGCACATCCTGACGGTGAATACGGATCGAGCCGCCACCAATCTCGTTGCCGTTACACACAATGTCGTACGCATACGACAGGGCCTCGCCAGGGTTACTGTCGAACGTGTCCAGATGCTCCGGCTTAGGCGACGTAAATGCGTGGTGTACGGCAGTCCAAGAGCCCGAGCCCACCGCAACGTCGTCATCCGCAGCGTCGACCGGCTTGAACAACGGCGCGTCAACCACCCACACAAACTCAAAACGGTCCTTATCAATGAGGCCCACACGCTCGCCGATCTCGAGGCGAGCCGCTCCAAGAAGTGCACGCGAAGGCTCAGGCGCGCCCGCCGCAAAGAACACGCAGTCACCAGGAGCCGCGCCTACCGCTTGTGCGAGACCCTCACGCTCGGCGTCTGAGAGGTTCTTCGCCACCGGGCCGGTGAGCTCGCCGTCTTCACCGATGAGTACATAGGCGAGCCCGCGCGCACCACGCTGCTTGGCCCAGTCCTGCCATGCGTCAAGCGTGCGGCGCGGCTGGTCGGCACCACCGGGCATCACCACGGCACCCACGTACTCATTCTGGAACACCCGGAACGGCGTGTCCTTGAAGTACTCCGTGAGCTCAACCAATTCCAAACCAAACCGCAGATCAGGCTTGTCAGAGCCGTACTTCGCCATCGCATCGGCAAAAGTCATTCGCTTAATAGGCAGCGGAACCTCAACATCAATGAGGGACCACAGCTCGCGCACAATCTCTTCACCCAACGCAATCACGTCGTCTTGATCCACAAAGCTCATCTCGACATCGAGCTGCGTGAACTCCGGCTGACGGTCCGCGCGGAAGTCTTCATCGCGGTAACAACGGGCGATTTGGTAGTAGCGCTCCATGCCCGCAACCATCAACAACTGCTTAAACAGCTGAGGTGACTGGGGCAACGCGTACCAAGAACCGGGGGCAAGACGTGCAGGGACCAAGAAGTCGCGCGCGCCCTCAGGGGTTGAGCGGGTAAGCGTAGGAGTCTCGATCTCCAGGAAGTCGTGGCGGTCCAGCACTCGGCGCGCAGCCTGGTTGGCCTTGGAGCGCAACACCATGTTGTCGCGCATTTGCGGGCGGCGCAGGTCAATGTAGCGGTGCTTGAGGCGAGCCTCTTCACCGACGGTCACGTGCTCATCCACGGGCATGGGCAGCGGCGCGGATTCGTTCAGAATCACCACATCGCTCACCACGATCTCCACATCACCACTAGGCAGGTTCGCGTTCGCCGAGCCCTCGGGCCGGTCGCGCACCTCCCCAGTGACCTGAATGACGTACTCGTGACGCAGAGAGTGAGCGACCTCCTCGCGAATCACTACCTGTGCGACACCACTGGAATCACGCAGATCGATAAAGGCAACTCCCCCGTGATCGCGACGGCGACCTACCCACCCGGCGAGGGTGACGGTCGAGCCAACATCGGTGGCACGGAGGTTTCCTGCGTAGTGAGTGCGGAGCACGTTGAGCCTTTCTTAGCGCGCGTGACGCGCGCGGATGTCACGATGAGCAGAGTTCAGTCTAGCGGCGTCCCGGCGGCGCATGTCCGCTCC
>CAZHTO010000138.1:0-4864 GCA_964535845.1 uncultured Demequinaceae bacterium | reverse complement strand
GCATCTGCTCCGGAGTGCGGGTGAGCCGCAAGTGCTTCAATGACAGCCACCCTCGACTCGGTGACACGCAGGCCCGCGTCGCGCAACATGGCGTGCGCGTCTACGGAAATTGTGGCCTGGGTCATGGTCTTCACCTTAGCCGCTTGTTTTTACATTGTCAAAAGAAGGGCGAGTGAGTGTGCGGCTGGGGGCAGTGGGCGGGGGCAGTGGGCCCGTGGGATCAGGAGGCCTAGCGTGGGTGGCTACAACAACCGCCCGCAAATCATACCTGCGCGGCCCAGAACCCCCATCTGTGTACGGTTTGCGGGCCTCAGTTGTCGCGGGCGGCCCCGATGGCAGGTGCTGCGGGGTGGGGCCGGGTGGCACCACCGGTTGGACCACCGGGTGCGGTGAACAGTAAGTGCGGCTGGGCAGTCTGGCGGGCTCGACTATCGGTTCGCCAACCGCCGGAAGAGCTTTTCGGCCTCAACAATCAACAACACGGTCACACCAATCCCTGTGCACATCAGCCATTCAGCACCGCTGAGCGCCCTCAGTCCAAGGAGCTCTGCTGACACCGGCCACACCGTCGCGCCCCACTGAAGCGCGAGCGCCGCGAGTGCGGAGACCAACAAGAACGGGTTCCCCAGCGGGTTTAATGCAAACAGCGACTTGCGTTCTGCGCGTGCGCTAAAAACTTGAAAGAAGTTGAACATCACCAGCGTGATCAGTGCGAGGGTGCGGCAATGCTCGAGGCTTAGGCCGGCGTCATGGGCAAGCCGATAGACCACGAGTGTTCCCACGCCCATCCACGTGCCCGTCACGATGGTACGAATCCACATGGTGCGGTTGAGCACGCCCTCTTCGGGGGGCCTGGGTTGCTGGGAAAGCTCGTCGTTTTCGCCCTTCTCGAACGCGAGGGCGATGTCTTGGATCCCGTTGGTCACCACGTTCATGAACAACAACACCACCGGCACAAAGATGAGCGGCAGCTCCGTAAAGGTGTTGACCGCGACGGCGAGTAGCGCGGCTAAGCCGTTCGACAGCAAGAAGAACGTCGCCTTCCTGATAGACGAGAAGACGATTCGTCCGTGGCGTACTGCCTCAACGATGGTCACGAAGTTGTCGTCGGTCAACACCAGGTCAGCAGACTCACGCGCGACGTCGGTTCCTGAGTCGCCCATCGCGACTCCAATGGAAGCCGCTTTCAGCGCCGGGGCGTCGTTCACGCCGTCGCCCGTCACCGCCACGATGTTGCCCGCGCTCTGCAGCACCTTCACGATGCGGAGTTTGTCTTCTGGGCTCATGCGGGCAGCGACGCTCGTGTGGCGCAGTCGTTCCGTGAGCTCAAGGTCACCAATTCCGGCCATCTGTGCGCCAGTCAGCGGTTCGAGCCCCGCCTCGAGGCCGAGCCGAGTGGCGATGGCGACAGCGGTTGCGGGATGGTCGCCGGTGATCATCATGACGTGAATGCCCGCGCTACGGCACTGCGCGATCGCCCCCTCGACTCCCTCGCGCGGTGGGTCCAGCATGCCTTGCAGGCCTGTCAACGTGAGGTCGTGTGGCTGTGGCAGCCAACCTTCGTCGGGGCGTGACCCAAGCACCGCGTGGGCGGTCGCGATCACGCGCATGCCGTCTTGCGCCATCGCAAGATTGGCTGCTTGCACGGCATCGTGATCGAGCGCCACAGTAGAGTCGCCTGCTGCCATGGACGAACAGAAACCAATGACCGTGTCGGGTGCGCCTTTGACGTGCAGCACCCAACGTTCACCCTCCTGACGCACCGTTTGCGAGAAGCCGTGTTCTGGCTCGTAAGGCATGTCCGCAGCTGCACCTGCGTTGCGCTCGTCGTGTGTCACCGCTCCGGTGTTGAGCGCTACCGCAGCCATCGCGACGTCGACGGCATCGCCCCACAGTTTGTCTTTGGCGTCGGGGCGGTAGGCCGCTTCGTTGCTGAGCGCCCCACTGCGGAGCGACGCGCGTTGCGCCTCCGTCATTCGCGCCTCGCGATTCGCTACCTCAGTGCCCGCGGCTACCCCTAAGAAGTTGCCATCGGGCGTCCAGAGCTGCTCAACCGTCATCTTGTTGATCGTGAGCGTGCCTGTTTTGTCGGAGCCAATCACCGTTGTTGAACCCAATGTCTCGACACTGTGGAGGCGGCGCACGACGGCATTGTGCTTAGCCATTCGGGACACTCCGACGCCCATGGCAACGGAGAGCACAATGGGCAAAGCTTCGGGCATCGCGGACACAATCAGTGCGACGGTCGTTCGGAACGTTTCTGCGATCGAATTGCCCATGACTGTGCTCGCGACAAAGATCAGCACTGCCGCGCCCACGATCGCACCACCAATAAACCGTTCAAGTCGGTCCGTCAGCATTTGTAGCGGTGTCTTACCTGCGGCGCCCTGCACTAGACCCGCGATGGTGCCGAGTTCGGTGTCCACGCCCGTGCCAATGACAATCCCGCTGCCTCGCCCGGACACTACGAGCGTGCCGGCAAAACACGTATTGACCCGATCCCCGATGGCGGTTTCCTCAGGGAGCACCACATCCCTCTTCATTACGGGCAAGACCTCGCCGGTGAGCATGGACTCATCTACTCGCAAAGAGTTGGAGTCCACCACGCGCACATCTGCAGGCACCCGATCGCCCGACTCGAGACGAACCGTGTCGCCGGGAACCAGCGTGACTGCTGCCGCCCGCACCACTGACCCACCACGCATCACAGTTGCCTCGGGCGTTGAAAGTTTTTGGAGCGCCTTGATGTCTGAGGCGGCTTTCTGCTCTTGCCAGAACCCGATGCTCGAGTTGAGAATGAGCACCACCACAATTGCGGAGACATCGAACCATTCTTGGAGCGCGGCGGTGATGAGCGCGGCCCCAATGAGGAAGAGCACCATCGGCGAGCGGAACTGCCGCAAGAGCACTATGTACCAGGCTGCGTTCTCGGTGGCTTCCAGTTCATTTGGGCCATACGTGGTGAGCCGCTCAGCCGCTTCGGCTATCTCGAGGCCGTCCGGGGGCGCATCGAGTTCGTCTCGAACCTGGGCTGCTGGCAGTGCATACCAAGCCTGCGTGGAACTCGCGTTCTCGGTTTCGGCATCGGCGGCCGAGTCGACCGGCTCATGCTGTGACACTTGGAATCACTCGCTTCCAGCGGATTGCTTCAACCTACGACCACTGCCCCCGGGCAATCAGCACTTCTTTGAGAATGTCTGCGCGGTCCGACACCAGTCCGTCGACACCCAGGTCCAACAGATGAGTCATGTGGTCGCGATCGTTGACCGTCCACACATGGACTTCTCGTCCGGCCGCGTGAGCGGCGTCGATGTGCCGTCGTGCCAAGAACGGCAGGCCTGCGACACGCCAGGGAATCTGCAAGGCGTCTACATCCCCCAAACTCGCGTTCGGGTTCGCCTTGACCCAGGTCCCCAGCCACCACGAAACCACCTCGCGCTGAGATGCGGGTTGAGCAACCGGCTTAGAGAGGCGAGCAACGGTCGCGCGACGGCGCTCAGCCGAAAAAGACCCTAAACACACCCGGTCGTGTGACTTAGTTTTCTCGATTGCCTGAGCGATCGGAACGATCCCCGAGTTTGCCTTCACGTCAATATTGACTCGCACCTGGGGCCACGTGCCCAGCACATCCTCGAGGCGGGGCACCGGTTCGTATCCACCAATACGGGCCGATGCGACACTTGCCCAATCTCTTTCAGCCACCTCGCCGCTGGCATCAGTAGTGCGGTCGAGGGTTTCATCATGAAGCGCGACCGCCACCCCATCACGGGTTCCGTGCGCATCTGTTTCCAAATATCGGTAGCCCAGATCGATGGCCGCCTGGAACGCCTTCATCGAGTTTTCTAGGCCGTCGAGCGAGAATCCGCGGTGCGCGAGCGCAATGGGCTGACCGCCGTTGTCAAAGTACGGGTGTCGTGAGCTCATTTCAACACTGTAACCACGAAAGCCTCGACTTCGCTGAAGTAGCGTTCACGTGGACCATTGGCCGACAGGCTTAGGTCATGGATGGCACCCTCGATGACCACTGCCTTGGCATGGGTGCCCAGCTTCTCGGCGTACTTCACAGTGAGATCCACGTCAACCACCACATCTTGCGACTGGTGCTTGGGGTTGCTTGCATGGTCCCGCCCCGATGAATCACTATGTCCAGCCAACACCGGCACATCAATGTCTAGCCCGCGTGCCACCCGGCGTTGCGCCGCCCTCGTCGCACTGAGCCAGCCGGCTGTCGCAGGTTCACCACCTGGCTTTTTCCATTCCGGGTTGAAATCCCAGCCCCCTTGCTCAATGAGCCCTACCGTGTAAGGCGACGGCGGGCGGGCCACCACCAGTGCGGAACGGAACCGGCTAATCGCCGGAGTTGCAGCCAACGCATACTGCAACCCTGGGCGCGGCACTAAACCAAAAAACGGGCTGTTAAGAATGACGCCTGCGAGGGCAGGATCGCCCACGTCGGACGCCCATATCGCGGCTGCCAAGGCGCCCGTCGAATGGGCGTGAATGATGACCGGGTAGTCACCCGCATCGGCCCGTATTGCCGCCACCGCGGTACCAATGTCTTCGCCAAGCTCAGCAATGTCACTGATGTGGTGCGGCTTATCGCCAGGCTGAAGGGACCTCCCCGCCCGGCGCATATCCACCGCATAGAACGCGCAACCCAAGCCCGCAAAAAAGTCAGCGACATGCGTGTGAAAAAAGTAGTCGTTATAGCCATGGACGTGAAGAACTAAGGCACGCGGCGGCGACTGCTCAGCCCCCGCATCGGCCGTACCAGTGCGCCGCACCAACGTAAGCGGCGGCACGGATGCCTGCTCATAACCATCCAAGATGTCTGCGCGCCAGTCCATATCCCGATGCTATCCCC
>CAZHTO010000137.1:0-5264 GCA_964535845.1 uncultured Demequinaceae bacterium | reverse complement strand
CGTCGGCTCCGAAGGCAGCGGGGTTGAACTGGAAGAAGGTTTCGGGCTGGCCGAGGGTGGGAGCATCGAAGTGCGCAAGGATGTTGCGCAGGTGCTGCTGAGCCATGGCGGAGCCGGTGGCGCCAATGGATGCACCCATGATGGCGACGGGCTTGCCGCTGAAGGAGTTCTGTCCCCACGGGCGCGATGCCCAGTCGAGTGCGTTCTTGAGTGCGCCGGGGATCGAGCGTGAGTACTCAGGGGTCACGATGATGTAGCCGTCCACGCCAGCGAGTGCGTTCTTCCACTCAACTGCGGGTTCGGGGTAGTCCGCGTCAAACGCGTAGTCGTACAGCGGGAGTTTGGAGATGTCGAGGAACTCGAATTCCACGCCGTCGTTGTCTGCGAGTCCCGGTAGCACGGAGGCGACCTTGCGGTTGATGGAGTCTTTGGCGATCGAGCCGACGATAATGCCGATGCGAGTCATGGGTGTCCTTTCGGGGGGTGTGGTCATGGCTGCCGGCGTCATTGGCGACATGGTTACCACTGTACAACATTAGTTGAAGGCTCATCTATTCCGCGCATCGGCCCACATCCGTTGTCAGTCGCTTAAGTGCATTCCGGCGTAAATGTCAGCCGCATCGCGCAACAGCACCGCAGCTCCGGGCGCGATCTCGTCATAGTTGCTCCGAAAGCGCTCGTCCTCGACATACATCTGGGTAAGGCCCCGGTACGTTTCAGCTGAGGGTGTCCAAAACAGCGAAACCCACCGATAGTGCGTGGCCACCACTTCTTGCACCTCAGGGCTATCGGGTGCAAAGCCCACGCGAATCGCAGCGCCAAGAGCCTCGACAATCTCGCGGTGGGTATCGAGGTGCCGTTGCTGGCCGTCCTTGCCAAGCGATTCCCACTTGGCATTTGACTTGTCCACTTCTTGGTCGCCCCAGCGCTCGCGGGCCTCTGGCTCATACTGTTGGTGCGCAAATCCTGCGAACAGCTCGTCGTGCGACATGTGGGTACCTTTGTCTATGGAGTCAATGGTGTGAGCTACGGTCGCGGCTAAACGCGCGTACCTGTCCCGCTCGGCAGTGAGCCCCGCAAGATGGTCGCGGAGCAGGGCAGTAGTGACGGTCGGGTCGTCAGTTTTGACAATACGGCCGATGCGCTCGAGGCCTACCCCGAGTTCGCGCAGTAACAATATGTGTTGCAGTCGGAGCAGTTGTTCGCGCCCGTAGTGACGCCGGCCGTCTGCGCCCGTCCAGGCGGGGCTGAGCAGGCCTATGGCGTCATAATGACGCAGGGTGCGGCTACTTACGCCGCTCAGCCGAGCGGTGCGGGCGGTATCGAGTGTCTCGCCGTCTCCAAGCGCTGTCTTGTTCATAGCTACCACTCTAGAAGTTGACGCAACGTCAATGTCAAGGTGCCTTTTTGCGTGGATGCTCGTCAGGCGCATCGGCCGGTCATAGACTCAGCCTTATGACGCAGACGCCAGACATCAAACCCCGCTCACGCCAGGTGACTGACGGACTGGAGGCAACCGCGTCACGCGGCATGCTCCGCGCTGTCGGAATGGGCGACGAGGACTTTGCAAAGCCGCAAATTGGGATCGCCAGCTCGTGGAATGAAATCACACCGTGCAACCTGTCGCTCCAACGACTTGCGCAGGCCTCAAAAAACGGCGTACACGCAGGTGGGGGATTCCCGCTGGAATTTGGCACCATCTCCGTCTCTGACGGCATTGCCATGGGCCACGAGGGCATGCACTTCTCGCTCGTTTCCCGTGATTTGATTGCCGACTCAGTTGAGACCGTCATGAGCGCCGAGCGACTGGATGGCTCCGTATTGCTTGCCGGGTGCGACAAGTCGCTACCAGGAATGTTGATGGCAGCTGCACGCTTGGACCTCGCCGCGGTGTTCTTGTACGCGGGCTCGATTATGCCGGGGCACGTGAAACTTTCTGACGGCACCGAGAAGGACGTCACCGTCATCGACGCCTTCGAGGCAGTAGGCGCATGTGCACGTGGCCTCATGTCAGAAGAAGACCGCCTTGCGATCGAGAAGGCGATTTGCCCCGGCGAAGGTGCGTGTGGCGGCATGTTCACCGCTAACACCATGGCATCGGTAGGCGAAGCGCTCGGAATGTCCCTCCCCGGCTCTGCGTCACCGCCCAGCGCGGACCGCCGCCGCGACAACTTCGCCGTGCGCTCCGGCCAAGCAGTGGTCGAGATGTTGCGCCAAGGAATCACCGCACGCGACATCATGACCAAAGAAGCCTTCGAAAACGCGATCGCCGTGGTCATGGCCTTTGGCGGCTCGACCAACGCGGTGCTCCACCTGCTCGCCATCGCCAACGAGGCAGAGGTAGACCTCACACTCGACGACTTTGCCCGGGTGGCAGCCAAGGTTCCGCACCTCGGTGACCTCAAGCCCTTTGGCCAGTTCGTGATGAACGACGTGGACCGCGTGGGTGGCGTGCCAGCAGTGATGAATACACTGCTCGAGGCTGGCCTGATGCACGGGGACGTGATGACCGTGACCGGCAAGACGCTTGCTGAAAATATGGAAGAGCTCAAGCCCGAGAAAATTGACGGACGCGTGGTGCGGGCCCTCAATAACCCCATTCACAAGACTGGCGGCATCACGATTCTGAAGGGCTCGCTTGCCCCTGAAGGCGCAGTGGTGAAGTCTGCGGGCTTTGACGAGTCAGTGTTTACCGGCACGGCGCGAGTGTTTGAACGTGAGCGTGCCGCGCTCGATGCGCTCGAAGACGGCACCATCACGGCCGGCGACGTCGTGGTGATTCGCTATGAAGGCCCCAAGGGCGGTCCAGGTATGCGTGAAATGCTCGCGATTACCGCAGCGATCAAGGGAGCCGGGCTGGGCAAGGACGTGCTCCTTGTGACCGACGGCCGGTTCTCTGGCGGTACCACCGGGCTGTGCGTGGGCCACATTGCTCCCGAGGCCGTAGACGGCGGCCCCATCGCGTTTGTGCAAGACGGGGACCCGATCACGCTTAACGTGGCAGACGGCACGCTCGAGGTTGCCGTTTCTGAAGAAGAGTTCGCGGCTCGTCGCGAGGGCTGGCAACCCGTGCCGCACCGCTACACGCGTGGCGTGCTGGCCAAGTACACCAAGCTCGTGGGCTCTGCTTCGCAGGGCGCGGTTCTGTCCTAAGCGACATCTCGCCTGTGCCAGCCCGGCGTCAGCGTGCCAGGCTTATCCCATGAGCGTCGACAGCGGTGAACTGGACCTCTCCTATACCGGAACCATTGGTGTAGAGGTCAAGGGGATGACATGGGGTGGTGTCGAACTGCCTGGAACTGTTGACTTGTTCGGCACCAACTTCCCGGTGCGGGTGAATGCGACCGTGGACGGACACCCCATGCGCAGCATCGAAATTCTGCCTGTGGGCCGGGGCAACCACATGTTGCTGCTCGAGCCGCGGTTCAGGGCACGGCTCGAAAAGGACATAGGCGATCACGTCGAGGTTCACCTCTCTTACCGGCACGCCTGAGTGCGTAGCGATTGGTGAGTGAGGCGAGAACGGGAGAACGCGTCTCACTATTTAAGACTGTGAGCCAAGATGTGAGATTAATGTGCCGAATGGTGACAACCGCGTAGTAGTAGGCGTAGAGTCCTCAACTATGCAGACGATTCTCGTAGTTATCAGGCGCGCGGACTCCTAGTCCAAGCTCCGGCACCGTCCGCGCGCATACCCCGACAGCCACCCTAGGCCGAGGGGTTTTTCCATGCGAGGCGGCCACGAGAACCGCCTCATCACTTCGACTCACTGGGAGAGAAGATGGCACAGGTCAAAGCACCTAAGCCCTCGGCGCTCGCGAGCACGCCACCGGCGACCGCGAGGCGAGCAGCCGCTACGGCTGCAGCGTCCGAAGGCGAGCAAATGTCGGGCGCACAGTCGCTCATTCGCTCGTTGGAAAGTGCGGGAGTCACCGACATCTTCGGTCTCCCAGGTGGCGCAGTCCTCCCGGCGTACGACCCGTTGATGGATTCGACAATATTGCGCCACATCCTGGTTCGCCACGAGCAAGGTGCAGGTCACGCAGCGCAGGGCTACGCTCACGCCACAGGCCGGCCCGGCGTGTGCATCGCGACCTCCGGCCCCGGCGCCACCAACCTGGTGACGCCTATTGCCGATGCGAATATGGACTCGATCCCGATGGTCGCTATCACGGGGCAAGTGGGGGCATCCCTCATTGGCACCGACGCTTTCCAAGAGGCAGACATCGTGGGCATCACGCAGCCCATCACTAAGCACAACATGCTGGTGACCGACCCTGCCGAGATTCCGCGGGCCATCGCAGAAGCCTTCTACATCGCCACACAGGGCCGCCCGGGCCCCGTGCTCGTTGACATCGCCAAGTCCGCCATGCAGACGGACACCACCTTCAACTGGCCCCAGAACATTGACTTGCCTGGCTTCAACTCAGGAGCCCGGCCGCACTCGAAGACGGTGCAAGAGGCGGCTCGCCTGCTCGCAACCGCACGCCGCCCCGTCTTGTATGTGGGCGGTGGCGTGATCCGTTCAGGGGCATCAGAGGGCTTGCGTCGTTTGACCGACCTCTCTGGTGCGGCCGTGACCACCACCCTGATGGCGCGCGGCGCGCTACCCGACTCGCACCCGCAGCACCTGGGAATGCCGGGTATGCACGGAACCGTGGCGGCGGTGGCGGCTCTCCAGAAGGCAGACCTGGTGGTGGCCTTGGGTGCGCGCTTTGATGACCGGGTGACCGGAAAGCTCGAGAGCTTTGCGCCACACGCGACCATTGTGCACGCAGACATCGACCCCGCCGAGGTGGGCAAGAACCGCGCCGTGGATGTGCCAATCGTGGGAGACCTCAAGGAGGTGTTCGCCGCTCTAGTGCCAGCCCTCGAGGTGGAGCACCAACGTCACGGCAAGCCAGACCTCGAAGCATGGTGGGCCCAGTTGGACGACTGGCGCACCACCTACTCGCTTGGTTACGCACCAACCGAAGATGGCCTCGGTTCGCCCCAGTACGTCATCCAGCGCCTGGGCGAGATCTCTGGGCCCGAGACCACATTTACTTCCGGCGTGGGGCAGCACCAAATGTGGGCCAGCCAGTTCATCAAGTACGAGCGTCCTAACTCCTGGATCAACTCGGGCGGGCTCGGAACCATGGGCTTCTCGGTACCAGCAGCCATGGGTGCCAAGGTGGGCGAGCCAGACCGCACCGTGTGGTCCATCGATGGCGACGGCTGCTTCCAGATGACCAACCAAGAACTGGTCACGTGCGCCATCAACG
>CAZHTO010000136.1:0-5273 GCA_964535845.1 uncultured Demequinaceae bacterium | reverse complement strand
AGGGTCGTGCTCGTGCCAGGTGGCAGACTCAACGTTCTCGCCCAGCCACAGGGCCAGCGCGCGGCGCACGTCGGACACGCTTACGGCGCTCATCGCAACACCCGCTGGATCGCGGCAGCCAACGTCGACGGGAAGGCGCGACGTGCCGCCAGTAGGGGCCGCTCAAGATACTTTGGCGCGCCACCCTGGCGCAGGGCCTCGTGACGAACAATCGCGTACACCTTCTTGCCGCCCTTGGGTGCACCATCTGGCCCGTAGTAGATCGATGCCACGCCAGCATCAGCGTCCACGTCAACGCCAGATGAGGCAATGAGCGCGCCAGACTCGGACGGTGCACGCGAGTTCGACTCGGCTTTCACTTCCTCAGCGGCTTGCCGCAACCCATCGGCTGCGCCTTGCTTGGCCATCGTCTTGGCAAGATCGCCGCGCCACTCAAACTGAACACTCACTTGAGCCTCACCTCTGCGTAGCCGGGAAACTCGGGGTGGTGGAATCGGGCGACGCGGACCACGGGAGACTCGCGCTCAAACGGCGTTCCGACCCATACGGTCACGAGTGACTTCTCTGGGGGTGCATCCTCGAAGTTGCAAAAGAATCGAGTGGACGACACAACCTCGGTGCCATCAGCATCGAGCACAACCTCGCGGGCGTCTTCCAGGTACACGCCGCGCCCATCTGCCGGGCTGAGCGTGTACGTGTCGCCGTAGATTGGTCCCGAGCCGCCAATGCCAGCAAAGGGGCGCACTGACACCGTGTGCGGCGTCCAGCGGGCAGGTAGGTGCCTCATAGGAGCTCGCCACCTGGGGCCGGATACTCACTGCCTGCGCCCTCGGGCATTGTGGAGACGGTGAACGCCCGCTGGGGTCCACGCAATGCGCGACGATGGGCCTTCTTAATGAACAGTGCCCCCGTGGGGTTCGCCCACTTGTAGGACTGCTGAAATGGGCCTACGCCAAACTGCGTACTCTCCGCGCCAGGCATCGAATCGCCAGTATCGACAGCCTCTTTGACCATCTCGCACACGATCCGCTTGAGAGTCTCAGGGTTGGCGCGAGCTACGGCGCGGGGCATTTCATCAATCAGCATTTGAGACGCATCACTTAGTAGCGTCTCCACGTGAGTCTTGTCATCCTCAGAGGTAGGCCGCCCACGGTTCGCCAAGTCCTCCAGTGTCGCGAACGGCACTTCTGGCATCGTTGGTTCACTCATGAGCGGCCCACCTCCTAATGGTTGTTACTTGTCAGCCTTGGGTGCGGCCTTGGCTGTGGAGCGCTTGGCCGCGACCTTGTAGCCGCGAGCCTTGAACTTGTCTGCAGACTCCTCGGAGACTGTGACGGATGCCCCGCTGGGGCCAGTCAAGGTGACGCGCTTGACGACCTTCTTGTCCTTAGCCATCAGCCCTCACCGCCATCTTCTTCAGCCTCTTCGAGCGCAACGAACGCCTCGGTGTCAGCGAGCACGAATCCGTACTCAGCCTCAGCCAGGACGGCCACGAGGTTGTTCTCGAACAGCGAGGTGAGCTCGTTGTTGATGGTGACCGTTGCCTCGGTAGAGACGCGGTACGAGATGCCACCAACAGCGCCCCATGCGCCCTTGGTGAAGTCGCCCGCGAAGCCAAGCGTGGTGCCGTTGCCGACGCCCTCGCCCATGAACGACGGGCGGTTGAGCAGACGGCCAGGGCGAGCGATGGCCTGCGACACGTCATCCGTGGGCAGTTCGGTGTATAGCGGGCGGCCATTGCCGTCCACTGCACCCCAGATCATCGGCTCGACCATGTCATCGAGCGCGTACCCGGTCAGGCGCTTGCCGTCCGTGACGAGCAGTCGCATAGCCTCGGTGAAGTCACCGTGGATGCCACCGCCTGCCTGAGCAGTGGAGCCTAGCGTCACCGACTTGGCGGTTTCGGCCAGGTAGTTGTCGAACGGGCCGGTTCCGGTGCCGTCGCCGCCGACGTTGTAGCCGACTGCGTAGTCGAACGCGGTAGCGAACGCGCCGGCCAGGCCGGTGCGAACCTCGCCCGTGATGTTGCCGGGGTTGGCGCGGACGACCTCAGCGGAGAGGACGCAGATGGCGGTGAGCTTCTTCGGCTCGATCTCGAGCAGTCCGAGGCCCATGTTTGTCGCGTGCTTCTTGGCGCCCTCGTTGGTCCACTTCGCGGTGGGCTTGGAGGTGACGACCGGGATCTTCTGGCCGTTGATGCCAAGAGGCACGCGGCGGAAGAGCTGCTGGAAGGCAGACTGACGCTGTGCGTCACTGAAGATGGGAGCGGACTCCTCCGGGGACAGGAACCCCGCGAAGTCACTCCGACTGATTGGTGCAGTGATGGCCATGGTGGCTCTCCTTTGGGAAGGTGGGTTGAGTTAGTTGGCTCCGACTGCCTTCCGCATGGCGTCTTCGAGCGCGGACGAGTTGAGCGCCACTGGCGTCTTTCCCTCGGCTGGCACGATCAGCGGCTGCGGCTTGGCGGTCTGGGCTTGGGCAATGAGCGGCTTGAGGGTCTCGGCGTGGGCCTTGATCTCCTCTTCGGTGTTGCCCGCGAGAGCGGCGGCAGGGACTCCGGTCTCCGTTGAGACCTCGGCCTTCCATGCCGCGATCTGCTCGCGGGTCTCGTACTGCTTGACCTTGGCCTCGAGTTCAGCCGTGCGCTCGGCGGCCTTCTGCTCTGCCGTCTTGCTGGCTTCCTCGATCTCAGCGAGCTTGTCCGCTGCGGACTTGTTCGCCTTTGCGCGGTCCTCCCACTTGCGAGCCTCGGACTTCCAGTCCGTCTCCTGTGCAGAAGCCGTCTCGGTCGTCTCGGTCTCGGTCGTGGTGGTCGTCTCGGTCGTTGCGGTGTCGTCGCTCATCGGTTCCTCCCATGCGGGATCGCCACGCCTGCCCATGCGGGCTTGCGTGGAAGTGATTGGGGTTCGCCTCGGGCCGTGCGGCCTGGGGACGTCTTATGCGGCGCGGACGCCGTCGCGGAACAAGTCCGGCTGCAAGCGCCGCGCGCGAGCCAGAATGTTGTTCGTGTTGAGTTGATACTCGGGGTAGCGCCTGATCCGGTCGCCGCGACGCAGCGTGCGCCAGCCGGGCAGTTGGTCGCGCTCTTCGATGATTGCGTCGCGGGCGCTGGCGAAGGTCTGTGCCCACGCCTGTCCGTTGGGCTGGTCGGGCAGTGAGTCGCCGGGGAACTGCATGATGGGAACGCAGTGGCAGTTGTCGTGGTACTTCTTTGCTGCCGTTTCGTAGTTCGCCTGGTCGATCACTACGGCCATGTAGGCGCAGTAGGCGCACGTGTCGGCGTTCGCGTGACGTCGCCACGTCGGCTTGAGTGGATCGCGCGCGAGATTGCCGTCGATAGTGGCGCGGTCAAAGTCCGTGACGGACTTCTGCAGTAGTCCCGCGACTCGCTCCCACGCGGTCGCCGTGTCGCCCGTGAACAGCGGCGTGGCCGCCCACGTCGTCAGCCCCTTGACCTCCGCGAGGGACGCCGGGGTGACGGGCTGCGGGCGAAACGGGCGGGCGCCAGACGGTCGCGCGCCCTCGTACCAGATGGCCGCATTCTCGCCAGCCACCGAGCCGTAAGCCTCAGCCACCTGTGGAACCACTTCGCGTAGGCCCATGGCAGCGCGCTCCACCGGATCGCTCAGCAGCGACCGATAGACGCCGCTCACGTCCTCCTGAGCGGCCAGCACGACCGCATCAAGCGTCGCGCGGCGGTACTCGAGGTCAGCGGCCAGCATCGGCAGATGCCCCAGCGTCGCCGCCAGTAGTCGGCACCGGCACGTCTGACGAAACCGCCGACAACGAGCGCTCTGCAACGCCACGGCTTGCCGTCAGTTCGCGCATGGTCACTGCCTGCTCTGCACGGCGCTTGTCCGCCAGCAACTGCACGATCTCAGCCTGCGAATATCCCATACGCTTCAAGATCAGCGGAGACTCGGCAAGCCACGGAACCGCCGCCACCTGCTTGACTACAGCATCTGCAGCAGAGACAACAGACGGCGTGGCGGGGTTCTGCCAATTGGCCTGGAGCTGACGCAACTCAGCCGGGGGCTCAGTGAGGCCATCGCGGAGCATCACAATGTTCTGGCCCACACGAACAAGCCTTGAGCCGTAAGATGCGGCCGCGTCGGTCGCCTCGATCACGAGGTCTTCCTTCGCGGCATAGATCGCCTCGGCGGAGTCGGGGTTGTCTTGAACAATTCCCAGCGAGCCCAGCGGCAACGAAACCTCGCCAGCGAAGCGTGACGCGATCATCCGCAGGTGATCGTTGTGTGGCTGGAATGACATTTGCTTGAACTCGTGGATCGTGGGCAGGTCGCCGTTCTCATCGCGACCTATCTCCCACAGGCTCCCAATGATCGCCTGCCACGCTGGGATTTTCTCGCCCGTAGCATCCGTAAACGCATCCTCGTCAGCACCGAGCAACGCACGCTGAGGGGCAGTAAAGAACTCGGCAGAGACCTCAGTGCGCAACACCGTGCGCACAGCCTCATCGGTGATCGACATCACCGGGCGGGTGATGCGCGACCGGCCAAACGGGCGGTCCAAATCAGGGCGGAACACTAGCGGCTCAACAAGCACGCGGCCCACAGGGTTACGGCGCCAAATCACGGACCAGCGCCCACCGGCAGAGCGCACTACGTGACCCACGCGGTCAGGCAGATGTATCACGAGCTCCGTGGGGACGCCGTTCTCATCCACGTCCGAAACCGACAGTGCCGCACGGAGCGAGCGAGTCGAACGATCCCAAATCCCCGTGCCGAACATGCCGGAACGGGCCTGCACCAGCACATCAGGCTGGCCCGCCTCAACATCTCCGTGTGTGGTCGAAATGAACGACACGGCGTGAATTAGCGAAGACGTGATCGCCTGCGGCAACTCCATCGCCATCTGATTGTCGGCAAACGCCGCCATGAGGCCGTAGGGGTCTTCCTGATCCCCAGGGAGGACAAACCCGTCAAACACGATCCGGTGAGCCAGCGCATCGACAGCCTTAGCGGGCCAGCCGACGACGGTCTCTACAGACCTGAGCTGCGGAGGGATCGAGATGCCTAGGTCGCGTAGGCGGTTCTTCCCGTCGTAATACGTCATCCGCAGCTGGTTGCGGCGCACCTTCGTTGCCCACTTGTCCAGCAGCGTCCGCAAAAGGTCCAGATCTGCGCCATCCATCGAGGCCACGTACACGTCAGTCGGCACCGACACTGGGGGCGCAACAAGGGCAGCAGCCATTAGCCAATCACCACCCTTTGCTTGCGTCCAGGTTTACGTTTTGATGTGCGGGCAGCCCA
>CAZHTO010000135.1:0-5322 GCA_964535845.1 uncultured Demequinaceae bacterium | reverse complement strand
GGTAGCGCTTTTGGTGGCGGCGGTCCGTGACCATCCAGCTGTGGATGGCCGGCACGGTCTTATCGCGCTCAAGGATTGCGTGGCCCACGTCGATGTAGCTCGCCGACTCGTTGGTAAAGCGCGCTCCAGACTGGTCGACGATGATCGAGTACGGGTTCGAGCGCTCGTTCACGCTAAAGCCCACGTTGCCGTCGAGTGCCACAAGTGAGGCACCCCACCAGGCGTCGTCCATCAGCGCGACGTCGCCGCCCGCGTCGATTCCCACCTGGATGCCGGTTCCCTGGTCGCCCTCGGGCGCCGAGGTGTAGCCCTCGATGCCGTGGTACTTAAGGCGCCACTCCTTGTTCGCGGCAAAGCCGCCGGTACCCAGCATGATCCCAGCGCGCGTCTTGATGCGCTTGGTGCCCTCTGGCGAGGCGACTTCGGCGCCAATCACAGCGCCCGCATCGTCCTTGATGACCTTGGTAATAGGCGTGCTCAGGCGAACCTCGGTGCCCTGATCGCGCACCACGCGCATGAGGTGGCCAGTGTAGGCACCACCCAGGCCGTAATACTTTTTGCCTGCGAGAATGCCGCGGAGGGTGCGGCCCACAAACTGTGCTCCGCGCCAGAACCCGCTCAGCGAGACCCAGGCGCGAGAGAGCAACCAAATGTCGTCCGTCTTGACGGGGATCGGAGCCATGGCGCGCGACTTGCCAAACCAGTCTCCCAGGCGCTTGGAGTTAAATGGCTTGGTTTCGATGGCCCGGCCGCCGTCCATGCCGCCTGGCTTGTCCGGGTAGTAGTCGGGGTAATCGGCACTGAGCGCCCACTCGATTCCTAGGCGCTTCCACTCGTTGTAGACCAGGGGCACGTTGTCGACGTACGCCTCGCGGCGAGCCGTCGAGCTTGCTGGGCCCACATCGCCGATGACGATGTCCATGTACTCGAGCACCTTCTCGCGCGAGTCCTTTTTGCCGAGCTTGTGCATGTCGGGGTGGTTAGGCATCCACAGCCCGCCACCACTGACGGCGGTCGTGCCGCCCCACTTCTCGGTGCTCTCGACGATTACGACCTTCAGGCCTGCGTCAGCAGCCGCAATTGCGGCGCTCATCGCGGCCGCGCCACTACCGGCGACCAGGAGGTCTACTTGTTCATCCCACTCTTGAGTGGGGCTTGTCTGATTTGCCATCGTTATGTGCCTCCCATGCACTTATACCGGACAACACTGTCCGGACCCTATTCTATTCCCATGGAGACTCGTGCACACACCAAAGGCGGACGTGAGGCAGGCAAGCGAAATCGGGCTGCCCTCATTGCCGCCGCCCGCACCGTTTTTGAGGAACGGGGAGTCAACGCCCCGCTTTATGCGGTCGCCAAATTAGCGGGCGTAGGGCAAGGGAGTCTCTACCGCCACTTCCCCGATCGGATCTCGCTCGCCGTCGCAGTCTTCGAAGAGAATGTGCGCGAAATCGAAGAGCTCGGCGCGGACCCTGAAGCAACCCTTAGCGACGTGGTGGACCTGGTTTCTCACCACACCGCTGCGGGCGCCGCCTTCATTGAGACCATCACCGTGAGTAAGGCCGATGCGCGGGTTGAGGACTTTGACCGGCGCCTCAGAGCGGTGCTCGAGATTAAGCGGGGGCAGGCAGCGCAAGCCGGCATCACGGTGTCAGGCACATCAGTTGACGATTTGATGCTGGCGGTCAGGATGGTGGCGATGAGTGTCAGCCACTCGCCGCATGCAGAACGTCAGGTTGTTGCCAAGCGCGCGTGGGAGCTGTTGGCACCGGGGCTAGGGCAGGCCGTAAGGCCGAAGGCCTCTGGTTCCGATTGAGGTTTAGGCGGACTCACGCACTATGAGCGTGGTGGGCATGATTGTGGTTCGCGCGCGTTCCGAGTCCCCTGACAGCACGCTGAGGAGTATGTCTGCCATCTCACGGCCCATCTCTTCAGAGGGCTGGCGCACCGTAGTCAGCGGGACCTCGCACGCCTCTACCGCCGCGCTGTCGTCGTAACCCACTATCGCGAGGTCGTCAGGGATAGCCATACCCCGCTCGAGGGCGACTGGCATTGCACCGGAAGTCATCAGGTCTGAAGCCACAAAGAGGCCGTCGATCTGGGGGTATACCTCGAGCAACTCGCGCATCGCACGGGCTCCGCCGAGCATGGTGTAGTCGCCGTCCACTACCGGGCCCGGCTTAAGGCCCGCGTCGTGAAGCGACCGTCGCCAACCCTCGACGCGGTCCAACGAACTGTGCATAGACAGCGGTCCAGCGATGGTGGCGATGTTCTGACATCCACGATCGATAAGCCGCTGAGTAGCCTTAGCGGCCCCATCCACATTGTTGACATCCACCACGTAAGCATTGACGCCAGGGATCGCGGAACGGCCGCCAAAAACCACCGGCATCAGGTCCCCGATTTGGCGTAGCGAGTGGTTGCTGGTGTGGTGAGAAACCACTACCACCCCGTCCACTGCACCGCCCGCGAGATAGCGCAACATCTTGCCCTCTGGCGCTTGGCTCGCGATCATCAAACTCAACACGTAATCGGACTGTTCGAGCCGGCTCGTGATCCCGCCCACTATGGACGCAAAGTACACGTCACCTAAAAAGCGGGTGATGTCTTCAGGAACAACTAACGCGATCGCGTGAGATTGCTGACTGGCGAGGGAACGTGCCGCTCGGTTAGGGACGTAGCCCAAAGCATCGATCGCTTGCCGGACAGCTGCCGCACTATCGGGGTGAACTTTGGGTGAGCCATTCACCACCCGCGACACTGTCGCACGAGAGACGCCCGCTCGGGCCGCCACCTGCTCAAGAGTAGGTGCGGCGGCCCGAGCGTATCCACGGTCCTTGCCGTTAGTGCGCCGACTGCGCGCACCCAACTGTGGCTCACGTAGGCCCGGCTCTGGGTCAACGCTAGGGACCTGTGTCATTTCTCTAGCCCTTAACGGCGCCTTGCATAATACCTGCGACGAGCTGGCGACCGGTGAAGATGAAGAGCAGCAACAACGGCACCGTTGCAAGGAGCACACCAGTCAATACCAACGAGTAGTCAACGAAGTAGCTCGACTGCAACATCGACAGCGACACTGGCAACGTGGGGTTTTTCTGATCAAGCACGATGAACGGCCACAGGAAGTTGTTCCACGAAGTCACAAACGTGAACAGGAACAGCATCGCCGCAGCTGGTCGTGCGGCCGGCATACCTACGTGCCAGAACGTCCGGATCATGTTGGCGCCATCGACGCGCGCAGCCTCGATGAGTTCGGTCGGCAGAGACTGCCGCAAGAACTGCGTCATCCAGAACACGCCAAAGGCGGAGACCAGCCCGGGCACAATCACAGCACCCAAGGTTCCGGTCCAGCCATACTGCGCCATAAGGATGTACAGCGGCACGATGCCCAACTGAACTGGCACGGCCATGGTCGCGAGAACCGCCACGAATAGCGGACCGTTGCCCTTGAATCGCAGTTTCGCAAAGGCGAACCCTGCGAGCGTAGACAACAGCACAGTCGAGACAGAGACAGTCGTGGACACGATCAACGAGTTGCCCAATGCCTTCCAGAAGTTCACCGCAGGGTTGCGGATGACCTCCAGAGCATTATCCCAGAAATTGCCTCCGGGGATCCAGGAGAGGTTGGGGTCACGGATCATCGAGTGCTCGCCTGCGCCGATCAGCAACGACCAGTACAGCGGGAACAACGACGCCACGATGACGACAACGAGAGATGTGTATACGAACCAGCCGGGACGCTCTACGCCAATCCGGCTACCAAAACGCTTAGCCATCACTTGCCTCCTGACTTGTCGGATGAGATCAACTTCTTGGTCGCCCAGAAATTGAGCAGACCGATGACAAGGATGATGAGGAACAGTAGCCACGCAACCGCGGAGGCACGACCAAAGTTCATGGCGCCCCAACCGGTGTTGTACATGTGCATGGTGATGGTGAGCCATTGCTGGTCCGCTCCACCACCACCCGTGTTGTCGAACATGCGTGGCTCGTCGAAGATCTGCAGCCCACCGATGGTCGCTGTGATGATCACGAAGATTGCGGTGGGACGAATCTGCGGAAGCGTAATCGAGAAGAACCGACGCAAGCGCCCAGCACCGTCAATAGCGGATGCCTCGTACAGTTCACGAGGAACAGCCTGCATGGCTGCCAGCAGAATCAGAGCGTTATACCCGGTCCACCGGAAGTTGACCATGGTCGCAATGGCCCAGTGCGAGGGAATCACATCTCGGTGCCATTGGATTGCATCGATACCGAACATCCCTAGCCAGTGGTTGAAGAGACCTGACTCGTCTGCGAACAGCTGCGAGAAAATCAGCGCAACAGCGACGGGCATCACGACGTACGGTACGAGCACACCCATACGCCAGAACGTGCGCGCTTTGAGGTGGTGGTCAAGCATTGCCGCGATAAACGTCGCGACGATGAGCTGCGGTATTGCTGACAACAAGAAGATTGAGAACGTGTTCCGGAGCGATATCCAGAACTTCCGGTCGTTGAGCACATACTCAAAGTTGGCGAAGCCGATAAACTCGCCGGAGTTGCGGACGGTGCTCCATTCCATCAGAGAAATGACCGCGGTATAGGCGATCGGGAACAAACCGAATACAGCAAAGACGATGAAGAATGGCGCGATGTAGATGTAAGGCGATGCCTTCACATCCCACCGGCTAAGACGCTGCCGCCATGTGTCTCCAGGCGCAGGCGTCTTCAAATCTGTGGATGCCATGAGTTTCCTTCAGAAGGTCCTGTCGGGGGATGCGTGGGTCCGGGCCGCCTCCATTGCTGGAGGCGGCCCGGACTTCATGCGTGCTACTTAGCTAAGTGCGTTGATATCTGAGACGGCCTTATCCCATGAAGAGGCAGGGTCGTCAGTGCCCTGCACCACACGGGTAAGAGCGTCGCTAATTGCGTCGTTCACCTGGAAGTAGAGCGCGCCCTTGTAAGGCGAAGGCACCACTGCCTGTGCACGGTCAGCGAAGATCTCACCAATCGGTGCCTCGTTGAAGAACGTGTTGACTGCACCCGACACTGCTGGGTCGTCGTAAGCGGCGACCTGGCTGGGGTAGGTGCCAGCGTTCGCGAACGCCTTAGCCTGCTGCTCAGGAGCGGTCAGCCAGTCGATGAACTTGGTGGCCTCTTCGACGTTCGAACCAGAAGCAGGAACGGTCAGCCATGAGCCACCCCAGTTACCGCCACCGCCCGGGTAGGCGTTGGCCAGCTGCCAGTCGGTTGCCGAGGAGTTGCCCTCGATAACACCGAGCATCCACGGCGGGCACAGCATCGTCGCGTAGGCGTCGTTGCTGAGACCAGCGAACCAGT
>CAZHTO010000134.1:0-5517 GCA_964535845.1 uncultured Demequinaceae bacterium | reverse complement strand
GCCGGGTACTACTCGCCGCGTTGCCGGAGGAGCAGTGGCCTGAAGACAAGTGGCCGGATACCGCGCGCGAGCTGCCAGCCCTGACACCTCGCACCATCACCGACCCGAGCCAACTTCGCGAAGCGTTGCGCGAGGTACGCGAGCAAGGGTGGGCCGATGTCGACGGGGAACTCGAAATGGGATTGCGCTCCATCGCAGTGCCGGTGACCGGGCCGCGAGGACTTTCCGCAGCAATCAACGTGGCAACCGGGCCCACCGGCAATGACCCCAGCGCACGCACAGCACACCAGCGCGAACTCCTCATCGAAACCGCTCAAGACATCGAAGCCGACTTACGCTTGGCGGCCCTCACCCAAGCCGAACGCTCGCACGACACCCCACCCGCGCATCGGCCGTAGACACACGAAAAGGCGCTGGCAACGAACTTCTCGTTGCCAGCGCCTTGACGAAGACTGTTAGATGAGCCAGCGGTTCTTCTGGACGACGTCCAGCTTGCGCCACCAGGAACCGAGTCCGATCGCCTGGCGAGTGAGCTCCATTTGCACCACTGCGATCACTGCGACGGCCTGAATGACGTGGCTGTCGATGATGGGGTTGGTGGCGTTACCTCCAACGAAGGGGAATCCGTGTGCAAGGAACATCATGGTCAGCATGGCGACAGCGGAAACCATGCCAACGCGGGTTCCGATACCAAGCATGAGCGCCAGGCCAACGCCGAGCAGACCGATCATGAAGATCCAGTCGGTCCAGGCATAGGTGCCCAAGGTGGCAAAGAAGTCAGCGAGCGGGCCTGATGACGCACCGAGGTAGCCCTCGGTGATGCGGCCACCGCTCAGCCAGGCACGCTCACACATGACAGCAATGTCGCCGTCGACCCTACAGGTCGACCAGCCGAGGCCAATCAGCTTGTCGAGGAAGGCCCACAGGAACGTGAAGCCAAGCACAATTCGGGTAATGCTTAGAAAGATCCAGCCGGCACGGGAGCCAACGTGGGTATCAACCGTCGAGACCGGGGATTCGGTCGCCATGATGTTTCTCCTTTGAGGTGTCTCCGCGGTGCGCGAAGGGGACATGTATTTCGCGCCCAGCTACGACCGTAACGCGCTGGACTCCATAGCTTGCGAGCAAAACACTACAGAGGCATCTACCGGGACGATTAGGTACAACGTCCCCCTTACGAATCGGTTGAAGTTTTTACAGCGGCGCCACAAGTTGGCCGTTGATGTGCGCCGTAACAATGTCACCCATGGGCGTGGGTTGGGCACCTAAGAGCCACTGCACTTGCAGCCCGTCCAAAAGTGCCACTAACTGCTGAGCCGCCGCAGCAGGCTCGATACCCCCACGCAACTGGCCTTGCTTTGCGACGAGTTCGTAGGCCGCAGTGAGGTGCTCCAGAAGTGACCGGTAGCGGCGCACAAAATACTCGTGTGCGGGGTGATCTGCGCCAGTCGCCTCGGCAGACAACATGGCATAAAGTTCCACGATGCCGCGCTGGGTCTCATTGTGGTGGGCGGATGCGACCAGGCTTCGAAACGCGTCGAGCCCCATCTCACCGCGCACGGGACGCTCCTTGGCCCCTACCTGATCGCGGTACTCCAGAACCGACCTCAGCAGCGATGCTTTATTAGGGAAGTGATAGAGCAGGCCAGGATGAGTAAGGCCGGCGCTCGCAGCGATATCGCGCAAAGAACTACCCCGGTAGCCTCCCTGGGCAAACTGCTTGATCGCGGCGTCAAGGATTACCGCACGGGTATCGCGCCCACGCTGGTAGCCATCGCTTTCGCGCTCTTTGTCCGTATCGTCATCTCGCGGCATAAAAAAGAACTTACCACGCGGTAAGAATGGTGCTACCGTGGGAGCGTTGATGGTGAAAGGACACGCATGAACCCCGCCGACGCCTATTTAGACCCCTCATTGCCTACCCATGAGCGCGTTGCCGACCTTGTGGCGCGAATGACGCTGCCTGAAAAGGTGGGGCAAATGATGCAACTCAATGCCAAAGATGGCGTTGAGCCACTCATCAACCACTATCACGCGGGCTCCATTTTGCATGCCTCGCCTCAACGAGTGATCGAGGCCCGATCCCTCGTAGAAGGCACCAGGCTTCGCATCCCACTTCTCGTGGGCGAAGACGCTATTCACGGGCACTCCTTCTGGGAAGGCGCCGAGATTTTCCCCACCCAACTAGGCATGGCTGCTAGCTGGGACCGGAACCTCCTGGAACGCGTCGCGCGCGTGACAGCAGTCGAGGTCGCCGCCACCGGCATCCACTGGACCTTCTCCCCCGTCCTATGCATCGCGCGTGACCTGCGCTGGGGCCGGGTCTCCGAAACCTTTGGTGAAGACCCGTACCTCCTAGGCGAGCTCGCATCGGCCATGGTCGCTGGCTATCAGGGCGAGGGCCTTGCCGACCCCACCGCAATCCTTGCCACTGCCAAGCACTTCGCTGGCTACTCCGAGACGCAAGGCGGCCGTGATGCCTCCGAGGCGGACATCTCGCGCCGCAAGCTTCGTGCCTGGTACCTTCCTCCTTTTGAACGCGTAGCACGCGAAGGTGTGGCGACGTTCATGCTCGGCTACCAAGCCACTGATGGCGTGCCCATTACCGTGAATAGCTGGCTCCTGAACGACGTACTCCGCGACGAGTGGGGCTACCAAGGCACTCTCATCACGGACTGGGACAACGTAGGCAACTTGGTACGCGAGCAACGCATGTACCCGGACTATGCAGAAGCCGCTGCCGCCGCCGTCAATGCCGGCAACGACATGATCATGACCACGCCCCCGTTCTTCGAGGGCGCTCAGCAGGCGGTCGAGCGCGGACTACTCGACGAGTCACGTATTGATGAGGCGGTCTCGCGCATTCTCACACTCAAGTTCGACTTGGGACTGTTCGAGAACCCGCGCTTACCTGACCCGGAGCAGCAACAGACGGTCATCGGCCAGGCCGCTCACCGTGAACTAGGGCTCGAGGTCTCCCGCAGGTCCTTGGTGCTGCTTGAGAACAACGGTGTGTTGCCGCTCGATGCGAATGCAGGCCTGCGCCGTATCGCGGTCGTGGGCCCCAACGCAGACGACGCCCAGACTCAACTAGGTGACTGGGCGGGCAACTCTGGTCAAGCCGACTGGCTCCCTGATGGTCAGCCTCGTCACATGATCACAACGGTGCTCGATGGTTTGCGCCAGCAGGTTCCTTCCGACTGGCAGATCACGCACGATGTGGGCGCTCACATCATTACGACCGGCCCCGACCCCGCGGGAGAGTTCTTCCCCGACGGTCAGCCGCGTCCCCACATGGCTATGCCAGTCGAGCCCGACCACGACATGATCGCGGCCGCGGTAGAAAATGCACGTGCGGCCGATGCGGTGGTTGCGGTGCTCGGCGACCGTATCGAGCTCATTGGCGAAACTAAGTCGACTGCCACGCTCGAATTGCTAGGTGGCCAAGTTGCGTTGCTAGACGCTCTGATTGAGACCGGCACCCCCGTCATCTTGGTGGTGCTCGCATCCAAGCCGCACGTTTTGCCGCCGTCAGCTGAACGCGCATCGGCCATTATTTGGGCAGCAAACCCAGGTATGGCCGGCGGCACTGCGATTGCCGAACTCATCCTTGGCCGCATCGAGCCCATGGGACGCCTGCCTATTTCGTGGCCACGCCACGTGGGCCAGCAACCAGTGTTTTATAACCAGATCAACGCTCAGCACGGCTACCGCTATGCAGACCTGGTGCAGGACCCGCAATGGGTTTTTGGAGAAGGCAAGTCGTACTCGTCTGCCGCGTACTCCGACCTCGAGATCCTGGACCCATCGGAAGACACCGAAGACCAGATTGTCGCGCAGGTCAACGTCACCAACACCGGTTTGCGCCCCATGCTCGAAACCGTTCAGGCGTATGTGCGTGACGAGGTCACAAGCGCAACTTGGGCCGACCGCGAACTCAAGGCGTACCGCCAGGTATGGCTCGAGCCAGGCCAGACCCAGCGCGTCGAGATTTCAGTCCCCGTCGCATCGTGCACCTTTGTTGACTCCGAAGGAGTGCGCCGCGTAGAGGCGGGCGAGTTCGCACTGCTCGTAGGTCCTTCGTCGCGCGTGAACGATCTACTTTCTGCCCGTTTCCGGATCGGCTAACTACGTGGCACGTCCCCCGGCTGTAGAGCCGAAGTTGAGTCGAGCGCGCCTTGCCGTCTCGCTCATTTTCTTCACCAACGGCATTGTCATCGGTGGCTACGCACCGCGCATTCCAGAGATTCGCGAGAACCTCGAGATCTCGTACGGTGGTCTTGGCGTGGCAGTCGCGATGTGGCCCGTGGGCTCGCTGTTGCTTGGGCTCGCTGCCGGAGCGCTCGTGCGCCGGTTCCGCTCATCACGCGTAGCGGTGGTTGGCATGGCACTCAGCACACTCGCGATGTTGGGTGCGACACTGTCGCCCAACGTGTGGCTCTTTGGCGCGGCACTGTTCGTCGCCGGCACCACCGACGCCTGGGTCGACGTCGCTCAAAACTCGCATGGACTGCGGGTCCAGCGGCTCTACAAGCGTTCGATCCTGAATGCCTTCCATGCCTTGTGGTCGCTTGGCGCCGTCACGGGCGGGCTCATTGGTGGATTTGCGGCCGGGTTAGAGATCGCACCGCCGGTCCAGTTCGTGCTGATCAGTGCAATCGTCATTGGGCTCAACATCTGGTCGTACCGCATGATGCTGCCAGGCCCAGAGCCAGAGCCAGTTGCCGACGCCGGTGCAGATCAAGCCGCGATGCCTCGCAAGAATCCGCTCCGCCGAGTGTCGACGCGCACCTGGATTGTGCTGGGAGCGCTCAGCGTTATTTCGATTGCGGGCGGCTGGGTTGAGGACTCGGCTGCGACGTGGTCCGCAAGCTATATGCAGGACGAACTTTTTGCCGGCGCCACCGTTGCCGCTCTCGCCTTTGTCGCGATGCAGGGCATGCAGTTTGTGGGCCGCCTTACGGGCGACCGCATGGTGGATCGCTTTGGTCAGCGGCTCATCGCCCGCTGGGGCGGCGTCTTGGTGCTCGTGGGCATGGGAGTGGCGCTTGCCTTCCCGAACATGTGGGGCACCATCGCTGGGTTCGGTGCCGCTGGCTTTGGCGTGGCGACACTCATCCCTGGCGCCATGCACGCGGCGGACGAGTTGCCTGGCCTCAAGCCTGGCAGCGGCCTCACGATTGTGTCGTGGCTGCTCCGGCTCGCGTTCTTGCTGTCACCACCTGTGGTGGGTGTGATCGCTGATGCCACCAGCCTGCGCGTGGGACTCATGATCATCCCGGTCATGGGATTGGCCGTCATACTGCTTGCGGGCTACATGGCGCCGCGCAAGGACCCTGAATCTGGCGAGACCGCCCCCTCCCCAGCCTCCCCCGCCACCACCATCCCCGCAGCCGCCACCCCCGCAGCCGCCACCCCCACACCCCTGTAGGAACGTCAGGACTCATTTTCTCGCCGTTTCGCATCCTGTAGGAACGTCAGGACTCATCTAGCCCGTCCCGTGCATCCTGTAGGAAC
>CAZHTO010000133.1:0-5550 GCA_964535845.1 uncultured Demequinaceae bacterium | reverse complement strand
CCAACCAGCACCTCGCCAGTCTTCGAGAATGCGACGACGGATGGGGTGGTGCGGGCGCCTTCAGCGTTCGCGATGACGGTGGGCTCGCCGCCCTCCAGGACCGAGACCACTGAGTTGGTGGTGCCCAGGTCGATGCCTACTGCTCGTGACATGGGGGTGTCCTTCCTATGTGTGTTCTGCGACAGCGAGGCCGCTACGGATGCCGGCTCCAAAGTTGAGCCGCCTACACTCAAGTATGCGGACATGGTTCGCGTTGTCAAGTCCAAAGTGCCAAAGTTGAGCCGATCACGCTCAAGTCTCGCGCGCATCGGCCCTACTGCTGATTTTGCATGCCCGATGCGCGGGGGGACTTCCACTAGAGCGCACCACTGAGCGCCCCGCACCCTCCTGGAGGAACGCTGTCTCTGCACGTTGGCCTCGCACCCTCCTGGAGGAACGCCAGGACTCATTTTTGGGTGATTCCACTCCCCGTAGGAACGTCAGGACTCATCGGGGCTCGCATACCTTCGGACAGCCGCGCGCTCCGGCCCGGCGGGCAATCTGGGCAATGAGTCCTGACCTTCCTACAGGATGGCGAAAGTCGAGAAATGGAGTCCTGACGTTCCTACAGGGACCGGGGCGGGCGGAGCGGCGAGGGGATGGGAGCGGCGGGGCGGCGGGGCGGAGGAGCGAGGGGACGGGCGGCGGGGCGGAGCGGCGAGGGGACGGGCGGCGCGGAGACGGGCGCTAGATCAGGCGGCCGTTGTCCATGCGAAGAATGCGCGACGCCATGGTCTCTGCCTCGCGCGGATCGTGCGTCACGACAATGGCCGTGGTGCCCTCGGCCCGCAGAATCTCCCGAATCTCAATCGCAAGCCGGTTCCGAAGCGTCACGTCGAGCGAAGACAACGGCTCGTCGAGAGCAAGCAATCGCGGCCGCGGCGCAAGCGAACGCGCCAGCGCCACACGCTGACGCTGCCCACCGGACAGATCGGTCACGGCCCGGTCGCCGTAGCCGGCAAGGCCCACGGTGTCGAGCAACTGAGCCACGCGGGCCGTCCGCTCGGGCCGCGGCATGCGCGCCATCTCGAGCCCAAACGAGATGTTGCCCGCCACGCTGCGGTGCGGGAACAGTTGCCCATCTTGGAAAACGAGCCCAAACTGCCGTTCATGCACGGGCATAGCGGTCACGTCGGAGCTTTCCCAGCGAACGGCACCCGTAACCGGCGGGATGGTCCCCACGATTGCACCCAGCAACGAGGACTTGCCGCACCCGGACGGGCCCAGCAACGCAATGATCTCGCCGCTCGCGACCTCGAGTGAAACCGAGTTGACCGCCGTCACAGGGGGCTGGCCCGGGTACACCACGGAGAGGTTGCGCACCTCGAGGCCGGTCACAGATCAGCTCCCACCTGGGTGCGCATGCGTTCGGATGCCATCATCACTGCCGCCGTCATCGCGGCGAGAACCACCGCTGCTGCAAATGCCATGCCTACATTCTCTACCCCCGGGCGCCCCAGCAGTCGATAGATCGCGGTTGGCAGGGTGGGCCGGTCAGGGCGCGCCACAAACGTTGTCGCCCCGAACTCTCCCAAAGCAATCGCGAAGCCAAAGCCCAACGCGAGGCCAAAGGGGCGCTTAAGTAACGGCCAGTCCACCAACCGCCACACGTGCCACGGCGAGGCGCCGAGGGTAGCGGCGGCGCTACGGAGGGATCCAGGAACAGCGCGCGCGGGCGGCACAAGCGTGCGCACCACGAGCGGTAGCGCCACCACGGCTTGCGCCATAGGCACGAGCCACCATGATCCCCGCAGGTCGACGCCCAGAACCGCCCGGTTGAGGGTGAGCAACATCCCGAGCCCCACCATGACCGCACTCACCCCGAGTGGCAACATCACAATCGTGTCGAGCACCGCGGACTTGCGGGTGCGCCTGGCCAAAAGCGACGCAACAATCAGACCCAACCCAGTCGCAATGACAGCTGCGACCACCGCAGCCAGCACCGAGTTCACTGCAGCCATCCACACCGGAACGGGGAGCACTGTGCGGCCGGGCTGCCCAAACAGCGCCACGTAGTGATCAAAGCCGTGTCCCGTGCGAGTGCGGAGCGACCGCTCAACCAGCGCCCACAGGGGAGCGGCAAGGGCGAGTCCCAGACCTATGAGAATGCCCCCCACGAGCGGCCAGTCCGCACGCCGCACGGCACGCGTCCCGTCTATGCGACGCAGTCCAAGAGAACGGTCACGGCGACGCCGCGCCCACCCGGAGGCCGCCAACGCTATACCCACAAACACAATTTGCACCATCGACAACACCGCTGCGGTGCGCAAATCCAAGAACTGGTGGACCTGCAGATAGATCTCTGTCTCGACGGTCCGTACTCGGGTGCCGCCCAGCACCAGCACCACACCAAACGACGTGGAACAGAACAGGAACACCACGGCAGCAGCCGAGCCAATCGCTGGCGCGAGCCCCGGTAGGGTCACGTGCATGAAGGCCCGGAGTCGGGACGCGCCAAGGGTTCGTGCCGCGGCCACCGTCGCGGGGTCCAGCCCGGCCCATGTGCCGCCCACTACGCGCACCACCACGACGATGTTGTAGAACACCAGGGCCAGCGCAATGGCGCCCATCGTCTGATCGAGCCCTAAGAAGGCAAGCGGTCCCGAGCGGCCAAAAAGGGCAGTGAACGCAGCCGCCACCACCACGGTCGGCAGCACAAACGGGACGGCAGTGAGCGCCCGCGCGACGCCTTGCCCCCGCCACCGCAACCGGTACAACACATACGCGCCAGGCACGCCAAGCGCCAACGCACCCACGGTCCCGGCCAGAGCCAACACAATGGTGGTGACCACCGCATCGGCCGTGCGGCTAGAGCTGAGAGAAGCGAAAACTCCAGCGAAATCAAAACCACCCTCACCTAGCCCGCGCACGAGCACCGCGGTGATGGGCCACAAGAAAAACAGGCCAAGGAATGCGAGAGGAAGGCTGGCGAGCAACCACCAGCTGAGGGAATGGCGGGCCCGCGGCCAGGTGGAAAGCTTTCCTCCTGTGTGCGTGCGGCGCCGAGCCAACCTCATCGCATTCCTTGGCCTGGGCCTAGTCGAGCACGATCGACGTCCAGGCGTCGATCCACTCGTTGCGGTTGGTGGAGATCTGGTCTGGGTCGAGCGTGTGGGGCTCGTCGGCAAGCGGAGCGTGAGCGGCCCACTCGGCGGGGACGTCAACCTGAGTCGAGACGGGGTAGACGTACATGTTCTCGGCTACTGATGCCTGGAAGTCGTCAGACAACAGCCAGTCGATCACGGCCTCGCCAGCAGCGGGGTTCTCGGCACCGGCCAGGACCCCTGCATACTCCACCTGTCGAAAGCACGAGTCGAGCAGGGCGGCAGTGGTGGGCTCGCCGTCGATCACTTCTGAGGGCGGTGAAGAGGCGTAGCTGAGCACGATGGGGTAGTCGCCGTCGTAGTTGGGCGCAGAGAAGTCCACAAAGTAAGTATCGGACCACGATGCGGTCACGCGCAGGTCGTTCTCAGCCAGCGACTCCCAGAACTGCTCCCAGTCGTCGCCAAACTCAGCGACTGAGGCGAGCAGTAACGCAAGCCCAGGGGAGGACGTCGCGGGGTTCGTCACCGACAAGAGGCCTTCATAGGCAGGGTCGGTCAAGTCAGCCAGACCTGTAGGGGCGTCCACATCGGACTCTTCGAACCAGCCCAGGTCGTAGTTGAGGCACACGTCAGAGAAGTCGACGGCGGTGAGCGCGGTCGAGCCGTCGATCGCGTACGCGGCAGCGTCAGCAGCGGCTGGTACCTCAGAAACGTACTCAGCAAACACGCCCTCATCGAGCGCACGCGAGGCAAAAGTGTTGTCCACGCCAAAGACCACGTCACCGAGCGGCGCGTCTTTGGTGAGTACCAGCTGGTTGACGAGCGCACCCGCGTCGCCGGGCGCCACGAAGTTGAGGGTCAAACCTGACTCGGCTTCAAAGGCTTCGAGCACGTCGTCTGGCACGGCAAAGCTGTCGTGCGTGACGACCGTGACTTCTTGGCCGTCAAACTGGGGGCCGGCCGCTGGCGAGTCCGTTGCCTCTGGTGCGTCGGGCGAGGGCGTGACGGGCGCATCGGCCGTATTGCTGCATGCTGCGAGGGTCAAGCTTGATACGGCGAGTGCCGCAATGGTGAATGTGCGCGCAGGGCGCATGGATTCCTCCCACAAGTAGGAGGGGACGAGACTCGACTCCCTACGCCGGTATCACCCGGATCAGGTTCGAGGGTCTGCGGCTTGTCCGCACTCTCAGCGCTCACATCCCTTGTGGGAAGCGCTCCCCTGTCGTGACCGCCAGCATAGCGCGGTCACTGCATAGGGCCGATGCGCGGGTTCAGTCGTGCGTAACGTCTAGTCGATTTCTAGAGAGTTGAGGACCGCGAGCATCTCTTCTTTGCCCGAACCAGAGCTGGGCAACCCAGCAGTGCTCACCAGGACCTGCTGCTTACCGTCGACCACAATGCCCACGGTGTTGAGCATGACCTCGGTGTAGATCGGGTACTCGAACTCGGCGGTGTAGCCAGACAAGCCGTTCTTAGTTTTCACCGGCCCTTGCCCCGTTGTTTTAGAGCCTTCGAGGCCGTCCGTTGCGCCTTGGATATACGTCTGCACCTCAAAGGCTGCGGTAGACGGGCCGGGCGCCTCGGGAAGGCTGATGACCATGAGTACGGTGCCGCCGGCGAGAGGGCCACCGTTCACAAACCATGCGCCATCAACTGTCGTTTCGAGCCCTGACCCGAGATTCATGAACTCTTCGAGTTCATCAGCGCCAATGAAATCCATCGCGTCTGTCCAGTCAGGGTCATATGCGAAGGTGCCCGCCCCCTTTAGCGTGGAAGCGGTGGTCCACTCGGCGGGGACATCCGCCAACAAGGTTTCTCCGGTCTCGCCAGATCCCGTGGCACCGCGCACGGCTTGCAGAACCCCCGCAACGACTATCGCCAGTACCGCGAGCCCAACGACGATGCCAAGCACCACGAAAGCGGTGTTGCGACCCTTGGAGCGCGGGTTTTGCGTCGCGTTCATGGGATCAGTCATCCCGCTGGGGGACTGTTGGTCAGTCCAGCGCGAGCCGTCCCACCACCGGAAAAGGCCGGGCGCTCCTGGATCTGCGTACCATCCCGCCGGCGGCGTAGAAGGCGACTCGGGCACGGATGTTGTCGCTGAACCCGGAGCGTGGAATGCGACGTCTGGTGAGTTGCTCGGTGAACCCGGAGCCTGGAAAGGATCGTCTGGCGAGTTACTCATGGTCCCCCTCAAAGCGATTGCGTGGACGCGAGTCTACGCCAGGCGCGCGAGGGCGCAGGGTGGTGTGACGTATTCGACGCGCTGAGGTAAGTGCGCTACCGCTTGGGTGCCTAGATTTGTGTGCGCTGAAAGTTTTGGAAGCTGCGGCTGGCGGTGGGGCCGCGCTGGCCGCCGTACCGCGATCCATACGTAGCGGACCCGTAGGGATGTTCGGTGGGGGAGGTGAGGCGGAAAAAGCACAGTTGGCCGATCTTCATGCCGGGCCACAGGTTGATGGGCAGG
>CAZHTO010000132.1:0-5583 GCA_964535845.1 uncultured Demequinaceae bacterium | reverse complement strand
AGTGCGTCTTCAACTTAGTCCGTCTTCAACCTAGCGCGTTCTCAACTCAGCGCGTCGGAGAGCGCCTGTGCCCGGTTGGTGCGCTCCCACGTGAAGTCCTCGAGTTCGCGCCCAAAGTGACCGTAGGCCGCTGTCTGCAGGTAGATGGGCCGGCGCAAATCTAGCGCATCAATAATCGCCGATGGGCGCAGGTCGAACACCTCACGGATGGCTTTCGCAATCCGCTCGGGGTCAACGGTTTCCGTACCGAAGGTTTCGACGTAAAGACCCACAGGCTCTGCGGTGCCGATGGCGTAAGCAACCTGCACTTCGCAGCGCTCCGCGAGTCCCGCAGCGACCACATTCTTGGCAACCCACCGCATTGCGTAGGTAGCCGAGCGGTCAACCTTCGAGGGGTCTTTGCCTGAGAAGGCTCCCCCGCCATGACGCGCCATGCCGCCATAAGTGTCGACAATGACTTTGCGCCCGGTAAGACCTGCGTCGCCTTGAGGGCCACCGATCACGAACTTTCCGGTGGGGTTAATCAGCGTGCGGTAACCGCTCGCATCAATGTTGAAGGTCTCGAGCACGGGCGCGATCACGTGTGAGTCGACGGCTTGCTCGAGCTCCTTGGCGTCCATGCCTTCCGCGTGCTGGGTGGATACCACGACCGTCTCGACGGACCGCGCCACATCACCTTCGTAACCAATGGTGACCTGCGCCTTGCCGTCGGGACGGAGGCCCTCAATGATGTTCTCTTTGCGCACCTGTGCGAGGCGCTGTGTGAGTCCGTGCGCAATCGCGATGGGCAGCGGCATGAGCTGTGGGGTGTCTTGGCATGCATAGCCAAACATCAGGCCTTGGTCGCCTGCGCCTAGCTCGCTCCCGCCCTTGTCGGTTGCGTGGCCTACGCCTTGCCAGATGTCTGCGCTCTGCTCGCCTATCGACACCGAGACTCCACACGAGTTGCCATCAAAGCCGTGGGTCGATGACGTGTAACCAATTCCAGTGACGACGTCACGGATGATGCCCGGGATGTCGACGTAGGCCTCGGTGGTGACTTCGCCTGCGACGTGCACCAGTCCAGTGGTGACCATGGTCTCTACAGCGACGCGCGATAAGGGGTCTTGGCGCAACATCTCGTCCAAGATTGCGTCAGATACCTGATCGCAGATCTTGTCAGGATGGCCCTCGGTCACGGATTCGGAGCTGAACAGTCGCAGATTAGTCACGCGCGCCAGCCTATAGGCGCAAGCCACCACTCGTCGTGCTCCCCCGCCTGCTCGTATATCTGTTCCGCCGGAACCTCGCTCTGCCACTGACGCACGGCCGCCTCGAGCTCGTCAGTAATCTCCCAGTCATCTGGGTACGCGGAAGGTATTGCGATGTCTCCGATATCGATGGCGGCCAGTCCTCCTGGCTGAGGTTGTCGCTCGGGATCGATCGAACTTGGCGGCGTGAAGTGGACGCCATTCCCATCAATGTCGATCTCCCATGCCTGCCGGTGAACATCGTGGTGACACCGCGTACACAACATCACGCCATTGCTCAGATCTGAACGCCCACCGTGCTCCCACCAGCGAATGTGGTGGGCCTCGCAGTGTTCAGGTGGCGCGTGGCACTTGGCGCAGCCGCCATCACGTTCCAACAGCGCAATCCGCTGTGCCCGCGTGAAGAACCGTACCGCCCTACCCAGGTCCAACACTTCTCCGTCGCCGCCCAAGACCTCGGGGATGATCTCCGCATCCCCCGCCAAGCGACGCAGTTCGCTCACGGCTATCAGCTGATCAACCCCATCGATACGGCCCAGGCCCTCGCCCCGCATATAGTCAGCCACGTCCATGCGCACCACGAGCGACGTCCTAACTCCCGAGCGCTCAGTGCCCTCGCACCCAAGCGAATGCCGCGCGAGCTCAAACAGCGCGTCGGCACGCATTTGCCCCACAGTGCGCCGGTCGGGGTCAGCAGGATCCTGATCGCGCCTGGAGCGATAGCCCTTGGTCACCATCTGCTCGATGACGGTGAGCAGTGGCGCGGCAGAAACCGCGTCGAGCACACCATGTAGCGTCACCATGCCGTTGTGGTCTTGCTTCCATGACAAATAGCGCTCGCCGCGCTGACGGCGCTGACGTTCCTCAACCCCGGCCTTGTCGAGCCGTGCCAACGCAGCGGCAACCATGCGCCGTACCTCAGCCGCCGTGCGCCCCTGAGCGCGATCCACCAACCGCGCCTCTACCTCGTCGAGCACCGCACTGGCCGTCTTGTCACGCACCGTGTTGAGGCCCGCAACAATCAGCGCCGCAGCATCCACAGAAATTTTGCCCGCCACAGACGCAGCCGCAACGGCCGGATACTTTGGCCGCACTACCGGCTCACGCCCCGCCACCGGCAACGAACCCTCGGGCTCAGCCACGGGCGTAGGCGTAAACGCGTCGCCAGCCTCAATTTGCCTGCGAGCCCCCGGCGCCGAGTCGCCCGTAATACGCTGCATCATTTTGCCCGCATCGCCGTGGCCCTCTTTACGCGCCAGTCCCCCACCCACTACATCAGGCCCGGACTTTCGAGAAACTTCGCCTGCAAGCCGCGCCATCAGCGCACCAGAAACCCGGTGCAGTTCCGCAGCAGCATCGAGCACATCAAGTAAACCGTCTCGCGATAGATCAGCAGACTCACAGCCGGCAAGATCGCGCACTGATGCGCTTACCTGCCGTACCTGTTCCGCGGTCAACGCGGGTGCCTGATCTGCCATACGTATAGTCAAACACCAGGGTCTGACATTCCCACAAAAGCGCCTAATACCAGCACTAATAAAGAAACTAAGCCCCGCCAACCCCATCAAGCCGGCCAGCCACCGCATCCCACAACCCGTGCGCGACCGCGAGCTTGGACCCGCTGACCTCACCGACCACCTCACCGGAGGCATCAAGCAACGTCACCGCATTATCGGCAGTCCCAAAACCACGCCCGCCACCCACGGCATTCACCGCAAGCAGGTCCGCACCTTTACGCCGAGCCTTCGCCGCCCCGTAATCCAAAACTGACCCCGCCGCGTCCCCCGTCTCAGCAGCAAACCCCACAATCACCTGCCCAGGCCGGCGCGCACTCACCAGCCCCACGAGAACATCTGGCGTTTGCACCAATTCGAGCGTCATCCCATCCGAACCCGACTTCTTCATCTTGGCCTCAGAAACCTGAGCCGGCGTAAAGTCCGCCACCGCGGCTGCCATCACCACCGCATCGGCCGTAGCGGAGTGCTCCACCATCGCCTGCTCCAACTCGGCCGTGCTCTCCACATCCACGCGCGTAATACCCTCACCCAGCGGCAAAGAAACATTCGCAGCCACGACAGTGACGGTCGCACCCCGCTCACGCGCAGCTTCCGCGAGAGCAAAGCCCTGCATGCCACTCGAGCGGTTTCCAATAAACCTGACGGCATCGATAGGTTCGCGCGTACCACCAGCAGAAATGACGATGCGCTTGCCCGCCAAGTCGCCCCACGCACCGTTGGGCTCGTCCACCTCAACGCCCTCACCAGCCGCTATCGCATAAAGCGCCGCCACAATGTGCTCGGGGTCAGGCAACCGTCCAGGCCCAGAATCGGGCCCCGTCAACCGCCCCACGGCAGGCTCGATCACATGCACACCACGCGAACGCAACAACGCCACATTCGCGACTGTCGCAGGGTCTTGCCACATTTCGGTGTGCATGGCGGGAGCGACCACGATGGGTGCCTCGGTCGCCAGCAAGGCATTACCTAAGAGGTCTTTCGCACGCCCAGCAGCCATTTGAGCCAAAAAGTCGGCGGTCGCAGGGGCCACAAGTACCGCATCGGCCGCTTGCCCCAGTCGCACGTGCGCGACTGAAGGCACGTCTTCAAACGTGTCTGTAGGTGCGGGATGACCAGAGAGCGCCTCCCACGTAGCGCGGCCCACAAAGTTGAGGGACGCTGCCGTGGGGGCAACACGAACAGTGTGGCCGTCTTCGACCAGGCGTCTCAGTACGAGCGCGACTTTATAGGCGGCAATGCCGCCGGTCACGCCCAGCAGGACGCGCATGGTGAGACGCTGCCGGGACTACTCGGACGTCGCGGCGCCGAGATCCAGAAGGCCACCCGCGTTGATCTCGCGCAGTGCCACAGATAGCGGCTTGTCAGTGGAGTCGGCCTCAACGAGCGGGCCGACGTTCTCAAAGTGGCCCTCACCGAGTGCCTCGTAGTACGAGTTGATCTGGCGAGCACGCTTGGAGCTGTAGATCACCAGTGCGTACTTGGAGTCCACCTTCTCGAGCAGCTCGTCAATGGGGGGGTTGGTGATTCCCTCGGGCTGTGCGACGGTTCCGGCCACGTTTACTCCAAAGTTGTATTGCTTACAGTCTGATGTCTTAAAGTCCGCCGACCAGTCTACCCCGACTAGGTCACAGGCAAGCGGCCGATGCGCGGGCTAGCGAACAGTGTCGGCCAGTACGAGCTTCTCGAGTTGGGCGACGGCCGTGTCCAGGTCGTCATTGATGATGACGGTGTCGAACTCTTTGACCGCGGCCATTTCGACCTCGGCGGTCCGGAGGCGGCGCTCCCGTTCGGCGTGATCCTCTGTGCCTCTCGACACGAGCCGCCGCACGAGTTCTTCCATTGAGGGCGGTTCGACAAACACGAAAAGCGCCTGCGGCATGGTTTCCCGTACTTGCCGCACCCCTTGGAGGTCTAGTTCCAAAAGGGCGGGCCTACCTGCCGCGACATGCTCTTCGACAGGTGCGCGTGGGGTTCCATACCGGTGGTTTCCGTGCACGGTTGCCCATTCGAGAAGCTCACCCTCTTCCACCATGCGCGAGAACTCTTGTTCTGACACAAAGTGGTAGTGCTCTCCATCCCGCTCCCCCGGCCTGGGTGACCGGGTGGTGGCGGAAATGGACAGCCAAACATGGGGGTTGCGCTCGAGGAGCGCGTGTACGAGCGTGCCTTTACCTACTGCGGTAGGGCCCGCGAGTACAACGAGTCGGCTCACCGATGCTCGCGGTCGACGAGCGCCTTGACCTGGTGTGCTCCGAGACCGCGGATGCGACGTGCAGGCGAGATGCCAATCTCTGCCATGGCTGTCTCAGCTCGCTTGGGACCCACGCCAGGCAGTGCCTGCAATAGGTCCCGCACTCGAATACCTGCGAGTGCCTCGTCAGCCTTCGCACGCTTAATCGCGTCTTGAAGGCTCATTCCGCCACGTGACAGTTCCTCTTTGAAGACCCGGCGCGCGCTACGCACCGCGGTGGCCTTCACGAGGGCTGCCGCACGTTGCTCATCTGAAAGTTCCGGTGTGGCCACGTTCCCTCCTTCTTGACTCAGGCTTTTAGGGCCGGAGCGCATACTGGGCTGCGCCACTGGCCGCCTGGATGGCGCCGCGCAGCTTCTCCGCAAAGGGACCCGCTTGAAGAATCCCTCTAGATTGACTGACGAGTACCAGCGGCGATGCGTTCCCGAAAGTCTTGGCAACGTCCGTCATGCTCGCCCCTTGAGCACCAACTCCAGGTGCAAGGATTGGGCCGTTGAGCCCATTGAGGTCGATGCCAAGGTCTGACACCGCCGAACCCACCGTCGCTCCGACGACGAGTCCCACA
>CAZHTO010000131.1:0-5675 GCA_964535845.1 uncultured Demequinaceae bacterium | reverse complement strand
CGTGGCTCGATCTCGGAGATGTTCGTTAACGTCGCGCGTCGTGACCAGGTGCTCCTTAACCGTCAACTTGCGTCTATCGATGAGATGGAGCGCACGGAGGACGACCCAGAGACGCTGACCAAGCTCTTCGCGCTCGACCACTTGGCAACCCGAATGCGTCGAAACTCGGAGTCGCTCCTGGTACTCGCAGGCATTGACACTGGCCGTCGCTTGCGCCGTCCCATGCCGCTGTCTGACGTGATTCGTACTGCCTCGTCGGAGATTGAAATGTACGAGCGGGTCCAACTGGAGCTTGACGTCGACCCGCAGATGCTCGGCCACTCCGCCTTGACCACTGCGCACTTGATTGCAGAGTTGCTTGAGAACGCCACGGTGTTCTCTGACCCCGGTACTTCGGTCATAGTGCGCACCGCCGAGCGTGGCGCCGACTACGTCGTTGAAGTTGAAGACGCAGGCATCGGGATGACCGAAGCCGAGCTCGAGGCTGCGAACAACCGCGTGCGTTCGACTGCTGCATCAGAAATTCTGGGAGCACAGCGCTTGGGCCTATTCGTAGTGGGCCGTATTGCTCGCCGTGTAGGCGCAACCGTCACCATTGACTCGCAAGAGGGCTCTGGCACCGTTGCAACCGTCACGATTCCCCGCTCATTGTTCGCCAACGATGGCGCCGAGCTTGGTGGTCACGTCTCCGCACGGGTCGTTGACGAGGCAGCCCATGCACCTGCGGCCCTCGTCAACCGCAGCGCAACTGACGAAATTAAGGACGTGCCTGCGCGCAGTAACGTCGACGCTTATACCCCCACCGCGGTTGCGGACGGGCCAAGCTTGTCCGGGCGCACTGGTGATGGCACAGCAACCACGGATAGTTCGCTCGATGCACTTATTGCGGCCGATGCGGCAAGCGCTCCGGTAGCAGAACCGGCCGATCCTGGTGCCTTGACGGACGGCTCGACCGCAGTGGGGCTCCCCACTCGTCGTCGCCGTGAACCAGCTGGCCCCGCCGATGCAGAAGCAGAGAAGCGCTCGATCGTGGGCTTGCCTGCGCGCGCTACCGATGCTCAGCTGTCGGCACTCGCCCAGGAGACCACGGGCTTCACCCCAGCCGTTCCGGCTGCCGAGATTGCGCCGCAGACGCCGCAAGAGCGGGCCTCGGTATTCCGTGGTTTCCGCTCGACTCGTGAGGGCGAAGACGGAGGCCCCTCGACACAAGAGATTCCTCCAGTTCTTGGCGGACAGGTTCCCCGTCAGCCAGCGCTTGAACAGCTCGATAGTGACGCGGCCCCCTTGCCCACGCGCACGCCCGGTCCTGTCGCACCCGAGGTCATGCCTACTCGGACATCGTCTGTTGCGGGTAGAGACCCCGGCATGGCGGCTGCTGGAGCAGCGGGCGCTGCAGCGTTCTTTGCCCGCCGCGCACGTGACGAGGCCAGTGGTCTAGACGTGGGCCCAACGCCCCCAGCGTTGGCGGCCCGAGAGCAAGCGGCCCCGGGCGTGCCTTCGTTGGCCCCCGAATCTGCCCCGTCACAAGAGTCGGCACAGTCGTACGAATCAGCGCAGTCGCACGAATCAGCGCAGTCGTACGATTCAGCACAGTCGAGCGCGCCGGCACAGTCGTACGAATCAGCACAGTCGTTCGCTTCCGCACCTTCGGCGTCGAGTTTGCCGAGTTTCGCGGCTCCCACTGAAGCCACGCCTGCCGAACCTGAAGCAGTTGAGGCCGCTCCGGCGGACGATCTTCCGGTGTTCCGCATGCCTAAGCTCGACTCAAGCGTTTCTTCGCGACTGAGCGAGCGTGGTGGCGCTACGAGCCCTGCAGGCCTCCCGCTACCCGCTCGCGGGTTCTCTGAGCCTTCCGCTCAGCCATGGGGAGAATCTGCTCAGTCGGCGCCGTCCGCGGTTCCCGCTCTTGAGGACGACGCAGCTGCGCCTTCGGCACCAGGTTTCGAGTCCAGCCCGTTTGTAGTCCCTGCCCTTGAGCAAGATGACACGGACCACGACGCAGGCGACGTTGGCGGCTACCCACGCACCATGGACTCCAGTCCGACGCCCTATGGCGGTGTCGAACAGGTGTCCGTCGAGGCAGATGACACTCCCGTCCCCGCCCCTGCGCCCGCAAGCGAGTTCGGTGAGCAGCCAGGATTGGCGCAGTCACCGTTCGAGCAGGCCTTCAGCGAGGCTCCCGCCCAGGACGCACCGCGATACGACGCTGCACCCCAGCAGCAGTACGATGCCGCGCCACAGCAGTACGATGCTGAACCCCTGTCTCCGTTCGAGCAGGCCTTTAGCGAGGCGCCCGCTCAGGATGCACCGCGATACGACGCTGCACCCCAGCAGCAGTACGATGCCGCGCCACAGCAGTACGACACTGCACCGGGGTTCGGCGCCGCACCTGCCGAGCAGTCGCCGGGAGCCGAACAATCGGTCCCGTCTGCCCCGAATGCGCCATGGCTTGCCACACCGGCGGCCTCGGCCCCCACGCCGGCCTTCGCCCCTGAACCAACCGTGGACGCCAACGTCGATGCACTTATTCAGAGTGCGGTAGACGACGACACCGAACGGAGCCCTGGGTTCTTCTCCCGCCTATTTGGGCGCGGACGCCGCGGAGACGCTGCTGCCGCGGGTGCTGCTGCAACGCAGTGGGCCGACGTCAGTGACCAGCAGGTAGCACCTGCGAGCGCACCATCGGCCCCCTTGGGCTTCACTCCGGTAAGCGACTTGCCACCTACGCCTGCCTCGTGGCACTCGGCGCCTGCACCTGCGCAAGCACCGCCGGCCAGGAGCGTCCCCTCAGCACCCGCATCGGCTGCTCCATGGGAAGCGTCCCCAGCTACGATTGCGCCCCAGCCCACGGTGGAGCATGCTCCCGAACCCAGCGTGAATGACTATCAGCCAACCCCGCTGGCAACCTCGTTGCACCCGCCGGCCCCATGGGAGCAAGACCAAGTGCCAAGTGCACCAGCGCCACGGTCCTTTGCTCCCCCTGCTCCTACCGAAGAGCCAGGCCACTTCTCGCCAGACGAACTGGCAGAGGCCACCGGCTGGCAGGCCGCAGGTGCAAGTGCGCTCCAAGCCGCGCAGCCCGAAGTCGCCACGTCATACCAGCCGGTGATCCAGCCTGATCTGGGCGGCAGTGGTGGCGGGGCAGACCTGACGAGTGCCGTGTTCTCGGAGTTCAGCTCGCTGGCTGCGGAACGGCCCAAGGTCGAAAAGACCGGGGCCGGCTTGCAGCGACGCCGTCCAACTGACGCCAAACCCGTTGAGGTTAAGCCCATCGAAGAGACCGTGAGCATCGCGCCGGCAGAGCGTGATGCAGACGCGGTACGAAGCCGATTTAGTGCGTTCTACTCGGGTACACAGCGTGCCCGTAGCGACGCCGCATCGTTCGACCACCCTTCCCATGTAGGCGAAGCGAGCGACACATGACTGCCCAGACGGGTACCATCCCCCCAATGAGTCCGTTGCTCCAGCCGTGGAGCAAAGAATGCAAGGAGACACTGTGACTGAGCTCAGTACTGAGGCCACGAACTTCGGGTGGCTGCTGGACAACTTCGTCCAGACGGTCCCCGGAACGCGCCACACCCTTGTCGTGAGCGCCGATGGCCTGCTCATGGCAATGTCCAAGAACCTCGACCGTACCGGGGGCGATACACTTGCTGCCGTCGTATCCGGTATGGCTAGCTTGACGCGTGGCGCTGCGCGCCAGCTGCAGGCAGGTGAGGTTCGCCAGTCGATCATTGAGATGGACGAGTTGTTCTTGTTCTTGATGAGCGTCTCTAACGGCTCAGTTCTTGCTGTGGCGGCGGACTCCACGTGCGATGTAGGCCTGGTTGGCTACGAAATGACCTTGTTGGTCTCGCGCACCGAGAACGCACTTACGCCACAATTGATTACTGAAATGCGTCAGAACTTGCCCACCGACGGGCATACGCGCTCCTAGAGGAAATATCACTATGACCCAGACGATGACGTCGCCCGACGATGACGAGACATACGCAGTACGTCCGTATGCCGTGACAGGTGGGCGGGTGAGTGCCGCGAGCAAATCCCTCCCCATGGAAGCGCTCGTGGAGGCCCGCTCTGACATCCAGTCTTTGCGGGGGGTTACCCCTGAAAAGAAAACAATCCTGCAGCTTGCTACAGGTGAATATCAGTCCATCGCTGAACTCTCGGCCCACACTCGGCTACCGCTGGGAGTGGTTCGGGTGTTGGTGTCGGACCTTGCTAAAGAAAATCATTTGACTATTCACACTGGCGGTACTGCCGACGACAAGTCCACCCATGACGAGTCCGGCGGTCTGTCCCTGAGTCTCTTGGAGAGTGTCCTAGATGGCATCGCAGCCCTCTGACGCGGCGGTAAAACCGTCCGCAGCCCCCGCCGCACCCACGGTCGTAAAGATCGTGATTGCAGGCGGATTTGCCGTGGGCAAGACCACGTTTATCGGTTCCATCTCTGACATTGACCCCCTCAACACTGAGGCGGCGATGACTGAGAAGTCGCTAGGTATTGACGATGCTGGCGGCGTCACCGACCGTAAGACCACTACGACCGTTGCCATGGACTTTGGGCGCATCGCGTTGCCTGGATCGCTATGGCTGTACTTGTTCGGAACACCTGGCCAGGACCGCTTCTTGTTCATGTGGGACGACCTGGTGCGCGGCGCTATCGGTGCCGTCGTGCTAGTCGACACCGAGCGCCTTGACCAGTGCTTCCCAGCCGTCGACTACTTCGAAGGTCGCGGGGTGCCATTTGTGGTGTGCGTGAACTGCTTTGATGGTGTGGCCCGCCACACCCTTGAAGACGTGCGCGAAGCACTGGGAATCCCCGAGCACGTGCCGGTGATGTACACCGACGCGCGCGAGAAGGCGGCCACCAAGCAAGCTCTCATCGCGGTCGTTCAGCTCGCGATGCGTCAGCTTCAGCCGTAAGCCATCTCGTTCGTAGTTAGGGCTTACGCAGTGCGAGGTGTAGGCGAGCTCAGGCGCGCGTACACCTCGCTGCCCCTAGCGGGGCTAGTGTGGACAGCGTGATCTATCTTGACGGCTCCGCGCTGTGCAGGTTCCTGCCCGGCGTCAAGCATTTTGATGAGTGGAATGCATGGGTAGTGCCGCTCATCGATCAGGTGGCGATCACGCAGTTGGGAATCACAGAGCTGCGTCAAGCTGCGGAGCTGTTTCCGCGTGAGCACAAAAGCGCGGCGTACGACATTGTGGATCAGGTTCGACGCAAGATTCCAGTGATTCGGTTCTCTGACGAGAACGTCACTGTTTCAACCCATGCCGCGGCGGTTCTTAAGCCGTTTGCAGCGCTACATCTCGGAGCGGCGGTCACGCACCCCGCGATCGACGCTGTGGCGACGTATGATGCGCAGTTCGCGCAAGCGGCAGAGTTGTATGAACTTGGTGTTGTTTCGCCGGGGATGCCTCCGGGCTGGCACAATGGCACGGCGACGATGTAAGTCGTTGCACAAGGAGAGTTGACCGAGTGGCCGAAGGTGACGGTCTTGAAAACCGTTGAGGCGTAATGCGTCTCCGTGGGTTCGAATCCCACACTCTCCGCGTATAGGTACAGCTGGATAGCGTGCGCTTTGCTCTTGGGCGGCGTGGGCAGGTAACCTGTGCAAGATCAATCGGGAGACGTGACTGAGCGGCCGAAAGTGCATCCCTGCTAAGGATGT
>CAZHTO010000130.1:0-5735 GCA_964535845.1 uncultured Demequinaceae bacterium | reverse complement strand
GGCTGATTTACAGTCAGCTCCCTTTGGCCGCTCGGGCAACCCGCCATGCGTCACATTCGAACAGAAGGTGGCGCGCATGGAAGGATAGCAACAGAAAGGGCCCCGACGCGAACCGACGCGGGACCCACCGTGAAGACGACTCACGTGGCGCGGCGTGCGCCCCAACTCAAGGAGTACTTATGGCTGGCGAAAGCACTTTCGATGTAGTGAGCAAGATTGACCGCCAAGAGGTCGATAACGCACTCAACCAGGCCCACAAAGAGATCAACCAGCGCTACGACTTCCGTGACGTCGGTGCCTCGATCGAGCTTTCCGGCGAGGCCATCCTGATGAAGGCCAACTCCGAAGAGCGCGTCAAAGCCGTCCTGGACGTGCTCATTGGCAAGCTCGCCAAGCGCGGTATCTCCATGAAATCCCTTGAGTACGGCGACCCCGTGCCCTCCGGCAAGGAGTTCCGCCTCGTTGCCGAGCTCAAAGAGGGCATTGACCAGCCCACCGCCAAGAAGCTGGGCAAACTGATTCGTGACGAGGCCCCCAAGTCCGTAAAGTCCCAGATTCAAGGTGACGAACTACGGGTCTCGTCCAAGTCACGCGATGACCTGCAGGCCACCATCCAGTTGCTCAAGGGCGCAGACGTGGATGTGGACTTGCAGTTCGTCAACATGCGTTAAACGACTTATCACTTACTCTCGATGGCCTCGGTCATCTTGGCAATGGCGTAGCCCCACGCTTGAGAAGGCTTAGCGTTGGGCGGCACCGCGATCGAATCCGGGTTAGTCAGCACGTCAAGCAACACCGGGCCCTCCTGCGCGAACGCCCACTCGAGCGCTGCGTCGAGAGCTTGCGGCTGCTCAACGCGACGCGTGGCAAGCCCCAGTGCGGCACCCACGGCCGCGAGGTCTAGATTCTCGAGGTCGGTGCCAAACGACGCTAGCCCGCCCTCTTGCTGCTCTAGCTGAACCATGCCAAGCGAAGCATTATCAAAGACCACGACCACCACCGGTAGCTGGTACGTCACTGCTGTGGTGAGGTCGCCGAGCAACATCATCAGCCCACCATCGCCGCTCATCGACACCACGGTGCGCTCCCGGTCAAGGGCCTGGGCACCGAGAGCCTGTGGCAGTGCATTCGCCATCGAGCCCAAGTTGAACGAGCCCAGCAACTCGCGCGTGCCTCGCATTTCCACGAACCGCGCAAGCCACACTGTCGACATGCCCGTGTCTACTGTGAAGATCGCATCATCTGGGGCATGCCGGTCTACGGCGGCCGCGAGCGCCTCTGGCCTAATCCGGTCGTCCGGGTTATCGAACACGGACCGCACTTTCGCCACTACACCCGACTCTTCATAGTGGGGATCTGCGACGTTGCGTTGACGCTCTTGCCAGTCCTCATACGTGGACAGAGCGGACTCGAGGTGCCCGGCATCGTCTCGCTCGTCGAGGTGAGGAAGTAGCGCGGTGAGCGCCACACCTGAATCTGCCACCACCGCAATGTCCACGCTCACGCGGCGACCAATATGCGAGGCCCGCGCATCGATTTGGATCACCTTCGCACTGGCCGGATAGAAATCTCGGTACGGAAAATCGGTGCCCACCATCAGCAATACGTCGCACGAGTCCAGGGCCTCGATTGCACCAGGGTTACCCAGCAGCCCCGCCTGACCCACCTCGTAGGGGTTATCTCCGTCAAAACCTGGCTTGCCTTTGAGGGTCACCACCATGGGCGCCTTGAGCCGCTCGGCAACTGCCAGCGCCTGCGCCCGGGCACCCGCGGCACCTTGGCCCACGAGCATCGTCACCTTTTTTGCTTCGCGTAGGGCCGATGCGGCCGCGGCGAGTTGATCATCCACCGGTTCAGGTGGCAAGGGCGTGGGGGCGAATTTTGGCTGGGGCACGTCTGACGGCACCTTGAGGTCGCCGACATCGCTGGGGATGGTCAGCACCGCGACGCCGCCCTCGGAGTAGGCGGTGTTGATGGCCTGCTCGAGCATCTGTGGAAGCTGCCCGGGCGACGTCAGGGTCTGATTCCACACTGCGACGTCGTCAAAGACGCGGTCGTTCGCGACCTCTTGGAAGTAGTTGGTGCCAATCTCTGCGGTGGGCACCTGGCCACAAATCGCGAGCACTGGGGTGTGGGACTTCTTCGCGTCGTACAGTCCCGTGAGCAGGTGGAGCGAGCCGGGCCCCACAGTACCCATGCACACGCCAATGCGTCCGGTGAGTTGAGACTGCGCGGAGGCAGCAAACGCTCCGGCCTCTTCATGGCGCACGCCCAGCCACTCAATGCGGTCTTCGGTGCGGATGGCATCGGTGAACGGGTTGAGCGCATCGCCCACGACCCCCCAGATGTGTTCCACGCCGTGGTCGGCAAGTGCCTCAACAATTGTGCTGGCGATAGTACGGGCCATGACTCGTCTCCTCTCGCAAAAACGGAGGCGACACCGGTGGCCCTTACCCAGGCCAGCGCATCGGCCCTCCGCGGCTTACGGACGCCGCACAGCGGGCGACGTTCCGAGCCTTGCCTTAGCGAACGCTTATGCCCGGCCCCAGAATTCCGCGCTACAGGCGACGGCCACCCATGCGTTCGAGTCGCGCAACGCGCTCGTCCATGGGCGGATGCGTCGAGAACAATTTGGCCATGCCTGCACCACTAAACGGGTTAGCGATCATCATGTGCGACACGTTTTCAAGCGGCGCCTCTTGCGGGAGCGGGTACCGCTGGGTGCCTGCTTCAAGCTTGCGAAGCGCCGAGGCAAGCGCGAGCGGGTCGCCCGTCAATGCCGCGCCATCCTCGTCCGCGTCGTACTCGCGCGTACGTGAAATCGCCATGCGAATGAGCGTCGCTGCGATGGGCGCGAGCAACAACATGGCGATCATCCCGAAGGGGCCCAGTGGGTTATTGCGGCTGTTCCCGCCGCCAAAGAAAAACAGCATCTGCGCAAGGGCAGTGATGATGCCAGCGAAGGCTGCAGCTACGGACCCGATGAGGATGTCACGGTTATATACGTGCATCAGTTCGTGCCCCAGCACGCCGCGCAGCTCACGCTCGTTGAGCAACTGCAAAATCCCGTCAGTGCAGCACACGGCCGCATTTTGCGGATTACGTCCCGTCGCAAAGGCGTTAGGCGCCTGGGTGGGCGAAACATACAACCGCGGCATGGGCTGGTTTGCCTCCGCAGAAAGTTCGCGCACTATTCGGTACATCGTGGGTTGTTCGACCTCAGTGACCGGCCGCGCATGCATCGCTTTGATGGCCAGCTTGTCAGAATTCCAATAGCCATACGCCGTGCCAGCAACGCCCAGGGCCGCGAAAATCCAGAGGTACTGGCCGCCCCCTACAAATGAGCCAACACCAAGGAGCACCACCCAGAGCACAACGAACAGCCCAAAGGTCTTGAAACCATTGAAATAACGCTTGCCCATGTCACCTCCGCGCGAACTCTTAGACGCTCATGAAACGGACCATCGCGCCTCGCTGTTCCCGTCACGCACAGTTGACAGACCTATTCGGCCGATGCGCGGGCAAGATACACCCTCCGCTAGACCAGATGCGGGGCTGGGTTAGCTCTGAGCCCGAACGCGGTTGAGTGCGATGTCCGTCATTTCGTCACGCGGAACAACCTTGACGCGCTCGCGGCCGTCGGCCTCACCCAAAGCAATTTCGTGGTCGTCAAGCAGCTTCCAGTCTTCCCACTGAATAACCTCAACGCCGCGGTCCTTAAGCAACTGGAGCAGGTTGTCGGGGCTGAGCTGTTCGGGGGTTGCTTGCGTCTCGGCGTACAGGCGCGGGGCGTCTTCCACCAAGTTGGCGATCGTTTCTTGTGCGTCGGACTTGGTGTGGCCAATAAGTCCCACGGGGCCACGCTTGATCCAGCCAGTCGCGTACAAGCCAGGAACGACATCGCCGTTCTCGACCACTCGGCCAGCCTCGTTAGCAATGGTGCCCTTGGACTGGTCGAAAGGTACGCCGTCCATCTCGGTGCCGTAGTAACCCACCGCACGGTAGACCGCCTGGACGGGGTAATCGATGAACGTACCCGTGCCCTTGACGGTGCCGTCACCCTGGAGCGCGGTGCGCTCGACGCGCACGCCCGTGACCTTGCCGTCTTCGCCAATAACCTCGTGTGGGGACTGCAAAAAGTGCAAGTGAATGCGACGCGAGGCGCCCGTGGGCTCCTTGAGGGTCCAGTCGGTGAGCGTCTTGACTACTTGCTTGGCCTGCTTGTTCGTCTCTGCGAACTCGATCGAGGCCTCGTCAAACTCATAGTCCTCGGGGTAAACGATGACGTCAACGTCGGGCACCTGACCCAGTTCGCGCAACTCGAGGGGCGAGAATTTCACCTGTGCGGGGCCACGGCGGCCAAAAACGTGAACGTCGGTGACAGGCGATCCCTGAAGCCCTTCCATGACGTTGTCAGGGACTTCTGTCGACGCCAAGTCCTTGGGGTGCTTCGCGAGAATTCTTGCGACGTCCAGCGCGACATTTCCCACACCAAAAATGGCCACTTCTTTTGCATCAAGCGGCCATGTGCGCGGCACATCCGGGTGGCCGTCAAACCAGCTCACAAAGTCAGCTGCACCGAACGACCCTTCAAGGTCAATACCTGGAATGTTAAGGTCCGAGTCCTTAAATGCTCCGGTCGCGAAAATAACGGCGTCATAATGTGAGCGCAATTCGTCGAGCGTCAGGTCAGTGCCAATATTGACATTGGCGAGCAAGCGAATGTCACCGCGACCCAAAACATTGGCAAGTGCGACAATGATTTGCTTAATACGCGGGTGGTCCGGAGCAACGCCGTAGCGCACCAGCCCAAACGGCGCGGGCAAGCGTTCGATGATGTCAATCGACACGTCGAGACCGCTCTTGGACAGAATGTCGGAAGCGTAGGTTCCGGCTGGGCCGGCGCCAATAACGGCGACACGCAAGGGGCGTTCAGTGGTCACAGTTGTCACATTCCTCAAAGGTGGGGGTTACGGCGAGGGCGCTCTCAACCGCGTTTTGCCAAGAGTATAGACACACGTTTTTTTGGTTGCGCACGTTTGGAGCCCAGGCTGCGACCCTTAGGGACGGGAGCGAAGGTGGAGCGGGGCGGTCGAGGCGCAAGGGCTAGCCAACAGCCGTGTCCTGTGACAGACTCTGCCCCATGGCGAACGCAAGCAACCTCCGCGCATCGATGATGTGCTGTGTTTGCTGTGCCATGTGTCTGTCGGCCTGACCGCCCACGGATACACCCCCTGTAGCCCTGGGCGCTCGGCCTGCGAGCGCTTCACAGTCGCGTTCGCAAGGCCTCGCTCCCGTAAATTTTTCGAGTCGAGGAGTCTCGGTGACACACGCCGACACCACTGCCACTGCCGATGCGCGCACCCCTGAGCAAATCGCGGAGGCCGAGGAGCGCCGCCGCCATCGCGAAGAGGCACGTGCCATCCGCACCCGCGAGGCAAGCCAACGCAAGAACACCGCTTCGAAGGACGGCCAATGGGCCGCGGGTGACCGCACCCCGCTCAACCCCAACGAAGAGATGAAGTCAACTGGCGACCCTCTCCGGGTCCGCGACCGCATCGAGTCCATGTACTCGAAGTGGGGCTTCTGGTCCATCCCACCAGGCGACCTGCGCGGCCGTTTTCGCTGGTGGGGCCTCTACACCCAGCGCCGTCAGGGCATCGATGGCGGGAAGACCGCCATCCTCGAGCCGCACCAGCTCGACGACGAATACTTCATGCTCCGCATCCGCTCCG
>CAZHTO010000129.1:0-5749 GCA_964535845.1 uncultured Demequinaceae bacterium | reverse complement strand
GGAGACCTGGGGTACCAAGACGAAGACGGCTTTCTGTTCATCTCAGGGCGAGAAAAAGACATGATTATCTCCGGCGGTGAGAATATCTATCCCCCTGAGGTCGAGGCGCTGATCTTAGAAGACGAGGCAATCACCGCTGCAGCCGTTGTCGCAGTGCCCAACGAGCAGTGGGGCGAGGTCCCATGGGCCGTGATCACTGTGGCGGATGGCGCGACCATCACCGAGGACCAGGTGCGTGCGCGCCTTGATGGCAGGCTTGCCCGTTACAAGGTGCCCAAGCGCGTCGTTGTGGTTGACGCTTTGCCGCGCACTGCACTGGGTAAGGTGCGCAAAGTGGATCTTCGCGCGTGGTTGAACGACAACGCCGCAAACGGCAGTAGTGCACCGTTAGGTAGCCCGGTTGCTTAGTTGATGCGTGAGGCGAGTTCCGTGCGTGAGGGGCCCTCGAGCTCGTCACGGCGCGCTCGAAATGTTTCCGTTGAGCGGTCTGCGGGCCAGTCTTCGCCAAGGTATTCGGTGGGGAGGCCAGGGTCACTGCGCAGCAAGGCCAGCCAGTCTGCGATCAGTACTATTCGACTGGTGAGAGCGGGGAGTGCACTGGGTGGAGGCTCTGGGTCTGTCCATTCATTCGCAAAAGACTCGTGGGCACTACGAATCGACTCAAGGTCCCACGCCGAACTTATCGAAGCACCCATTTCGTAGCCTTCGAGCTCGTGTGCGAGAAAGCCTGTAAGTGCGCCGGGCGGAATGTCCCGTGCCAGGGGTTGGAGAGCCGCGTTGAGGTCTACCGCGCCTGGTGCTACCCAAAGACCGTCGCGCAGCGGCGCAAATCCGGCCCACGTGAGGGTCGCACGTAGCCGGTGCCGCAAGGTACGTTGCCCTTCAGGCACGCTAAAGGTGACAAGCGTCCAACCCTCGCCTTGGGAATCAAAAGGGCGGGGCCTGTTGACGCGGCCCGATGCCTCCTTTAATACCTCACGGCCCCGCTCCGTGAGCCCGTAAGCGATCCCACGCCCCTGCTTAGCTCGTGAAAGTAGTCCACGAGCCGCCATCCGGTTCAGAGTGGCGCGCGTGGTGGCCGGCGCGACACCTGCTCCTTCCAGAATGTCGAGCAAAACTGGAGCCGGCATCGGATCCGCGTGGTGGTCGAACAAAAAGTCACCAAAGAAAGCCAGCAGCAGCTGGATAGGCTTCCGGGGTCGCACGGGGGTGTCCTCTGCCTCGATCAACGTGCGGTGCGCACCGCTTCGCCACGTTTGGCACGCTGTACCTGTTCGTATACGTGAGTACGTAGCTCTGTGAAGCGGGGGAGGGCCCGGGTAGTGATTTGGTCGCGGTCGGCGTCCAAGTCGATAGTGACTTCCTCTTGCACCCACGTAGGCGAGTTCGACAGCACCACCACTCGTTCACCGAGGTACACAGACTCATCAATGTCGTGTGTCACGAACAAAATCGACATGTTTCGCTCTCGGTGGAGCGTCCGAACCAAGTCTTCGAGGTCAGCCCGAGTCTGCGCATCGACTGCCGCGAAAGGCTCGTCCATGATCATCACTTCAGGCCGGTACGCGACGGCGCGTGCAATAGCCACGCGTTGTTGCATACCGCCGGACAACTGCCATGGGTAGCTGTGGTGCGCGTGAGACAGGCCCACCGCTTCGAGCGCATCATCGACAATCTGGTCTTGCTCGGCTCGCGACAAGCCTTGATGCTTGAGCGGGAGCGCAACATTTCCACGCACACTCAGCCATGGGTAAAGGCTGCGCCCGTATTCCTGGAACACTACGGCCATCGAGCGGGGTGGGCCAGTGACTGCCGCGCCATCGAGCTCGACGGTGCCTTCAGTGGGGCGCAATAGCCCGGCGATGCACTTGAGCAGTGTGGTCTTGCCGCACCCAGACGGTCCGACAATGCACACAAGCTCACCGGCTGACATGGTGAAGCTGATGTCGGCAATTGCCTCAACAGACCCGCGAGATGACGTGTAAACCTTCTTGAGACCGCTGACGTTCAGCAGGGTGTCACGCATGTTCGACCTCCTTTATTCCGTGGTACCAGCGCAAAATGCGGCGTTCGACAATAGAGAAAATGGTGGCCATGAAGACCCCGATGAGGCCTAGTAGCACTATCCCGCTCCACATCTCCGCTATTTGGTAGTTGCGCTGGAAGTAAACGATTTGGTACCCAAAACCAGATGATGCGTAGAACATCTCTGAAATCACCATGAGGATCAAACCAATGGACATTGACTGCCTTACACCGGTCATGATGCGGGGCATAGCGGACGGGAGCACCAAGTAGCGCAGGCGGTGTGCCCGGGGAAGTTGGAACGAGCGAGCGGTGTCCTTCATCACGCTGTCCGTAGCCCGCACTCCATCAATGGTGTTGAGGAGCACTGGCCACACGGCGCCCAGCACGATAATGACGATCTTGCTCGTATCCGTTGGCCCAAAAATGAGCGCGATGATGGGGATCATCGCTGGTGGCGGAATAGCACGGAAGAACTCGAGTAGTGGCTCGGAGAGGTGGCGGAGCCAGCGCACCGTTCCAATGAGGGTTCCGGCGGCAATGCCAATAAAGATGGAGCCCAACAGTCCAAGTCCAAGGCGCGCCAAGCTGGGAAGAACATCGGTCAGGAACGCCGTTCCCACCCAATTTTCGAGGAAGGCGTCGAAAATGCGTTGGGGAGGAGGGAAGAACGGTGAGTTGTTCCGAGGTGCCCATATTGCCCAGGCGATCACCAGAGTGATGGGAAGCACGAGCGCATATGCAGCGCCCACCAATAGCCGCACGACACCGCTCTTTATACGAGCCTTAGTTGCTTTGCGGCGCTGTTCGAGGTCAACTCCAAGCTCTGGGTCAACCTCGATCTCTGTGTTGAGGGTCGGTACGGGTTCGAGGGGAGGGGGTGCGGTATTCATACATACTCCTCTGATCGCATCGACTCATGCCAGAACAGGACCCGGCGCTCGATCCACCGGAACACAATGTTGATAGCGAGGCCCAGTAGTCCGGTCACAATCACGGTCGAGTAGACCTGCGTGAAGTTGCCGGCGGACTGGGCGAGCACGATCGTGCGGCCAAGGCCAGGGTTCCCGATTGTCATTTCTGCAGTGACCGCAAGGATGAGCGCTACGGCAGCGGCGAGCCGTATGCCGGTCATGATGTAGGGCAATGCGGTAGGTAGCACTAGGTGCCGGAACCGTGAGACACGCGAAAGTCCAAAGCTCTTTGCTGAGTCCCGTGCGACGGTGTCGACATCGGCAACGCCGTAGAGCACTTGCACGAGGACTTGCCAAAAGCTGGCATACACGATGATCACGAGTGCAGACTCAAGGCGCAGTCCAAAAACAAGAATGGCGAGCGGGATCAGTGCCACGGACGGGATAGGGCGAAGAAACTCAATAGTGGTGTGCGTACCGCGACGCAGCACCGGGATGAGTCCCACTACCGTCCCGATTGCGACGGCTAGGAGTGTCGCAATGACAAGACCAATAGCCCACGCTGTCATCGTGAGGCGGATGTCGGTCCAAAACGACGCTTGGGACGCTTGTGACCCTAGGTGTCCAATGGTGGTTGAAGCGGAGGGCAAGTACTCCGGGTTCACTATCCCGGTCAGGGGAAGGAGTTGCCAGAGCCCTAGAAAAAGGAGCACTCCGAGAGCTCCCAGCGCGGCCTTGCGCACACTGCGAGCAATAGGTGAATCGGGTGTTGTCATGACCTTCGATCTCTTGAGGGGACAATATGCCAGCGGCGGGGCACCTACACTGAGGCACCCCGCCGCTCACCATCGTTACTGTTGCTGGACGATCGCAGCGACGTCTGGTGTTGAGCCCAGAACTTCGTGCTCTACTGCGATTTTGGCCAGCGCCTCAAGGTCGCTGTTCTTCATTTCCCACGTAAAGGTCGGCAGAGTGATGCCGGCAGCAGCCTCGTCAGGGATCTCGAGGTTGAGAGCGATTGCGGCTCGGACTGCGTCTTCGTTCTCCATCGCCCACTCAAGCGCGGCTGACATGGCTGCGGAGTAGGCCGCCACCATTTCTGCGTTGTTGTCAAGGTTTTGTTGGGTGGTGATGTTCGTGAGCACCGACAGGCCCGGGATCGTGGCTTGGTAAGGGTGCACCACAAGGTTTCCGCCCCCTCCGACGACCATGGACATGAAGGGGTCTGGCGCCCAAGCAGCGTCAATGTTGCGTGCATCGAGTTGCGCGGGCACATCGGGGAACGCCACCTCGACAAACTCGATAAGCGTGGGGTCGCCGCCATCGTCTGCGACCGCTTGCATAATTGCCACGTCGCCTGCGGCGCCAAGGCTGTTCACAGAGACTCGCTTGCCTTCGAGGTCAGCGGGGCGTTCGATGCCCGAGTCGGCACCACTGACAACGCCATTGACGTCAGTGCCGGTCGCGAGGCTGTCTGCGTAGTTACCGATAATCGTGATTCCGAGATCTTGCTCAGCGGCGCGGAAGGTGCCGAACGGTTGACCGATCGCGAAGTCGATATCGCCACTCAGTAGGGCAGGGATGGCAAGAGCGCCGCCCTGGGCAGGCACGATCTCGACGTTGACGCCGTGCTCTTCGAAAATGCCGGCATCAATCGCGGCCCAGAGTGCACCGGTTTCAGCGATTGGCAGTGCGGCAACGCGGACGTCAAACGTCTGGTCTTCGACGGGAGCGTTCGTGTTTCCGGGTTCTTCAGGTGTGGTGGGGGCTTCTTCTGCTGTACCAGAGCATGCAGCAAGGGTCAGCGCCGCAACTGCGGCAAAGGCTGTGGTCAGGGACTTCTTCATCGGTCGGGCTCTTTCCCTCGGGGATTATGTAGCACCACGCGAAGGGAGGACTGGTGACTGGGCCTTCATCGGCCCTGATTGCCGCCTTGTCCGCACAGCGCTGTGGTGACGACCCCCATGGTGCGCTACCCCTGCATCGATTGTCAAGGAATTCATGACGCGCGTCATGAAAAAGTTCACTCGCGTAGTGAAAACATGCTGGTCTTGCCTCATTTGAGGCATATACGCCACGTAGGTGTGGGGCACTCGATGACGCCGTGCAGCTCTTTGGGGCGCCGTGGTTTCTGGTGGAGACTCCTGAGGAAGATGGGACAATAGAGCCATGCTTGCTTCTTTGCGCTTGTCCCGAGTTTCGTTCGCTGTTTTGTGCGCCGTGGTGGTCGCACTGGTATGGGGCGCTGTCCCCGCCGCAGCTCACACCGAGCTCACCGCGGCGAACCCTGAAGAAGGGGCGACTGTCGAAGTTCTTGACGAAGTGCGCCTGGACTTCTCGAGTGCGCTCCTGGAAATTGGAGCGGAACTCGAGCTGGTCGACGCTGTGGGGGATACCCACGTGCTCACGCCCGAGTTCCTCAGTGACGCTCACGCGGTGGTTGCTACTGTCGACCCATCTGCACTACCGGCGGGTCAGACGATGTTGAACTGGCGCATCGTCGCTGAAGACGGTCACCCTATTGAAGGCGTCATCACCTTTACGTACGCTCCATCATTCGCGCCCGAGGATCCCGATGGCGCTGAAGACCCCGACGTCGCGGATCCTCAAGTAGGGACGGCCACAGATGGGCCACAGGAGCCCGAGGACACCGATGCTCAGTCGAGTCCACCCTCGACTGCCCAGACGCAGGTGGGAGCACCCGAAGCCCCAGACTCTGACTCTGCTTCGCCGTGGATCTGGGTCATCGCAGGTCTCGCCGTCATTGGCGTTGCGGGCGCCGCCATTGTGATGGCGGGGCGCCGGGGAGA
>CAZHTO010000128.1:0-5771 GCA_964535845.1 uncultured Demequinaceae bacterium | reverse complement strand
GCCAAACCTTGGGTTACGCCGTCGTAGGTTGTGGGCATTCCACAAGACTCGCCGCACCTAGGACCATCGTCCCGGTCGCGCTACCTAGCCCCACAACTCGTGGAACGCCACCTCGAACGAGCCGAGCAGGCGACGCACAAGCGGCAGGGAGACGCCCACAACTCCGTGGTGATCGCCCTCGATGTGCTCGACGTAAGGCCCGCCAAGGCCGTCAATCGTGAAGGCTCCGGCAACCTTGAGTGGCTCGCCAGTGGCGATGTAAGCATCAATCTCGGCATCGCTCAGATTCGCGAAGCGCACCGCTGTTGATGAGGTGTCGCCTACTCGGAGCGGCGCATTTTGCTGTGATGCGTGACCGGCACGATTGTCGATGAGCGCATGGCCAGTGTGGAGCACGCCCGTACGCCCTCGCATAGCGCGCCACCTCTCGCGTGCCACCTCCGCGGTAGCCGGCTTACCCACAATGTCGCCATCCAACTCAAGCATCGAGTCGCAACCGAGCACTATGGCGTCAGGGGAGTGGGTGGTGACCACCGCATCGGCCTTAGCCCGGGCCAAAAAATAGGGCTCTTCGCCCAAGGCAAGCGGGCTGTCAGCCGCGGCCCGAGCGAGCACGGCGTCTTCGTCAACGTCAGAGACGATCACCCGCGGCTCAATGCCAGCCGAACGCAAGGTGGCGAGTCGGGCAGGCGATTTCGATGCGAGCACAAAGGGGATGGGCATGCGCACCAGAGTAATGCCGTGCGCGCCCGTAGCGTTGTGGCTTTAGAGTGCGGGGTCGGTGAGGTCCGCGTCCAACGCCGTGCACTGCTCGGCCACGTCAGGAGGGAGCATCGCGGTCAAGGCCTCGGTGAGGCCTGCGTGCTGCTCGGCGGGTACGCGATCGAGCAGGGTGGTGCGAATCAGTTGCGCATACGCGTCACGTGAGCGCTCGACAATGTCGAGGCCAGCGTCGGTGAGTACTGCCCAGTTGGCACGGCGGTCGTGTTCGCACACAGTACGAGTGACAAAGCCAGCTGTTTCGAGGCGGGTCATCGAGTGGGATAGGCGCGAGAGCGACGTGTGGTGTCCTCGAGCAATTTGCGCCAACTGCAAACGCTGATCGGGTTCACGGGAGAGGGCGTCGAGCACCGTGTACTGAAAATGGTTGAGGCCAGTGACGGCGCGTAGGCGCTCGTCGAGTGCACCCGGGAGGGTTGCGAGCACCGCTGCAAATCGGCGCCACAACAACGCTTCGCTTGGCGCGAGGGCCGGCGAAGTGTCGGGGGCAACCTCAGCAGTCATGTCGCAATTCTATCAGTTGACGATTCAACAGAACAGGTGAGGGTGAGGTCCACGCGAATAAAGGACCAAGGGCACTGACAGCAACACGTGACGATGAGAGAATGCGACACCATGACCTCCAACCAAGCGATCATCACTGTCGATGGCCACCCCGTCACCCCTTCGCCACTCCATCATGTGTGGAACGAGTGCGTAGGAGCAGGGCGTGCTCACGAGGGGTTGCGAGCCGACTGGCAGGACCAATTGCGGGAGGCTGCGGGCCGCCTGGGCTTTCGCTACTTGCGCTTCCACGGACTGTTTCACGACGACATGTTTGTGTACCGCGCCACATACGGCGGAGGGTTTGGGCCCGACGAGACGCTGGACGAGCCCGTCCACACCTTCTCTTACGTCGACAAGGTGTTCGACTTCATGCTCGACCTGGGGGTGAAGCCGTTCGTCGAACTGGGATTTATGCCCTCTGCGCTCGCGACACAGCAACGCACCGTGTTCTGGTGGGGAGCACACTGCTCGCCGCCCAATGACATGGACCGGTGGGTCGAGCTTGTTGATAAAACGGTACGGCACTGGGTTGAACGGTACGGAATCGACGAGGTGCGCACCTGGCGTTTTGAAGTGTGGAACGAACCCAACCTGGTGCCGCACTTTTGGACCGGCACCCGCTCTGAATATTTTGAGCTCTACGAGCGCACGGTCCGCGCCATCAAACTCATTGACGAGGGCCTCTTAGTGGGTGGCCCATCGACGTCTGTATATGTTCCCGATTCTCGCTATGAAGGTGAGGTCGAGGACCGCGCGGCCCAGGCAGACACCGCCGCGGCCCCGGACCCGGATGCGTTGGACTGGCGGCCGGTGTGGATTGAGGAGTTGCTGGACTTTTGCGCCGAGCGCGACTTGCCCGTGGACTTTGTGTCGACCCACCTGTACCCCACGGACTTTGCGTTTGGGGCCAACGACGAGCTGGTACCCATCACCCGCCACGCCAACGCCACGCGAGACGACCTGCTGAAGCTCAAGTCGCTACTTGCCGCCAGCGCCTTCCCTGACGCAGAGATTCACATCACCGAATGGTCGAGCTCACCTTCAAGCCGCGACCGCATGCACGACACCGTGTTTGCGGCGACCTACATTACGAGGGCGCTATTGGAGTGCGCCGCGCTCGCCGACTCGATCTCGTACTGGACTTTCAGCGACATCTTTGAAGAAGGCGGCGCTGGTATTGGCCCGTTCCACGGAGGCTTTGGCCTGGTCAACGAGCAGGGCATCCACAAGCCCACCTTCCACGCCTTCGAGATGCTTGGACGCTTAGGTGACCAGTTGCTCGCCTCTACAGGCCACGGCGTGATCTCGCGTTCGAGCCACACCGGCGCAGTTTCTGCGGTGCTCTACAACTACCCCAGCGACATGGAAGGCGCCTCAGTACGCATGTCTTCGTCGCATCAAGAAGCGATGGAGATTGCCTCGCTTGGGCCCGAGCTTCGCGTTCGGCATCGAGTCGCCGGTGTGCGCCCAGGCACCATCTACGCCATTGAGCGGCTCGACCAAAGTCACGGAAACGCCCTAGCCACGTGGTTGGACATGGGCGAACCCATCAATGTGTCTCGCTCACAAGTCGCAGAGCTCGCCCGTATCGCAGACCAACTCGACCGCACCACCGTAGTCGCCTCTGACGACGGCGTTCTGGATATCGATCTGACACTGCCCGGCTGGGCCGTGGTGTCAATCTACGAAGCCTCCTAACGAAGAGGCTATTTCAGGAGTACTGCTGAGCTTGCAGCGCATAGAGGTCCGCATATGCGCCATCCATCGCTAGCAGGTCCTCATGTGTACCGGCCTCAAGAACTTTTCCGTCACCCACGACCAGGATCGTGTCTGCCATGCGGACAGTGGAGAACCGGTGAGACACGAGCACCGTGATGGCACCTGTGCGCTGCGCGACCCTACGCGCGCCCAATGCGTATTGCTCGAACAGGTTGTGTTCAGCCTGAGCGTCGAGCGCAGACGTCGGCTCGTCCAAAAGCAACAGAAGTGGGTCGTCGCGCAACATCGCTCGCCCAAGCGCCAACTTTTGCCACTGGCCACCCGACAAATCGGTGCCGCCATCGAACGACTTTCCGACCAGAGTCTGCAGCCCTTGAGGCAGTCGGCGCAGTACGTCTTCGGCACGGGCACGCTCAAGCGCCCCTTCAACCGCGTGGGCATCATCGATGTGCTTTTGCGAGCCCAGACCCACGACGTGCTGCGCGGCGAACTCATACTTCGCAAAGTCCTGGAAACCAGCCGAGATGCGTTCGCGCCAATCCTCGACCGGGATACGGCGCAGGTCGACGCCATCGACCTCGATCACACCGTCCGTGGGGTCATAGAAGCGGCACAGCAACTTCACCAGGGTGGATTTGCCCGCACCATTCTCACCCACGATCGCGACAGTGGATCCCGCGGGGATGGTCATGGTGAGGTCACTGAGAACTGGATCTTCGGTTCCGGGATAGGTGAAGCCCACATTGGTGAGCGTGATGCCCTTACCCAGCGAGTCAGGTGCGCTCGCGTCGACTGTGACGAGCGGGGAGCGCCCCACGAGCGCGCGGATCCAGCGGATCTCGCTGAACATCGACGCCGTGCGTTGCAGTCCTTGCAGCATGGCAACTGCCGCAGTCACCTGAGCATTGACCTGGGCTGCGAGCGTAATCACCAGCAGCACGTCGCCTGCGGTGCGCTGGCCCCGGACGGCGTCGCGCACCACCAAGAGAGTCGCACCCACGTAGGCGATGGCGAACACGATCTGACCGGCGGCGCGCAGGGCGGTCGCCTTGTACTCGCCGCGCATCTCGATACGCGACGCCTCTGCCCAGGCGGCAGCCTGGCGCTCGCGCACCTCGTTCTCCAGCCCGCAGGTGCGCACCTCCTTGATGGGCCCGGCATCGGCCAAGAGCGAGAACATGTGGTTCGCGCGCCGCGTCGCCGGGGCAGCGGCGGTACGAGCCGCCTTGGCGGCGGCCTCTGCACGCCGCCCGAACAGCAGCGGGGGAATCGCGGCCAGCGGCAGGAGCAGCAGCCACAGGCTCACCGACGCCAGCAGCAGGCCGGTCACGATCAGTGCCAGGACGATCGCGATGCCGCCGTAGAGCGACACGACGGTGCCCCACGCCGCGCGGTCTGCCTCGCGGCGAATCAGCGCAAGGCGGTCGGCATACTCGGCACGCTCGTGGTGCTCGACGCCCATGCTGCCGTTGGACAGCGCGGCCACATCGCGTTCGATCAGCGCCGACATGTCTTCCGCGGTCTTGAAGTAGAAGATGTGCGCAAAGTGCTCAGCGGTGAGCGCGACGATGGTGAGCACCGCGACGGCGACAGCCCACCACGCGGCGGCGCGAGCCTCACCGGCCAGTGCGCTGTCGACGATGCCCCGTAGGCCCACGGCTGCCGCGGGCATGGCCACGGGAGCGACCAGCATGAGACCGAATCCCACCACGACGTTGAGCTTGCCTGCCCGCCACGCGAAGGAGAACGTGTCCCCGATGCCCTTCAGGATGTCGAGGCGTTCTGTACGCGCGCTCATTCTTCCTCCTCCGCGTCGCGTCCGTCTCGGAACCGCTGCGCCTGCAACTCGAACAGCCTTCGATACCGGGTATCGGTGGCCATCAGGTCCTCGTGCGACCCCTCCTCGATCACATGTCCTTCCTCGACCACCACGATGCGGTCCGCTCGGCGCACTGACGAGAAACGGTGAGAGATCAGCAGCGTGGTGAGTCCACGCGTCAGTTCCACGAACTGGTCGAAGAACTCGGCCTCGGCGCGCACGTCGAGGGCAGCCGTCGGTTCATCGAGGACCAACACCCGCGCGCCCTTGTCGACTGCGTAGAGCGAGCGGGAGATCGCCACGCGCTGCCACTGACCGCCGCTGAGGTCGATGCCGTTCTCGTACGCGCGAGCCAGGGTGGTGTCCAGGCCCAACGGTGCATCGGCCAGCGTCTCCAACATGCCGGTACGTGCAGCCGCCGCCTCAACTGCCGCTCGGTCCTGAGGTTCGAAGGCTGCTCCGAGCGAGATGTTGTCCGCCGCAGACAACTCGTAGTGAACGAAGTCCTGGAACACCACGGAAAGGGTGCGCCGCCACTCGGCAACGTCGAGATCTGCGATGTTCACGCCGTCGACGTAGATGCCGCCTGCCGTCGGCTCGTACAGGCGCGCCAACAGCTTCATCAACGTGGTCTTGCCCGCGCCGTTCACGCCGACGATCGCGGTGGTGCGCCCCGCCTCGACGGTGAGATTGAGCCCGTCAAACACGACCTGATCCGCGCCGGGGTACGAGAACGACAGGTCACGGAACTCGATGGACTGCACTGGTGCGCTCGGCGGGACGGGCGCGGTGCCACGAGGGGCGGTATCGCTGTCGAGTACGGCCTTCTCGACCTCGCGGAGTGCCGTCAGCGCATTCATGCCGAACTGGGTGGGAGGGTCCGACTCGGGGTAGTCGCGGGCCAGCA
>CAZHTO010000127.1:0-5797 GCA_964535845.1 uncultured Demequinaceae bacterium | reverse complement strand
CTCGCCGACGAGGCCGCGTCGGACGCCGTCGGGCTTGACCAGGATGAGGGTGCGTTCAGTCATGCGGGCCAGCCTACTGGCCGTCGCCCACTGCCCGGCACGAGTGGCACGATAGTGCCGTGATCACTCTGAGCGACTTCGCCACATACCCGGACTTCCCCGTGCCCGGGGTGCTGTTCTACGACATCAGCCCAATACTGGCGGACCCTGCACTATTCGCTAAGGCGTGTGCGGCGCTCACCCCTGACCACCCCGTTGACCCTGACCACCCCGTTGACGTGGTGGTGGGCGTTGATGCTCGCGGTTTCATTTTCGCGCCGGTGGTCGCACAGACGTTAGGCGTGGGCATGTCGATGGTGCGCAAAAAAGGCAAGATGCCCGGCGAACTCCTCGAGTCGAACGCAAATATCGAATATGGCGCCGCAGACCTGGTGCTCAGCCCTGACGGCCTGGCCGGCAAACGTGTGCTTGTGATCGACGACGTCCTTGCCACCGGCGGCACCGCGAACGCGGTTGCTGAGATGCTCAAGCGTGCAGGCGTCGCACACGTCGAGTTTGCGTTCTTGCTTGAACTCGATGTGCTCAACGGCCGCGCAGCTCTCGCCGGCTACGACGTCACCTCAGTGGTGCGCGTGCCGGCTGCTACGTAACTGGAGCGGTGCGCTTATAACCCGGCGCCCAGCGCGCGGCAAGCAACACCAACGACAGCAACACGAACGTTGCCATCAGCACCTGGAAAGCGACGAACCCCAGGTTCGGGTCTACGGGCACCACGTCCAAACTACGGACATAACTGGCGTGAGACGCGATCGAATACACCAGCCCTCCCACCGGTGCCACGATCAAAAACATCAAGAACCACACGGGCAAATGCTTGACGTCCGGGTGGGCCCGCGCATACGCCGACCACTGCTGGATCGACCAGAACACGCACAGGTTGAGCAGCGCAAGTCCCACAAACATCGAGATGTAAATACGCGCAGGGGTGCCAGCCTCCACCTCATTATTGGCGGCAGCAAAACGATTAAGCGACGTGGCCTCGAGCGCGTAAAACAGCATCGACAGCCCCAGCATGCCTAGCGCAAGCGCCACCATGGCGCGCCTGCCTAGCGACGATGCGCTCATCATGCGGGCTACTCGCCGTCCTCGTCCGTGTGGCTTGCGGCAGCCTCTAAACGCTCCTTGCGCTCGCGGTCAATGCGGCCACCAATGCGCAAGGCCATGAGCCACAAGATCAAGAAGATGCCGCCAATGACAGCGATCGCAGGCTCAAGCAGCGCGGCGACCAGCATGGGCAACTGAAGTACCCACCCCAGCACGCGACCCCACCGGGTGGTCTGCTTGCGTGACACGTACCCGAGCGCGAGCATGAGGGTGAGCCCTCCCACCAGCGCGACCCATGGTTCGATGTCGAGAATGCCGTTTTGAGCGAAGCTCCACAGCACCAAGGTGGCAAACAGTGCCACGAAGGCTTGCAACATCAGCACCGTCTGGGTGAACACCAGCGTTGCGGGACGCTGCGGTTTAGGCGCCTGCTCTGAGGATTCCGGTGCCTCGTGAGGTGTAGATACTGGTTCTGTCATCGAGCTTGGCCTGCCCCCTTGCGCTTGTCGGCTCCCACCAAGATACGCGCCTCTGCGACAACGGTCACGGAACCCGTAACGAGAATGCCCGCACCCATGTCGTGCACCTGCTCAGCGGTCTGTACGGCCCTATCAATCGCATCGGGCAAATCTTGCGCGACCTGCACGCGCTCGTCACCAAACACTCGGCGCGCAACAGCGCCCAAGTCGTCTGCAATGATGGCACGCGCAGAGGCCGATGCGGTGATGACCACGTGATCCACGAGCGACTCGAGGCCAGCGAGAATCCCCTCGGCGTCCTTGTCTTCGAGCACTCCCACCACTGCAACGACCGACTCGAAAACAAAAGACTCTTCGACAGCGCTCACCAGTGCGTCGATGCCTGCCGGGTTGTGCGCGACGTCCACCAAAATCATGGGCGAGGTACGCACTACCTCAAGGCGCCCAGGCGACGTGACGCCACCAAAAGCGGTCTCGACCGTCTCACCGCTCAGCGCAGCGGGTTCGCCGCCATCAGCCATGAGCGCCTCGGTGGCCGCGAGCGCTAGCAGCGCATTGTGGGCCTGGTGTGCGCCATACAGCGGCACAAAGATGTCGGTGTACGTGGCACCCGGGGTGCGGAGGCTAACGAGCTGTCCACCCACGCCAGGTTGACGGTCCACGACCTCGATCGCGTCGTTTTCCCACCAGCCGGTGGCATTTCGATTTGCTATCGCCTCAAGCAACACCGGGGAAACCGCATCAGACTGCTCGGCGATCACGGCCGTCGAACCGTCCTTAATGATGCCGGCCTTCTCCCCTGCAATACCTGCGAGGTCGTCCCCAAGCCACTCAGCGTGATCCATGCTGATGGGGGTCACGACCGCAACGTTTCCGTCAGCAACGTTCGTCGCATCCCACACCCCACCCATGCCCACTTCGATGACTGCGACGTCTACAGGCGCATCGGCAAAAGCCGCATAAGCCAGCACCACGAGAACTTCGAAAAAGCTCAAACGCGGGCCACCGTTCTTGGCGGAGCGCGCATCGACCATATGAAGAATGGGTGCGACTTCTTGCCACAAACGAATGAACTCGTCTTGGGCGATGGGCTCGCCGTCGATCTGAATACGTTCACGCACCGAGCTCAGGTGCGGCGATGTGAACAGTCCAGTACGTAGCCCGTGCTCGCGCACTAGGGCCTCGGTCATACGGGCCGCCGACGTTTTGCCGTTGGTGCCCGTGATGTGCACAACCTTGTAGGCGTGCTGAGGGTTACCGAGCAAGTCGCAGGCCTCGCGCACACGTTCGAGCGTGGGCTCAAAGTCGTGCTCAGGGTTGCGGGACAGGATATGGGCGTAGATCTCGCGCTCGGCCTCGTCCGGAGTGAGGCCGCCGAGCGTCAAGTCGCTGGGATCAGGCATGAGTCAAGTGTCCCACGCGTGCTTGAATACGCCATCATCCGCATGGCCGAAGACGGTGCCAGGGATTACCCGGGCATTGGAGCGCCCGGGCCGCTCGGCGACAGATGTCTTACGAAACTTTCTTGCTCGTAAGCCAAGCCTGTCCGCTATTGTCAGCCTGTGACTTCGTCCCCCCGCTTAATATCCCTCGCTCTAGGCGCAATCGCGGCGCTCGTTCTGGGCGCGTGCGCCTCACCGCCCCCACACGAGGATTCTGCCCTCGAACATGAGGCGGTGCGCACAGCAGTAGAGCCCGCGCCTCGCATCACAGCACTCGCGGCAGCACAAGTCCCCGACGACGCGGATACGGCCGATGCCGGGGACAGCGATGAGACCCAGACGCCGCCGGGGAGCGGCACCGTCACTGTGGTCCCTGCACAAGACGCGAGCGAAGAAGCAGCGCAGGCAGGTAGCAGCGGCGGCAGCTCTGGCGCTACCAACAGTGGAGGTGGCGCGGGCACCGTCACCCGGACGGGAACGTCGGTAGTCGTTGGTGATGGCACGGTGGCTTCGTGTACTTCCGCAGCTCTCGCAGAGGCCGTGCGTGGCGGCGGGGACGTGAGTTTCAATTGCGGCGGCTCGGCCGTGACGATCGTGGTCAACGAGACACTCAAGACGTGCAACACCCACAACTGTGCGCACCCGTGGAAGGGCGGCCAGCCCATTTCTCACATGACGCTCGACGGCGGCGGTTTGATCACGCTCAGCGGCGGCGGATCACGTGGAATCTTCTACGCCAACACTTGCCAGGAGTCCTTTGGCTGGCTGTCCGACAACTGCCAAGGCCAAACCGTTCCCCACATCACGTTCCGCAACATCGGCTTCACCAGCGGCAATGCGTCGTCAGCCCCCGCGGGTGTTGACACCCTCCCCGGAGGTGGCGGCGGCGGCGCGATAGGCATGCGCGGCGGCAAACTCACCGTGCAGAACGCGTGGTTTACGTCAAACAGGTGCATGAGCGCACATTCAGACGCAGGTGGAGGCGCCATTCGCGTCACCGGCGTCAACGGCGGCGCGACCATCTCCAACTCACGTTTCACTGGCAACAAGTGCGCTAATGGTGGGGCAGTCAGCTCCTTGCAGACGCCGCTGAGCATTAGCGGCTCAACCTTCACCGATAACACTGCAACCGGGCACGGAGCCTCAAGCGGCAAGGGTGGCAACGGTGGCGCGATTTACTTCGATGGCACCGCGCAGAACGTCAAAATCTCGAAGTCCACGATCACCGGCAACGTTGCTCCCGAAGGCGGCCCGGCCGTGTTCTACGTATCGAACAACGGCGCGGGCTCGCTCACAATCGAGGGCTCATCACTGACAGGCAACTCCGGCGAAAGCTTCCACACTTCGCCCTATCGGAGCATCTTCTTCAAGGGCAAGTCCCTTAATGTCAGTGGTGGCACTGTCAACTAGACGGCTTGCCTCACACCTTCTCGACCTGCACCACCAGCTCGTCGCCTTCGCTTACGTCCACCTGCGCCTCGCCCGTGGCCGGGTTCTGGGCAAGGGTCTCCCCTGCAATCAAGTCCCGCCATTCAGTGACAGCGGTGAGCCGCTCGGCCGGCACGGTGAGCGTCAGGCGAATACGGTCAGACACCTCCAGGCCTTCTGACTTACGGGCGTCTTGTACCGTACGGATCACGTCACGCGCGTAACCCTCGGCTTCAAGTTCGGGGGTCAACTCAGTCTCGAGCGCAATGAAGTGACCATGCGTTGTCGTCCCCACGGCTACTCCGTCGTCTTCAGTTACGCGAAGAGTGATCTCAAATTCATCCTCTAAGAGCCGTACGCCGCCCGCGTTAACAGAGAAGTCGTGAAGAATACTCCAGTCACCCGACTTGGCGGCTTTGATTGCAGTCTGCATCTCTTTCCCAAGGCGAGGGCCAGCAACACGAGAGTTCACTGACAGCACCCGCTCGACGCCATATCGAACCTTGAAGGGCTCAACGTCGACTAACTGAACGGCCTTCACATTGAGCTCTCGCTGGATCAAAGGGAGCACCGAATCTGAAAGCGTCAGCATGACGCGGGCGCGGGTCTGGAGAACATCGTCGGAAGGCGCGAGCATAATCTCGACCGCAGGCAGAGGCTGGCGCACCCTAATGTTCGCCGCTTTTCTTAAAGCATGCCCCGCTCCGACCAGCTCCCGAGCGAGATCCATTAAGGCACCGAGTGAGCCATCGCGCCAGGCCTCATCGACGGCCGGGAAGTCCGTGAGGTGAACGGACCGGCCGCCAGTGAGCCCGCGCCACACCTCTTCTGTGATCAACGGGAGCAACGGCGCGGCGAGCCGGGTCACCGTTTCGAGCACTGAGTACAACGTGTCAAACGCCTCCGTGCCCTCCTCCCAGAACCGGTCGCGCTGGGTGCGGATGTACCAATTGGTGAGCAGGTCCATGAACTGGTTGAGCGACTCAGATGCCCCTGGCAAGTCATAGGCCGCCATCTGCCCGGTCACGTCCTCCACCAACTCGGCAGTCTTGGCCAACACGTACCGGTCCATTACTGGGAGCCCAGCCACCGCATCGGCCGCAACGGGTTTTGCTTGGTACCCCTTGCCGCCGTTCGACGCCTTGGCGTACGTCGTGAAGAAGTAGTACGAGCTCCACAACGGCAGCATCACTTTACGCAGTGCTTCGCGGATGCCTCTTTCCGTGACGACAAGGTTGCCGCCACGCAAAATGGGGGATGACATGAGGAACCAGCGCATGGCGTCGGAGCCGTCACGGTGGAACACCTCGTTGACGTCCGGATAGTTTTGTAGCGACTTGCTCA
>CAZHTO010000126.1:0-5824 GCA_964535845.1 uncultured Demequinaceae bacterium | reverse complement strand
CCCCCACCGACCGGCCGACATTTCGGTGTCTGGCGAGGGAGGCAGTCCCGTTCGAGCCGGGCCACGTGGGCTTATCTAGCGGCATCACCCGCCGGCAGCCATAGGGAGCTTGCCACAATGCCGGCCCGCCATCGCTCCGAACCGTGGGCTGTGTGCGCTTGTCCCCAAGGCGAGCCGCCCCAGGTGCTATCCACCATTGGGCAATGGTGCAGGTGTGCTGCGTGTGGGGTGCACGCCACTGTGAGGGCAAGGCGGCGAAGGTCGTCGCCTAGAAGGGACACACATGACCAAAGATTCCCGGCCTAAGCGCAGGTGGGATTTGCGTGATGACACAGGCATGGCCACTACGGAGTACGCGCTTGTGACGGTGGCAGCAGCAGCCTTTGCTGGAGTGCTTATTGCCCTCATCCGCTCGAGTGAAGTGCGCGAGCTGTTGGCCGGAATTCTCCGGTCAGCATTTGGGTGAGCTAGCTATGACGCTGCGTCCACACGGGCGGTTGGCCCGCCTCACAAATCCTGGCTGGCCACCACGAGACCGTGGGTCAGTGACGGTCGAGCTGGCGATGGGGCTGCCGGCCGTGGTGCTGGTGCTGGGGCTGGTGGTGTCGGCGCTCGTGTGGGCGCGCGCAGGCGTAGAGGCGACCCAGGCAGCCGGCTTTGGTGCACGGATCGCTGCCGTGGAGGGGTTGGCTGTGGCTGAGGCCGAGCTCGACCGCATGGTGCCGCACGGCCGCTCGCGCGTGGTCATGCACGGCTCATACGCGGAGGTTCACGTGGTGATAGACGGGCCAGCGTGGCTGCCTGCCATGTCTGCGACGTCAGCCGCGCGCATCGATCGGTGAGTGGGCGGCGATGAGTGCGGTGCGAGTGAGACTCTCGTCGGAGCGAGGCGCGGCGAGCCTGATCATGGTTGGCGTGATCGCGGTGGTGCTGATGATTGGCGCTGCACTCGTGGTGGGTGCGGCGGCGGCCGCTCAGCAGACAGCCGCGCAGCATGCCGCAGACGAGGCTGCTCTTGCAGGTGCGCGCACCGCCAGAGACCAGGTCGCGATGGGTAGGCCCGCCGCTCAAGCCGCATGCGCTGCCGCAGTGAGCGCAGCCAGCGACCACCGGGCCTCCGTGACTCGGTGCGTCACGGTGGGTGCGGTGGTCACTGTCGACACGGCTATGGGCGCGGGGCTTACCCGGGCCAGCGCACAGGCCGTTGCAGGGCCAGCGTTAGCGAGGGGTGGGGGCAGTGCAACGCGCCCTGGGTGAGGGTCACCCAGGGCGCGTTGCCTTGTGAACTGTGCTGTGTGAGTCGGGGTTCTCTAGCGGATGGTCACTGTCCCCAGTGAGGTCCAGGATTGGAGTTCGACGGCGTCCCACTCGACGGCCCCCGGATCGACTTCCATGGAGCCTGGCTCGACCACGTCACGGAAGGCGCTCGAGTTGCCATCGAACCCGCTCACGCCGCCACCGAGGTCGATGGCGGGCTCGGGCGATCCGAAGGACACCGCAATCTCCTGGTTCGACACCGAAAGCGACTGCACAGCAAGCACGGTGTAGGTGCCCGGTGCGACTTCGAGCGGGGCCCCGGCAGTGCCACAGCCACTCACGTCGCGCCACAGGTACTCGCCGCTGACCGAATCGCCGGGAACTAAGCCCGCGTTGCGGGTCTGGGGGAATGCAATCGCAGTATCGACTTCGCCGCCACGCTGCATTACTGCGGGACTATCGAGAATGCTCATCCCGCCCCCGTGGTTGATGTCTTGCGGGTGCGCGGTAGCCACCACCTGCCCATCACGCACTAAGTGCAATTGCGGCTGAGCTCCAGACCAGAAGCCGGGCAACGTGTACTCCGAGGTGTTGGTGAGCGACGCCGTCACCAAGGGGTTGCCATCCACCACAAAGCCGTAGCTCACGTCAATACTCGCAGGCAGGTCGATATTCACGTCGAGCAAGTTCAACTCGGCCGAGCGCTCAGGGAACTCCGAACGTGTCTCGCCGGCCCACATGCAGCCAAAGTAGTTGCTCTCCCAATCGCTACCGTCGGGGTCGTTCTTCGAGTCGTGCATCTTGACCCACCGTTGCGACCCTGCTGCCATGTCCCAGCTCCCGCTGACGACGTTGGCGTCAAAGAGTTCGCGCGCCTGATCAGGAGTGAGCGAGCCCTCGGGTAGCGGCTCGGGCTCGATGGGCATGGGCAGCGGTAGGGGCGCCCCACCAGCGAGGTACTGACCAAAGGGATCATCAACGGGGTCGCCCTCGACGGTCAGTGTCACCGGATCGGCAGCGACGCGGAACAGCTCGGACGCCGTGGCGGACACGCTATCTGTGGGCTCGCCGCCAGGCTCACCGCCAGGCTCGCTACCGGACTCACTACCCGACTCACCGCCAGGCTCGCTACTAGCACCCGGGTATGCGAGGGTCCACGCCTGGTGGACTTCGTAGTCGCCCGCGGGCAGTGGTGAACCATCCCAGCAGTTCACCGGGGTAAGCGTGGTCCACTGCTCGAGAGTGTGGAAGTCGGTGCCGGGTTCAAGGCGCTCGGACATTTGGCCCTCAGGGAGCATCGGCTCATCGGCAGGCCCGTCATGGAAGAGGTCGGGCTCGATGAGTGAACCCACGACGATGCCGTCCCACGTAATGACGTGGTCGGGGGCAAGCGACACCAGGTCCACGGGGCGATGTGCTTCGAGAGTGTTCTGCAACATGATCTCTGCACCATCCACTTCTGGGTCACCCGCCGTAAAGGTCACCCCAGAGGTGTCGCCCCACTGCCACCCACCACTGTGCGGGTCAAAGTCGCTACCGCACATCCACGGGTGAGCGGCTCGATCCATGTCCATAGGACTGGGCATAGCCCCGGCAAAATCCTCCGTTGCAGCCTCAGGTGCCCCGTCATATGCAGCCACGGCCGCATCGAGCCCAGCGCCTTCGTGAGCGGAGCCGAATGGGCCTACGGCTGCGAACGCAATCATTGCGACAGCGCCCGCGCCTACCAGGCCATTGGCGCCCATGCGTAACGTCCGATCACGCTTAATGCGACCTACAGCCCTATCGGTAGAGACCACAATGTCGTCAATGGGTGCGCGGTCGGCAGCACCCCGGAGGGCATCTCTGAGCTTCATGATTTGTTCCTTCCACGCGCGCCCGGTGCCACCACAGGGACGTCAGTTACGTCGTCTTCGTCGTTTGCGTCTTCAAGAGGGCCAAGGGCCAACTGAAGCTGGCTCAACCCGTCGCTCAAATAGCGCTTCACGGTGCCGTCGGCGATGCCAAGGGCACGGCCAATCTGGGGAACCGTGAGGTCATCAAAAAATCTCAGCACCACGCATGCCCGTACGCGGGGCGGCAAGGTTGCCAGCGCATCGGCCGTATCGGAGCCCGCCTCAACTTCGCCGTATGGATCGGCGACTAGGCGCTCAGCACGGAACAAGTGCTGCACCCGTTGCCAGCGCTGCCCACGGCGGTACTGATCGATGTAAATAGTGGTGATGGCGCGGCGCACATAGCCCTCCGCCTTAAGGGCCGTGAGCCCGGGGCGTTCCTTGCCGAACGTGCGTACCAGGGCGTCTTGCACCAGGTCTTGAGCCTCGGTGGGGTTGCCGCATACCAGGTAGGCGTACGAGAGCAGGGCGCGCTCTCGGGTACGCACCAACTCCTCCATGGTGTCTTGCCAGGCTGACATGGCCCCTCCGGTGATCATTCATTGCTGTGGATCTGGCGACCGCTTGCAGTAACGACGTACACCACTCGAAAAACGTTGGGCTATCCCTCGCAGTCCCTCCCATAGTCCCTTAGACTCCCCGCATACCTTCGTCACCGCGCGACAACGCCGTCGTTGCGATGCGATTCGTCAAGGAGGACGAATGCACTACGTGGTCACCCCCGAGGTCGAGGTCACAGGCTCAAGCCTCACCATCGTTGCCGTTATCGGAGCAATTGCAGCGGTCTCGCTCGTTTTCTCGTACTTTTTGCGCCAACAGGTACTTAAATACGACGACGGTTCCCGAAAAATGCGTGACATCGCAGAGGCAATTCAGGAAGGCGCATCGGCCTATCTGAACCGGCAAATGCGCACCCTCGTGCTGTTCGCTGTCATTGTTTTTGCGTTGTTGTTCTTGCTACCGGGCGATGCTGGGGTACGGGTAGGCCGCTCGATATTCTTCCTGTTGGGCGCTGGGTTCTCGGCACTCATTGGCTACATGGGAATGTGGCTCGCGGTGCGCGCAAACGTGCGGGTCGCACACTCGGCGACGCAGGCGAATGGGCAGTTTATTGGCGGGCGTATCGCGTTCCGCACCGGGGGCGCGGTCGGAATGTCCGTCGTGGGCTTGGGGTTGTTGGGCGCTGCTGCGGTCGTGTTCTTGTATCGCGGGGACGCAACGGCGGTGCTCGAAGGCTTTGGCTTTGGCGCGGCTTTGTTGGCGATGTTTATGCGAGTGGGCGGCGGCATTTTCACCAAGGCGGCCGATGTGGGCGCTGACTTGGTAGGAAAAGTTGAGAAACATATTCCTGAGGATGACCCGCGTAACGCGGCAACGATCGCGGACAACGTTGGCGACAACGTGGGTGACTGTGCTGGTATGGCGGCGGATTTGTTTGAGTCTTACGCGGTGACGCTCGTGGCGGCGCTCATTTTGGGTAAAGCGGCGATGGGCGAGCAGGGCTTGGTGTTCCCGCTGATTGTGACTGCCGTGGGCGCGTTTGTTGCCGCTATTGGCGTGTTCATTACCAAGGCCCGCAAGGGTGAGTCGGGCCTCGCGGCGATTAATCGCGGCTTCTATACGTCCGCGGCCATTGGTGCAGTGCTGGCGGGGATCGCGGCGTTTGTGTACTTGCCCAGCAGCTTCGCGGAGGTGGGCACCGACCGCTTGGCCGATGTGACAGGCGACCCGCGGGTGATGGCAACGGTTGCGGTGTTCGTGGGCATTGGCTTGGCGGGGCTGATTTTGTGGCTCACGGGTTACTTCACGGACACGGGTCAAAAGCCCACGCAACGAGTGGCGGCCACGTCTCGTACTGGCGCTGCGACCGTGGTGCTTTCTGGCATTGGGCTGGGGCTCGAATCTGCGGTGTATACGGCAACCGTGATTGCCGGAGCCGTGGTGATTTTGTATTTCGTGGCGGGCGGCGTTATTACGTTGGCGTTGTTCTTGGTGGCTCTCGCTGGGTGTGGATTGCTCACCACCGTGGGAGTGATTGTCGCGATGGATACCTTTGGCCCCGTTTCTGACAATGCGCAAGGTATTGCGGAGATGTCGGGCGAAGTCAATGAGGAGGCCGCACAGATTCTCACCGATCTGGATGCCGTGGGCAACACCACTAAGGCCATCACTAAAGGAATTGCGATCGCGACTGCGGTTCTTGCCGCGACTGCATTGTTCGGGTCGTACTCAGACGCCGTAAGCCAAGCGATTTCTGAGGCCGCCGCGCACGCCGCAGACTTCTCATACGAGGTCATCAACCCGCTCACGCTTGTGGGGGTGATCATCGGTGGCGCCACGGTGTTCTTGTTCTCGGGGCTCGCGATCGATGCGGTCACGCGCGCGGCCGGAGCGATCGTGCTCGAGGTGCGTCGCCAGTTCCGCGACAACCCCGGAATCATGACCTTCGACACCCGTCCTGACTACGGCCGCGTGGTCGACATTTGCACGCGTGACAGTTTGCGTGAGCTCGCCACCCCGGGGTTGCTGGCCGCGATGGCGCCCGTGTTTGTGGGCTTTGGGTTGGGGGTCGGGGCGCTTGCCGGGTTCCTCGCCGGTGCCATTGGTACCGGAGTATTGATGGCGGTGTTCCTGGCGAACTCGGGCGGCTCGTGGGACAACGCCAAGAAGAT
>CAZHTO010000125.1:0-5830 GCA_964535845.1 uncultured Demequinaceae bacterium | reverse complement strand
CGAGGCGGCCCAGGATCGAGTCGTACTTGAGCAGGTGCGCAAGCGTCGCGTTGTCCGTGAGGTCGTTGATGCCAACGATCTCGATGTCTGCGCCCTGAGCGAGCACAGCACGGAAGAAGTTGCGTCCGATACGGCCAAAGCCGTTAATGCCGACCTTGATGGTCATAGTGATCTCCTCGACTTGCGCCGGAGGTCACCGGCGCGGATTGTTTTGGGAACTGGTGCACACCTCAACGTGCGCTGGGACTCCGTGCTGGACGGGTCACTGATATCACCCTACTACTATCAATTCGGGGGTGGGTTACGACGAAAGTCCTGCAACAGGCTAATCAAGTTCGAGCAATTCTTGGTTGATACCGGCCTCGGTATCTGGAATGCCCATCTCTTCGGCCTGCTTGTCTGCTGTCGCTAGCAGTCGGCGTATACGCCCTGCAACGGCGTCCTTGGTGAGTTGTGGCGATGCGAGCTTGCCTAGCTCCTCAAGAGAGGCATCGCGATTGTCTAGCCGCAATCGTCCCGCTTCGCGCAGGTGCTCGGGAACATCGTCACCGAGGATTTCAAATGCGCGTTGGACCCGTGCCCCCGCTGCCACCGCCGCTTGCGCGCTGCGGCGCAGATTGGCATCATCAAAATTCGCGAGCCGGTTAGCCGTTCCCCGCACCTCACGCCGGGTTCGCTTCTGCTCCCACTCAATCACCGAGTCATGAGCGCCCAGCCGCGTGAGGAGGTTCGCGATAGCCTCGCCGTCTCGAATGACGACGCGGTCGACTCCACGCACTTCTCTCGACTTTGCATTCACTCCAAGTCTGCGCGCCGCGCCCACGAGCGCAAGTGCGGCTTCGGGGCCGGGCGACGTGACTTCTAGTGCAGAAGAGCGCCCAGGCTCAGTCAACGAGCCGTGCGCTAAAAAGGCACCTCGCCATGCGGCCACGGTGTCACCGATGGAGCCACCGACCACGTACGGCGGCAAACCGCGGACTGGGCGCCCACGATGATCGAGCAACCCAGTCTGGCGCGCGAGTGATTCACCTTCTTTAACCACGCGTACGACATAGCGGTTGCCCTTCTTAAGAGCTCCGCCAGACACCACAATGATCTCGCTCAGTAAGCCAAAAACTTCGTGGATATATCCCCTTAGCCTCCGTGCGGCCATGGCAGTATCAAGTTCTGCCTCGATGACGATACGTCCGGAGACAATGTGGAGCCCTCCGGCAAACCTCAATGTGGTCGCTACTTCTGCTTTGCGGGCCGACGTCTTCTCAACCGCGACGCGCGCCAATTCATCTTTAACCTGAGCCGTTAGTGCCATGCAGTCATCCTGCCACTGGTCGTGATGTGCCGGGTACTGATAGTCATGAAGCACCTGACAACAAGGCGAACTGTTCCCGTAGAGCCACCGTGTCATGCCTGGTGAGATCGTCTTGACTGTGCACTCGCGCTGTGATGAGTTGCGAACCCCACGTTGTCACCGCATCGGCCAAACCCACATCTTTAGAATGATTCACGTCCACGAGCACGGCATGTGGGCTAAAACCTGGGGCGATGCGCTGGAGTGCACGCACATCCTCTGCGCGCCCGGTACCGGCGGTTTCAAGGTCGTCGTCACCCAGGTTGAGGACCACGACAGTACGGTCCGCGGCCCGCGTGAGGGCTTGGCCCACCGGCTCGACCAGAAAGTGGGTGAGGACGGACGTATACCAACTTCCTGGACCCAAGACCACCAGGTCTGCCTCATCGATGGCAGCGATAGTTTCTACTGGCACCTGTGGCGCGGCTGGTGACACCCGCACCTGGTCAATGACTCCGTCAGCGACCGCAACGGCAGCTTGACCCACGATCTGCCTGGTTCCGGTACCGTTGCGCACGGTCGCGGAGACCTCGAGCGGATCCGTTGACAGCGGCAAGACCCGTCCCTGGGCCTGAAGCAACTTGCCTACCCAATCAAGGCCGTCAACCACGTCTCCGTTGCGGTCCCACAAAGCGGCAATCAAGAGGTTGCCCAACGCGTGACCATTGAGCTCACCGTTCGTGGCAAACCGCCACTGCAAGACGTCGCGCCACGTACGGCCCCACTCGTTGTCCGCACACAGGGCGCTGAGCGCCATGCGTAAATCCCCCGGCGGCACAATGCCCATCTCGCTGCGTAACCGACCCGAGGAGCCGCCGTCGTCCGCGACAGTCACAATGGCGGTCAGATGCGGCGTCAACCCCCGCAGTGCCGACAACGTTGCGTAAAGCCCATGCCCACCCCCAAGAGCGACGATGCGCGGGTTGGGTGGCATTCATCTGTCCCGGTCGCGGTGGGTGGTACGGACCTGGTGGCCCCTTTCGCGCAGAGCGGCACCGAGCGCCTCGGCTACGGCTACCGAGCGGTGGCGACCGCCTGTGCAGCCCACACCGATGGTGATCGAGTGCTTGTCGTGAGCACGGTAGTGGCGGAAGGCTCCGTCGAGCAGGTCCGCGTAGGCCACGATGAACTCGCGCGCGCCTTCAGAATTGAGCACGTGGTCGCGCACTGGCGTGTCAGTTCCAGTGAGCGGTTTAAGTTCGGGAATCCAGTGTGGGTTATCGAGAAAGCGAACGTCGGCCACGAAGTCGGCGTCGGTGGGGATGCCGTTCTTGAAGCCAAAGGACTGGACGTTCAACTGCAACGCAGGCGCCTCCAAGGCGACGTCAGTAGTCATCTTCGTGCGTAATTGGTGCACGTTGAGGTCCGACGTGTCGATCACCACGTCGGCACGGTCACGGACTTCCGCAACAATGGCGCGTTCACGGGCGATGCCCTCGAGGAGCGTGCCATCCTCTTGGAGCGGGTGAGGCCGGCGCCCTTCTTCGAAGCGACGGACAAGGGCGTTGTCGCTCGCGTCTAGGAACACCATCCGCACGGGGATGCCGGATACTTCGAGGTCATCAACCACACTGTCCAGGTCCTGGAAGAACTTACCGCCGCGCACGTCGACCACCGCCGCCAGACGGCGCTGTGCCTGGCCCGCAATGTGGGCGCTGACGAGACCGCCCAGGAGGTGAGGCGGTAGGTTGTCCACGACATACCAGCCCAAGTCCGCCAAAGCCTCGCCAGCCTTCGTGCGGCCTGCGCCAGACATGCCGGTCAGGATCAGCAACTGTGGCGGAACTTCTGGGGTCTCAAGTTGCGGTCGAGGGATCCCAGACGGGTAGGTGACAGGGTCCGGTTCGTGGTTCATGGTTCCAGCATGCCATTGTCGCCGGTGCCTGGGTGGTAACTCAGTCACGGTCGGGGTGCAACGCAACGTGAATCGCGCGCGCGGTACCCATGCCAATGCCCGGAACGAGGGCGATCTGCTCGACAGCCGCCTCGCGAACCTTCGCAAGTGAGCCAAAGTGGCGGATCAGAGACTTTGCGCGTGTGGGCCCCACGCCCGGGATGTCGTCGATTGCCGAGGCCTTCATGGCCTTGGTGCGCTTGCCGCGGTGGCGTGAGATCGCAAACCTGTGCGCCTCGTCACGAAGTCGTTGGAGCAAGAACAGGGCTTCGGAGCCGCGCGGCAGAATTACCGGGAACTCATCAGCGGGAACCCACACCTCTTCAAGGCGCTTTGCTAGCCCGATCACCATGATGTGCACAAGCCCCAAGTCGTCCAACGCCTGGCGCGCCACATTGACCTGCGGCAAACCGCCGTCGACAAGCACGAGCTGTGGCGGGTACGCGAAGCGGGCCTTCTCGCGCTCCTCGGGTGGCAGTTTCGACTCCTCGAGATAACGCGTAAAGCGGCGCGTGAGGACCTCCCGCATGGCAGCCGTGTCGTCAGTGCCATCCGCAATCGAGAACTGACGGTATTCGGCCTTACGGGGCAGCCCGTCCTCGAACACCACCATCGATCCCACCTGGTTAGTCCCACCGGTGTGCGAGATGTCGTAAGACTCGATCCGTAGGGGTGCGTCCACCATGCCGATGGCGTCTTGCAGCTCCTGCAGTGCTGCCGAGCGAGTGGTGAGGTCTGAGGCACGCTTGAGGCGATGTTGTTGTAGCACCTGCTTCGCGTTCTGTAACCCGGTCCCCGCCAACTCAGCCTTTTTGCCACGAGCCGGGACCCGGATGGATACCCCAGACCCGCGAATGCCGCGTAACCAATCTCGCAGCGCATCGGCCGTATCCGGCGACGCGGGAACCAAAATCTCTGGCGGAACCTCTTCCGCGTCCGCTGCAGCGTACGCCTCTTGAATGAGCTGAGCGATCATCGCGGGCACGTCGAGCGGCTCGGGCTTGTCCACCACCCACCCACGCTCGCCGGTGATGCGGCCGTCGCGCACGTGGAACACATGCGCTGCGGCCTCAAGGTCTTCGTCCACCAGGCTAAAAATGTCGACGTTGGTTCCCGGCGATAGCACCACTGCGTTGCGGTCCAGAATGTCGCGCAGTGCGTGGAGCCGGTCACGAGCACGGGCAGCCGCCTCAAAATCTTCGCGGTCGGCGGCAACATCCATGGCGCTGGTGAGGTCACGAATGAGGCTCTTCGCATCACCTCCCAGGACAGCGCACACGCGCTCCGCAACCGCCCGATGGTCTTCTTCGGAAATACGCCCCACGCACGGCGCGGAGCACTTATCGATGTAGCCCAGCAAGCACGGCCGGCCCTGCCGCTCTGCCTTACGGAACACCCCTGGCGCGCATGAGCGCATGGGAAGAGCGGTGAGCAACGTGTCCACCGTGTCGCGGATGGCCCAGGCACGGGCATAAGGCCCGAAGTACCGCACGCCCTTTTTGCGCTCGCCACGCATCACCTGAATACGGGGAAACTTCTCGTTGAGCGTGACCGCCAAGTACGGGTACGACTTGTCGTCTTTGAATACGACGTTGAAGCGCGGGTCGTATTGCTTGATCCAGGTGTGCTCGAGGATCAGCGCCTCGACCTCGTTACGCACCACCGTCCAGTCGACCGATGCGGCCGTGGTGACCATGGTGCGTGTGCGCGGGTGAAGCCCCGCCGGGTCCTGGAAGTAGTTGGACAAGCGTGAGCGCAGCACCTTGGCCTTGCCTACGTAGATCACGCGACCGTGGGGGTCTCTAAACCGGTATACGCCGGGCTCGGTGGGGATAGAACCAGGCGCCGGCCGGTAATCCACTGATTTGGTCACGCCAGTCAGCCTACGCCGGGGTCGGCACCCCGAGGATCTGGTTCAAGAAGCCGCCGGTATGGCTCGCCTGGTTGCTTGCGACCTCTTCGGGGCTGCCTTCAGCCACGACGATGCCGCCTCCAGAGCCGCCTTCGGGGCCCATATCGATAACCCAGTCGGCAGACTTGATGACGTCGAGGTTGTGTTCAATCACGATCACGGTGTTGCCCTTGTCCACGAGCCCCTGGAGCACGGCAAGGAGCTTGTTCACGTCCTCGAAATGCAGACCCGTCGTAGGCTCGTCCAACACATAAATGGTGCGTCCCGTCGAGCGGCGTTGCAGTTCGGACGCGAGCTTGACGCGTTGTGCTTCACCACCGGAAAGCGTGGGTGCGGGCTGGCCCAGCCGTACATAGCCGAGCCCTACCTCCACGAGCGTGCGCAGGTGGCGCGAAATGGACGGGATCGCCTCGAAGAACTCGGCAGCCTGTTCGATAGGCATGTCGAGCACGTCTGCCACGGTCTTGCCCTTGAAATGCACCTCGAGGGTCTCGCGGTTGTACCGCGCCCCCTTGCACACCTCACATGGCACGTAGACGTCTGGAAGAAAGTTCATCTCGATCTTGAGCGTGCCATCGCCCGAGCAGGACTCGCACCGCCCGCCCTTGACGTTGAACGAGAAACGCCCGGGTCCATAACCGCGGACCTTGGCCTCGTTGGTCTCGGCAAACAACTT